>JAIPCT010000051.1 GCA_021738065.1 Burkholderiaceae bacterium
GTCGCCGTGCGCGCCGTGGTTGAAGGATTGGCAGGACATGGCTGAGCCTATCCTTCAACTCAACAATGTCGAGGCGTCCTACGGCGCGGTGAAGGCTATCCGCGGGGTGTCGCTTGGCGTCGAGGCAGGGTCCATCGTTACCGTGCTCGGCTCTAACGGCGCCGGCAAGACAACCATCCTGAAAACCATTTCCGGAATTCTCGATCCGCAAAAGGGCAGCCTGGTTTTCAAGGGCAACAAGCTGGAAGGCCGCGATCCCGCCTGGATCGTCCGCCAGGGACTGGTGCATGTACCGGAAGGTCGCGAGATTTTTCCTCTGCTGACGGTGCGCGAGAATCTGCTGATGGGCGCCTACACGCGGCCTTCGTCCGACAAGGACGCCGTAGCGAAGGATATCGAAGACGTCTACGCCTATTTCCCTATTCTCAAGGAGCGCAGCAGCCAGCCGGCAGGCCTGCTTTCGGGCGGGCAGCAGCAGATGCTTTCGATCAGCCGGGCGCTGCTGGCCAAGCCGACGATGATGCTGCTCGACGAACCCAGCCTGGGCCTGTCGCCCAAACTGACAAAAGAAATTTTCGAGATCGTCGTGCGCATCAACCGCGAGCGTGGCGTGACGCTGCTGGTGGTCGAACAGAATGCGCATATCGCATTGAAATACGCCGACTACGGCTACGTGCTGGAGATTGGCCGCATCGTGATGCACGACACCTGCGCCGCGCTGCGTGAAAAAGACGACATCAAGGAGTTCTATCTCGGCGTCAAGGATGACGGCGTGCGCGAGGGGCGGCGATGGAAGAAGAAAAAGCAATGGAGATAATGCGCGTGAATGCTGGAGCTTTCGATGTGGCAGCTTGACGGCAAGCGCTTCTGGAGCGAGGAGCGCGTGATCGTTCCTGGCGACAACCTGCCCGAAATGTTCTGGAACGCCGTGGCCCAGCGCGGCGATTTGACGCTTTTCCGTCAGAAAGAATATGGGCTGTGGCAAAGCCTGTCCTGGAACGAGGTCGGCCAGATCGTGCGCGAAGTCGGCGCGGGCTTGATCGAGCTCGGCTTCGCCGCTGGCGAAACCGCGTCGGTGCTGGGCAACACGCGCCAGGAATGGCTGTTCTCCGACCTGGCGATTCTTTCCTGCGGCGGTATCAGCTCCGGCATCTATCCCACCGATGCCGCGAGCCAGGTTGAGTACCTGACGCAAGACTCCAACTCGGTACTGCTCTTCGTCGAGGACGACGAACAGCTCGACAAGGCCCTCGAAGTGCGCGAGCGCCTGCCGGCCTTGCGCAAGATCATCGTCTGGGACATGGGCGGTCTGCGCGACCTCGACGACGACCAGGTGATCAGCCTCGCCGAACTGCGCGAGATGGGCCGCAAGCGAAGCAGCCGACTCGGTGCCGCGGCAGCCGATGCCGAGTGGCGCGAGCGAATCGGCACGCGCAAGTCCGCCGAACTGGCGATCCTGATCTACACCTCGGGCACCACCGGCCGGCCCAAGGGTGCGATGATCTCGCACGACAACATCCTGCAGGCGGTGCGCGGCTTCAACCGGGCCACGGCGCAGAACGAGGACGACGAGCGCATGTGCTTCCTGCCGCTGTGCCATGTCGCCGAACGCGTCAGCGGCGCCTACTTTTCGCTGTACACCGGCACCAAACTGAATTTTGTCGAGAACCCCGAGACTGTCCCGGAGAACGTGCGTGAAATCGCACCCACGGTGTTCGGCGCCGTGCCGCGCGTCTGGGAAAAATTCTATTCAGGCGTCAGCATCACGCTCAAGGAATCGAATGCCTTCGAGCGCTGGGCCTACAAAATCGCCATCGGCATCGGCCTGGAGAAGGTGCGGCGCTACGAAGCCGGACAAGCCACCGGCAACGGGCTGGACTTCGCCCACTGGCTGGCACGGGTACTGGTGCTGAACACCGTGCGCAAGGTCATCGGCATCCATCGCAGCCGCATGCTGATTACCGGCGCGGCGCCCATCTCACCCGACCTGGTGCGCTGGTACATGGCGCTCGGCGTGCCCATGCTGGAGGTCTGGGGCATGACCGAAACCAGCAGCGTCGCCATCGGCACCACGGTTGCCCGGATCAAGCCGGGATCCATCGGGATTCCGGGAACGCCCGGCGAAATCCGGCTCTCGGACGAAGGTGAAATCCTGGTGCGCGGCCCGAATGTCTTCATGGGCTACCTCAACCAGCCGGAGAAGACGGCAGAGACGATCGATGCCGACGGCTGGCTGCATACCGGCGACGTCGGCAGCGTCGATGAGGACGGCTTCTATCGCATCTCCGATCGCCTCAAGGACATCATAATTACCGCCGGCGGCAAGAACATCACTCCGTCCGAGTTGGAGAACCAGATCAAGTTCTCGCCCTATGTCACCGATGCCGTGGTCATCGGCGATGCGCGGCCCTACCTCACCTGCCTGATCATGATCGACCAGGAGAACGTCGAAAAGTACGCGCAGGATCACGACGTGCCCTTCTCCAACTACGCCAGCCTGACGCGCTCGGATGAAGTGCAGAAACTGATCGGCGGCGAGATCGAGCGCGTCAACCACGAGTTTGCCCGTGTCGAGCAGATCAAGAAGTTTCGCCTGCTGGAGAAGAAGCTCGGCGCCGAGGACGAGGAGTTGACCCCGACCATGAAACTAAAGCGTAAGCTAGTCAGCCAGAAATATGCCGAATTGATTGATTCGATGTACAACGAATAGATCGATTGCGAGACGTGTTTTAACCAGTAGAAAAACCGAGGAGAGAACAATGAAAGGCTATACCAAACTGGCAGTCGCAGTACTCGCGGCAACAGGAGTCGGCGCCGGCACCACGGCGCTCGCCGCCGAGCAGATGGGCGTCAGCAAGAACGAAATCGTCATCGGCACCATTCAGGACCTGTCCGGCCCTCTGGCCGGCTTCGGCAAGGCCTTGCGCTTCGGCATGCAGATGCGGGTCGACGAGGTCAACGAGGCAGGCGGCATTCATGGCCGCAAGGTCAAGTTCATCGCCGAGGACAGCGGCTATGATCCCAAGAAAGGCATGCTCGCGGCACAGAAAATGGTGCAGCAGGACAAGCTCTTCGCCATGGTCGGCACCATCGGCACCGCGGTCAATCTGGCCACCTTTCCGACGCTGTTCGACAAGGGCGTGATGAATCTCTTCCCGCTCACGGCGGCGCGCCAGATGTACGAACCGCTGGAAAAGCTGAAGTTCTCCTTTGCCGCGCCCTACTACAACCAGATCCGCATCGGCGTGAAATGGATGGTAAAGGAGCAGGGCGCAAAGAAGTTCTGCGCCATCTACCAGGATGACGACTTCGGTACCGAAGTGCTGAAGGGCGCCGAGGATGGACTCAAGGACATCAACATGAGTTTCGCTGAAGTGACGTCCTTCAAGCGCGGTGCCACCGACTTCTCCGCCCAGGTCGCCAAGATGAAAAGCTCGGGCTGCGATACCGTGGTGCTCGGCACCATCATCCGCGAAACCATCGGCACCATCGGCACCGCCAGGAAGCTCGGCTGGAATCCGCATTTCATCGGCTCTTCTGCGGCCTACACCGACCTGATCCACAAGCTCGGCGGCAAGGCCATGGACGGCCTGTTCGCCATGCATCAGGTGGCCGTGCCCTACTCGGATGATTCATCGAAGAACCTGCGCGACTGGTTCGCCGCCTACAAAGCCAAGTTCAACGAAGAACCTGGCCTGTTCTCGGCCTACGGCTACGTGGCGATGGACATGTTCATGCAGACGGCGAAGAAGACCGGCCCGAAGCTGACCACCGACAGTTTCATCAAGGTCCTGGAAAGCACCACGTTCTCGCGTGACATGTTCGGCAGCCCCGAGTACAAGTTCTCGGCGACCCAGCATCTGGGCAACGACAAGTCCAAGGTCGGCCAGATCCAGAACGGTCGTTGGGTAGCGGTCACCGACTACCTGAGTCAGTAAGAAAAGCCGGCCGCGGCTCAAGCGGTGCATTGCAGCGGGCGCCCTCATTGGGCGCCCGTTTCTTTTGGCGGCTTGAATCGCACCCTGTTACATTGGAATCGTGTGCCGGCGACATCCCGGCTTCCTGACCCGCCGACGCCTCGTTGCGGGGGAAACGCTTACCGGAACTGCCATGGCAACCACCATTGACGAACTGCTGGCCCGCATCAAGACACTGCAGGACGAACTCGAAAACGAGTACCGCAAGGCGCGCGATGATTTCGCGCAAAAGCGCGCGCAACTCGCCGAAGATCTTCTGAGCCAGCAGCGTCGCTACAAGCTGGGCTTGTTCGGTTTTTTGCGCCGCACGCGCCCGCTGGTGGCGCTGACGGCCCCGCTCATCTATGCCGGCTGGATTCCATTTCTGGTGATGGACCTGTTCGTCACGCTGTATCAGGCTGTTTGCTTCCCCATCTACCGCATACCGAGGGTACGCCGCGCCGAGTATCTGGTATTCGATCGCGCCGAACTGCCCTATCTGAACCTGATCGAAAAATTCAACTGCTTTTATTGCTCCTACGGCAACGGCATTGCCGCCTATACCTGCGAGGTGGCCGCCCGCACCGAGCAATACTGGTGTCCGATCAAGCATGCACGAAGAATCCAGGCCGCGCACGATCGCTACCCGACGTTCTTCGACCACGGCGATGCCGAGGCTTTTCGACAGGGGCTGGAAAGGCTGCGTTCCCGGATTGCCGACAATGGCTCGAAGTAGGCCGCTTTCGCTCGATCAGGTGCGCGGCGGCGGCGCTCTTTCTATCTGCCGTGCCACCGGCGAATCATTTGCACCTGGCGATCTCGGCATCCGTCATGACCGGCTTCAGCCGGCAGCGCACCGTAAACCGATCGAGATCCGCCTGCTGCCGCTGCTGTTCCTTCAGCTTCTTTTCCCGGTCAAGGCGAATCGCCTTTTGCTTGCGATCCTCTTCAGCCTCATTGGCCAGTCGATCGATCTCCTCGCGCCTGCGCTCCTCTTCGGCCTTGCGCTTCTCGGCGGCGATCCGCGCCTGCTCCACTTGCTGGCTTTGCTTGTCGGCTGGCGGAGGATCCTGGTCAGCCGCGCGCGCACTGAACTGCGTCAGCAGCAAGATTGCGAACAGGATACAAAATCCGGGTGTGGCCTTCACGAAGACTCCGCTGGCAATGAATGCAGACCGAAGACTAGCCGGAACCGCGTGGCGAGACAAGACTTGCCCTTGACGCCCAGGCGCGCTCGAGTGGCGAGAACACGCTTCACCCCTTCGGCTCATGGCCGATGACGAATTTCTTTTCATCGCCAACGAGCGCTTCGAACCAAACCTGCTGCTTTTCAAGCACCGCCAGCGTCGCCTCCGATGCGTCACCCTGACGCGTGATGATGCGCTGACGCAACACGTCCATCGGTGCTTCGGTGAGCAGAATTTGAAAGCCGGCGCCGCGCTCCGCGGCCAGGGCGCGAAAATCCACGCGTTCCTCGCGCCGCAAAAAGGCGGCATCGACGATCACCGACCAGCCGGCGTCAAGAAGTCCCCGGGCCAAAGCGCGCAGCCGCGCATAAGTCTGCGTCGTCGCCTCGGCGGTGTAAATGCCGTCGTCAGGCCTGGAGCCGCTGTTAGCATGCGGCGCCAGACCAAACAAACGCTTGCGCTCCACATCCGAGCGCAGGCGCACCATGCTGCCCGCCTCGGCCAGCGCCGGGTCCAGCAGCCGAGCCGAGCTGGCCGTGGTCTTGCCCGAACCGGACAGGCCGCAGGTCAGGGTAAAAGTCGGCGCTGGTGGTACGGCGATTCTCTGCCCGAGTCGCAAGTATTCGCGCGCCACATCAAGTTCCGCTGCACCCGGCTTCGGGTCTTCCTGCCGCGCGCGCAAGGCAGCGACCTTGGCGCGCACCACGGCACGGTACACGGCGTAGAAGCGCAGCACCGCCAGGGCCTGGAAATCGCCGCCCTGCTCCAGCCAGGCATTCAAGAACCATGCGGCAAGTCCCGGCCGGCCATGGTCCAGCAGGTCGATCCAGACAAAGGCGATCTCGCTGGCCGGATCATTCCAGCGGAAATCCTCGTTGAATTCGATGCAATCGAAAGGCACCACCCGCCCATCGATCAGCACCAGATTTCCCAGGTGCAGATCGCCATGTCCTTCACGCACGAAACCGCCGCTCTTGCGCGCGGCGAAGTCGGCGGCGCGGTGGGCGAATTCCTCATCCGTCCACCGCGCCAGGGCCTCGACCTGTGGCTGATCCTCGGGCGGCAAGATCTGGCGCAGTTCGACAAAATTCTCCCGGGCCGCCGCCAGCACCTGTTGCGGCGCGCCGAAGCGCGTATCGGGCGCGGCCACCGCCGCCGCCTGCTGAAATGCACAAAGCGTGGCGGCAAGCCGGGTGAGATGGGCCGGCTGCAACTCACCGCGCGCGGCAAGGTGATCGAGGCGGCCGCGCTCATCGAAGCGCCGCATGCGCACCGCCCATTCGATGGCGGGCGTCTCACCGAGGCGCGGCCGCTCCGGCGTGCCGCCGATTGGCAGCACATCGAGATACAGATCGGCAGCGAGACGCCGGTTCAGCCTCAGCTCGGCGCGGCAGAAGTTCTCGCGTTGCTCCAGGCTGCCATAGTCGAGAAACGGCAGGGTGATGGATTTCTTGATCTTGTAGGCAAATTCGCCGGCCAGCAGCAGCCACGAGGCATGCGTCTCGACCAGTTCGACGCGCTCCGCCACATGCGCGTAGCAGCGAGGATCGAGCAGCGCCTGGATCAAAGTGGGCAGGGCAGCGGACATCTCCGGCATTATCGCCCCCGCCGGGCCGACATCGAAGCACGGCCGAATTGCTCGCCCTCGCCTGACGTCGTCACGAGATCTTCCGCTTTATTCGGTGCCGATCGGACGCGCAAATTCGGCCAGCGCCCGGGGCGCGATTTCGTCGCCCCATTCCTGCACGAAATGACCGGCCACGGGATGAACGAAGGGCTCGGGACAGCCTCGAATCAGGCCGCGCATGCCCTTCATCACCGCGAGTCCGAGCACCGGATCGGTGGCACCCACCGCCATGAAACTGCGTCCCTTCCATTGGGCGCCCCACCAGTCGCGCGCCGCGCGTGAAATCGCGGCACCATCGGCATCGACGTGGTCGGGCACCAGATTCGGAAAACGCCGCACCCCCGCCTTGTAGCTCGCATCGGGAAAGGGCGCGCCATAGGCCGCGGCTTCGCCTGGGCTCAGTTGCGGACAGCTGCGCGCCATCAGCTTGGCGACGTCGAGGTCCGGCTGACTGTTGGCGTAGGCGCGCCATTGCAAAAAGCCTTCGCCGAGCGGGACGTCACCGGTTCCCAATGCCGTATTCATGATGATCAGGCGCGTGTAGCGCGGCGCGGCTTCCAGCGGCAGGGTGAGGCCGAGCAAGCCGCCCCAGTCCTGCACCACCAACGTGATGTTCTGCAGATCGAGCCTTTCTACCAGGGCCAGCAGCATTTCGCGATGCCGGCTGAAGCTGTAGAAACTTTCGTCTTGCGGCTTGTCGGAGCGCCCGAAACCCAGCATGTCCGGCGCCACCACACGCCCGCCGGCAGCGACAAAATGCGGAATCATCTTGCGGTAAAGATAGCTCCAGGTCGGCTGGCCGTGCAGGCAGAGAAACACCTGATCGGAATCGCGCGCGCCTTCATCGAGATAGTGCACCCGCAGGCCCTCGAATCCGGAAAGATCGTCCAGGTAGTTGGGAGCAAACGCATAGCCCGGCAGATTGGCAAAGCAGTTTTCGGGAGTGCGCAGAATATCCATGTCATTGATCTCCATTGGGCGCCGAGCCTGGAGTGATATCCAGTGGCCGGTTTTCGAGAAACTGAGGGCAAATCTATATGATCACCACGGAGTACACGGAGGTCACAGAGACAAGCGGACATGTCTTTGAGTTTGATTTCTCCGTGACCTCCGTGTACTCCGTGGTGGAGATTTTCAAACTGACTGGCTATTGGCTCGCCGCCACCAGTTGTTCCGGAGCGTCACGGTAATACGCCTCGACCCGCGGGTTCATCACCCGCCGCCACAAGGACGGCACCAGAGCCAGCAGCATCATGGCGGCATAGCCGCCGGGCAATTGCGGGCTGTCGTCGAAATGGCGCAGGACCTGATAGCGGCGCGCCGGATGCGCGTGGTGATCGGAATGGCGCTGCAACTGGAACAGAAACAGATTGGTCACCATGTAACTGCTGTTCCACGAGTGTTGGTGAGTGGTGCGCTCGAAGCGCCCGTCGGCGAGTCGACGCCGATGCAGGCCGTAATGCTCGATGTAGTTGATGATTTCCAGCTCGGTAAACGCGACAAAACCCTGTCCGGCGAAGAACAGCAGGCCGAGCCAGCCGAAGGCCCATGTCATGGTGGCGGCGATGCCAAGGCTCAGTCCATACCACCAGATCAACTCGTTGCGCCAATGCAAGGCTGGCAGTCCGCGCCGGTGCAGGCGTTCCGCCTCCAGTCGCCAGGCGTTGAGAAAATTCCATTTCCAGGCATGTGGCAGGAATTCGTAGATCGATTGCCCGTAGCGCGCTGAAGAAGCATCCTCCGGCGTTGAAACATGCACATGGTGGCCGCGCACATGCTCGACCTTGAAGCCGCCGTATCCCACCAGCGACAGCAGCACGCCGCCGGCCCATGGTTCGAGACGGCCATGACGATGAATCAGCTCGTGCGCGACATTGATGGCATTGATGCCCGAGACCACGCCCATCGACACCAGCCAGCCCAGGCGGCCCCAGAATCCCATTTCGCCATGGACGAAGATCCAGCACGCCCAGATCAGCAGCACGACCTGAATCGGTACCGCCAGCAGGGTCAGCAGGCGGAAATAGACTTGTCGCTGCAATACCGGCGTTTCGCTCACCTCGTCGGGGTTTGCCGTATCGCGGCCGATGGCGTAATCCAGCAGCGGAATCAAAACGAAAATCCACAGCAAGGGATACCAGGCCATCAGGTCGGGCAGCCCGGTCGCACCACCGAGCCACCAGCTGATTGGCATCAGGGCCGGTGGCAGCATGAACAACAGGTAGCCCGCCTTGCGGATGGCGAGGACGCGCCGCGGATCGAGTCGTTCAATCATCGGCGCATATTCCGCCGCCGATTGGCTCGGCGCAAAGGCAATCCACTGGTCGCACTGCGCTACGCATCATTGCCCCTGCCGCACCGAGAGCGAGTCGATCCGCAAGAGTCTGCGCCAATGGCAACAGCCCCTTGTAGCAGCCGCGAGATCCATGCAGCATGATCAGTGTGAGCATGGCGTTCATGGCACTGATTCTAAGCCAAGCGACATCAACGCACAGCCCATCGTGCGGCGCGGGCACACAATGCCGGGTCGCGCCGGCGCCTTGCCGCGCTCAGGCCGCTTCACCCCGCCTGGCTGACGCGGCAGTACCGTTGGCAGCCAGGCGCCGGGTGATGCGAAACGCGGTGATCATTGCCAGCGATCCGAAGATCACGCCGCCGATGGCCGGGCCGACCAAGACGCCGGCGGCGCCGTAGTGCGAACCGACGTAGGCAAAAGGGATCGTGCCCAGTGTGGCCCGAGCCCAGTTGAAGCCGGTCGAGTAGAGCGGATAACCGAGATTGTTGAACGCGGCGTTGGCGACAAACAGCGCGCCGAGAAAAAAGAAGCTTCCCGCCAGCAGGGTACAAAACAGGGAAATCAGTTCCGCCGACAGTCCGGGGGCGGAAAAGGCAAAAATGATCGCCTGCTGGCCAAGCGCCAGCACCAGCCATGCGGCGCCTACCGCAAGCGCCATGAAACGCAGGCTTTCACGCAACGTCTGGCGTACGCGGTCGATCCGCTGCGCGCCGAAATTCTGGCCGATGATAGGCCCCACCGCGCCGCTGAGCGCATACAGCAGGCCGAAGGCCACCGGCACCAGTCGATCGATGGTGGCCAATCCCGCCACCGCGGCAGTGCCGAACTGGGCCATGAAATGGGTGATGAAGGCGGCACCGAAAGGCGTGGCCAGATTGGCCAGTATCGACGGGCCGGCCACCTGACCGAGGCGCCGGGCATCGGCGACAAAGCTGGCGGCTTCGAAGCGACCGAGCAGATGGTAAATGCGCATGCAGCCGTAGAGTCCGACGCCGGTCATTGCCATCCGCGCCATGACGGCGGCAATCGCGGCACCCTTGAGATCGAGTTGCAAGCCGAAGATCAGGACAGGATCGAGAATCGCCGTGACCACGGCCCCGCTCAGGGTCACGCTCATCGCCCGGCGTGCATCGCCCATTGCTCGCAGTATCGCCGCGCTGCCCATACCGACGCCGAGAAAGGGCATCGCCAACTGAGTAATCTGCAGGTAGCCCAAGGCCTGACGGCGAGTCTCGCCGGTCGCGCCCAGCAGGTCGAGAATCTCTTCAAGAAACACAAACGTGGTCGCCGCCACCAGCGCACAGCTGGCCGCCATCAGCACCAGGCTGGCCGTCGCCAAACGCCGCGCCTCGTTCTCCTGGCCGGCGCCGATCGCACGCGAGACCACGGCACCGATGGCGATCATCACGCCGATGCAGTAGGAAATCTGAAAAAACGCCACCACGCCGGCGAAGCCGACTGCTGCCGCCACCGGCTGCTGGCCGAGCAAGGAGATGTAGAACAGGTTGATCAGATCGACAAGAAACACCGCGACCAGCCCCACCGCGCCCGTACTCGCCATCACTGCGACATGGCGCATCAACGAGCCGGTGACGAAACGGGGCGTGACGGCAGCAGGAGGCGAGACGGCGGGCGGCGTTGAAGCGGTATCTGTCATGTGGCGGCGCGCGTCAAAGGAGAAGCTCGCGCGTATCGGGTCGGGTAAGCAATTGCTTGAAGAGTAACCGAAGCCGGGCAGCGCGTTTCAGACTTGCCGCGGCTGCGGACAACGTGACCAAGGTCCGCGCATTTGCAATTCCGTGGCCCGTCAAACCGATGGGGCTGATCGAGCCCGCGCATCCGCGCTGAAAGTCGGCGCTGGCGGGACGGCGGCCGCTGCACAGACTCGTACACTTTCGCTATCGGCGGCTACTGTAGGGGTACTGGCTGGCGCCGCCCCTGATTGCCTTGATCAGAATCGGGCGGCTCCCGCAACGCGCGTGGCTGACTTCCGACAAGTACCGCCGGCTAGAGTTCGACCTGCGTACCAAGTTCAACCACACGGTTGGTGGGAATCTTGAAATAGGTCGTTGCCGACTCGGCATTGCGGAACATGAAAGTGAACAGTTTTTGCCGCCAGCGCGGCATGCGACTCACTCGGGCGCGCGGCACGATGGTCTCGCGCCCGAGATAGAACGAGGTTTCCATGACCTGGTAGTCGAGCCCGTAAGCTGCGCATTGCGACAGCGCTTGCGGGATGTCCGGATCGTCCTTGAAGCCGTAGCGCACCATCACCTTGAAAAATCCTTCCGGCAAGGTGTGCACCGTGATGCGCTCGCTTTCAGGCACGTGCGGTACGTCCTCGACGTTGACATTGAGCAGTACCACCGTGTTGTGCAGCACCTTGTTGTGCAGCAAGTTGTGAAGCATCGCGCGCGGCACGCCTTCCGCGTCCGCCGTCATGAACACGCCCATGCCTTCAATGCGGTGCGGACCGCCATAGGCCAGGCTGCGAATGAAGGCATCAAGCGGAATCGAGTCCTGCTTGAGTTTTTCATAGAGCATCGACCGACCACGCCGCCAGGTCGCGAGCAGCGTGAAGATCAGACCGCCCAGCACCAGCGGGAACCAGCCGCCGTCGAAGACCTTGACGATGTTGGCCGAGAAAAAGGCAAAGTCCACCACGACAAAAAACGAAAGGAACAGAACTGCCCAAGCCCAATGCCAGCCCCAGAGCGCGCGCACCACGACAAAGGCCAGCACGGTGTCGATCATCATCGTCAGTGTCACGGCGATGCCGTAGGCCGAGGCCAGATTGGATGACGATCGAAACAACAACACCAGTGCGAGCACCGCGATCAGCAGCAACCAGTTGATGTTGGGAATATAGATCTGTCCCTTTTCCCGTTCTGAGGTGAACTTGATCAGCACGCGCGGGCAGTAACCCAGCTGAATCGCCTGGCTGGTCAGTGAGAAGGCGCCGGAAATCACCGCCTGCGAAGCAATGATTGTGGCCACGGTAGCGAGCCCCACCAGCGGATAGAGCAAAACCTCGGGCACCGAACGAAAGAACGGGTTCTGGATGGCCTGTGGATTATCGAGAATCAAGGCGCCCTGGCCAAGATAATTGAGGTAGAGCGCCGGGAATACATACACCAGCCACGCCCATTTGATGGGACGTCGACCGAAATGACCCATGTCGGCATAAAGCGCCTCGCCACCGGTGATGGCAAGCACCACCGCACCGAGCGAAAGGAAGGCCAGGCTCGTGTTGGTGACGAAAAACTGGAACCCGTACCAGGGATTGATCGCGGCAATCACCGCCGGGTGCTTGATGATGTTCCAGACGCCAAGCCCGCCCAGCGTGGCAAACCAGAACAGCATGATTGGCCCGAATAGTGCAGCCACGCTGGCTGTGCCGCTGCGCTGAAAGGCGAACAGTCCGATCAGGATCACCACGGCAACTGGCACGACATAGGGCTTGAAAGCAGGTGTGGCGACTTCCAGGCCTTCAACCGCCGACAGCACCGACAAGGCCGGCGTGATCACGGCGTCGCCGTAAAACAGCGCAGCACCCAGCATGCCCAACACCGAAAGCAGCCAAACCATGTTCGGCTGCAGGCGCCCGGTACGCAATGCCAGCGAGGTCAAGGCCATGATCCCGCCCTCGCCCTTGTTGTCGGCGCGCGTAATGAATACGACATACTTGAGCGAGACGGTGATGGTCATCGCCCAGAACACCAGCGAGAGAATGCCAAGCACGTTGTCCGGCGTCACCGGTACCGGGTGATGGCCGCTGGAGAAGACTTCCCTCATGGTGTAGAGCGGACTGGTGCCTATGTCGCCATAGACCACACCCATCGCCGCGACGGACATCGCCGCCAAGCCTGACTTTCGCTCACCAAGTTCCGCGGTCAAACATCTCTCCCCGGCATCAACACTTGGCTCATGCAACCCTCTGTATGCAAATCAAAGCTATCAAAACACGCGCAACAGCGCGGTGCCGAGCACACCGAGACCGCCGTTCTGCCCTGAAAGCGGGCGAGTATCCGCGACCGCATCGACTCGGTCAATCCTGATTTCTCGCCGCCGCATCGACCCATTCGACACTCACCAATGGCGCGCGCCGGGTCAAGCGAACACTATCCAAAAAAAATCATTGGCATCGTGTGTTCGCTCCCCATCCTTTGCCCGCGGCAAAAACAAGAGATTCAGGCAAGCAAGACAAGAGGCAAGCAGAGAAAATCCACTTGACTAAAACGAACGATCGTACTATAAATGAGCCTATGGGCAAAGGTGAAGAGACACGGCAGGCGATTCTTGACGAGGCTTTCTCGATGGCGAGTTGTGTCGGCGTCGGCGGACTCAGCATCGGTGCACTGGCCGAACGTGCGCGTATGTCAAAGAGTGGTTTGTTCGCGCACTTCGGATCCAAGGAGGAGTTGCAGTTGGCCGTCTTGCGCGAATCGCAGTTGCGCTTCGCCGAGATCGTATTGCGCCCGGCCTTCAGGCAGCCGCGCGGTTTGGCGAGATTGCGCGCCATCATCGTCAACTGGCTGAACTGGACCCGAGTGGCCAATTTGCCTGGCGGCTGCGTGATGAATGCCGCGGCTGCCGAGTTCGACGACCAGCCCGGCCCGCTGCGCGAAGAGGTCAAGATCGGCTTGCTGGCCTTGCGGCGCACACTCGCCGACACGGTAACCAAGGCGGTCGAGGTGGGCGATTTGCGTGCAGATACCGACATCGACCAGTTTGTTTTTGAACTGGAAGGCATTTACCAGGTGACACAGCAGAGCCGTCGCCTGTTTGAGGAACCGGACGCGGACCGCCGGGCGCTCGTCGCTTTCGATCGCCTGGTCCGCGATTGCGCAGTCTTGAAGAAGAAGGAGTAGTCATGGAATTGAATCTCAAGTCGGCTTTTTTTTGGCCCACTAATAGCACGATCGTTCGCACTGTTAAATTCTCGGCTGCCCTTTTCTGGCAGCGCTCGATCTATCGCGTACTTTGGCGCTTCGCTCCGGGCAGAGCGATCGACCGGGCCGTTCGCCAATTGCTGACTCCGCCGCGCCATGCGTTTTCGGATGCCGAACTGGCGACACTGGAAGAAGCGAGTCTGATGCCGGTGCCCCTGATGGCCGGGCGTTTGATCGCCTGGCGCTGGGGTCGCGCCCGTGATCCTGCAGTGGTTTTGGTGCATGGATGGGGCGGGCGAGGTACGCAACTGCGCGGCTTCATCGACCCCCTGCTCAAGCGCGGTTACTCGGTCGTCGCTTACGACGCGCCGGGACACGGCATGAGCGGAGGCGGAGAATCGTCCTTGCCGCAAATCCTGCAGGCGCTCAATGCCCTCCTCGACCATCTCGGGCCGGTACGGGCGATCGTCGGCCATTCGGTCGGCGGCGCCATGGCGAGCATTGCATTGGCGCAGCGCCCCGAAATAGAGCGTGCTGTCCTGATCGCTCCGCCTGCCAGCCTGATCGACCACACGCAGCGGATCGCCGCCGCGCTGCGCTGGCCGGAAGCCTTGCGCGCCGCCATCCGGCGCCGGATTGAGCGTCGCTTTGGGATGAATTGGTCCGAATTCGAAGCCGAAAGCGCGCGCGGCGAGCAGCCGCTTCTGGTCATCCATGACGCCGCAGACCGCGAAGTCGCAATGGGAGAAGGCCTGCGCCATGCCCGCAACTGGCCGCGGGGGAGACTGTTGCAGACATCGGGACTGGGCCATCGCCGCGTACTGGAAGACCGGCTGGTCATCGAAGCCACAGTCGACTTCGTCAGCGGATTCGTGTCGTGAGCATCCGCCAGGCCTGGGCCGCAAACCGGCGGAAGTTTCCCATCCGTTCGGCGGTTCCAAGCGATCGCGACCGGGTTGAGCGCTTTCTCGCGGCGATGGATCGCGAGGGACTCTATCAGCGCCACTTCGGCCACGGCCAGGCGCACAATCTGGCACTTCTCCGGCGAATCGATGCGCTGGATCATCGGAGCCGGGTTGCCGTCCTGGCACTTGCTCGGGACGGCGAATTGGCGGGCCATGGCGAATACGTCGCCGAGTACGGCGTGGCGGAATTCGCCCTGATGGTGCTTCCTCGGTTTCGTTGCCACGGTTTGGCCCGGCGCATGTTGCAGGCCCTGCTGGATATTGCCGCGGCCGCCGGCCTGCATCGAGTGCACGGAATGATTCAGGCTTCCAACGCTAGGGCCCTGAGCGTCGCGCTCAACTGCGGGTTTCAGGTCCTGCCGGGTGACGATCCGCGTGTCGTGATAGTCTCGTGCGAAATCGTCGCAGCGCAACCGCCTTCCGAACTCCGCCATGACCCTGACCGAACTCCGCTACATCGCTGCCCTGGCTCGCGAGCACCACTTTGGACGAGCGGCGGATAAGTGCAATGTGTCGCAGCCGACGCTGTCCGTGGCGGTAAAGAAGCTCGAAGAAGAACTCGGCGTGGTGCTCTTCGAGCGCGGTTCGGGTGAAGTCCGCGCCACGCCGATCGGCACCCAGGTTGTCGAGCAGGCGGAACGGGTACTGGCCGCTGCCGCTCGTGTCAGCGAAATCGCCGCTGCCGGCAAGGATCCGCTCGTCGGACCGCTGCGCCTGGGCGTGATTTACACCATCGGCCCCTGGCTGCTGCCGGCGCTGGTGCCGCGCGTCAAGGCATTGGCGCCTCAAATGCCGCTGTTCATCGCCGAGGGCTATACCGAAAATCTCATGGAACGGCTCAAGTCCGCCGAACTCGACGTGCTGGTGCTGGCCCTGCCGGTCGAAGAGCCGGGCCTTGTCGCCCAGCCGGTGTATGAAGAAGCCTTCCGTACCCTGGTTCCGGTGGGCCACCCCTGGGCGGAACTGAAGTCATTACGCCCCGAACAGTTGCTCAAGGAGCCGCTGCTGATGCTGGGCGCCGGCAACTGCTTCCGCGATCAGGTGCTCGACCTGTGTGCCCGCGCCAGCATGAACGAATCGCCGCAAGTGCTCGAAGGCAGCTCGCTGGAAACCATCCGCCACATGGTCTCGTCCGGCGTCGGCGTCACGGTGATGCCGTCTTCCAGCGTCGACGGCATTCCCGCTGACGATCCGCTGCTGCGGGTCAAACCATTCACCGATCCGACGCCGAGCCGGCGTGTCGGCCTGGTCTGGCGCTCGAGTTTCCCGCGCCACAAGGCCATTGACGTAATCCGCCAGGCGCTGCTGGATTGCCATCTGCCGGGCACTTGGGCGACGGTTTGATCTGATAGCCGGCATCTATCGCTTCGGTCAAAAAATACAATTAGAACTTGTTGGCATACTCCGCTAAAGTCAGAGCAGGTCGAAGGGCTTTTCGCTCAATGACTTGGGGTCGTGCGCAAGCGCGGCGCTCCCAACCCAACGCAGAGGAGTATCACGATGAAACTCAAGGGATCAAAAACCGAAGACAATCTGAAGGCCGCGTTTGCCGGCGAATCCCAGGCCAATCGCCGTTATCTGTATTTCGCGAACAAGGCCGACATTGAAGGCTATAACGACGTTTCCGCCGTATTCCGCTCCACCGCCGAAGGTGAGACCGGCCACGCCCACGGCCACCTCGAGTACCTTGAAACCTGTGGCGATCCGGCCACCGGACTGCCTTTCGGCGAGACCTCGGCCAACCTCAAGACGGCGATTGCCGGCGAGACGCACGAATACACCGACATGTACCCGGGCATGGCAAAAGCCGCGCGCGATGAAGGTTTTGACGAAATCGCCGACTGGTTCGAGACCCTGGCCAAAGCCGAGCGCTCGCACGCCAACAAGTTCCAGCGCACGCTGGACAGCTTGAACAGCTAAGAAACCGGAAGGACTTTCACCACGGCGACACGGCGAGAAACAAAAAGCGCATTCGTGATTCACGCTTTGCGCCGTGTCGCCGTGTTCGCCGTGGTCAAGTTTTTTCTGGTCTTCTGGCACCGTATCGCCAGCGCCGACTTTCACGGCTCGGCCGAAGCTCACGTCTAACCGCTGCCTCTTATCCACGGACCTGCCATGCGCGAAGGAAATCTCGAAGCCCCCACCCGCCACGCCATCGACTGGAAGAACCCGGAGTTCTACGACGAGGCCGCCTGTGAGAAGGAACTCGAACGCATCTTCGATATCTGCCACGGTTGCCGCCGTTGCGTTTCGCTGTGCAATGCCTTCCCTACTCTCTTCGACCTGATCGATGAGGCGGGCGATGCGGAAACCGCTGGTGTGCCCAAGGCAAGCTTCTGGGAAGTCGTCGACCAGTGCTACCTGTGCGACGTCTGCTACATGACCAAGTGCCCCTATGTACCGCCGCATGAGTGGAATCTCGATTTTCCGCACACCATGCTGCGCGCCAAGGCGATCCAGTACAAGACCGGCAAGATGAAATTCCGCGACAAGCTGCTGACCTCCACCGAACTGGTCGGCACCCTGTCCTCGATCCCGGTGGTGGCCCAGGTGGTGAATGCCGCCAACACATTCGGCCCTGCCCGCGCCGTGCTGCAAAAAGTGCTGGGCGTGCATGCCGAGCGCCATCTGCCCGAATTCAACAGCGCGAACTTTCGCGCCAACGCCGTCACCAGCTACAACTATCCGGTGCAAGACGGCGCCAAGAGCCCGGGCAAGGTCGCCGTGTTCTCGACTTGCTATGTGAATTACAACGAGCCGGGCATCGGCCACGACCTGCTGAAGCTGCTCGACCACAACAAGATTCCCTATGTCATGGTGCAGGGCGAAACCTGCTGCGGCATGCCCAAGCTCGAACTCGGCGACCTGGAAACCGTGGAGAAGTACAAGGAGCGCAACATCCCGCTGCTGCACGACCTGGCCCGCGCCGGCTACGCCATCATGACGCCGGTACCTTCGTGCACCCTGATGTTCAAGAGCGAAATCCCGCTGCTGTTCGCCGACGATGTTCGCTGCAAGGAAGTCTCGGCCGCGATGTTCGACCCCTTCGAATATTTCGTGCTGCGCAACAAGGACGGACTCCTGAAAACCGACTTCAAGATCCCGCTGGGCAAGGTTTCGTACCACATCCCCTGCCATTCGCGGGTGCAGAACGTCGGCAAAAAAACCGAGGAAATGCTCAAGCTGACCGGCGCCACGGTGAATACCGTCGAGCGCTGCGCCGGCCACGACGGCACCTGGGGCGTCAAGGAGGAGTACTACGACCTGTCGATGAAAATCGGCAAGCCGGTATTCCGAGCCATGGCCGAAGACGAGCCGGACTACATCAGTTCCGACTGCGCCATCGCCGGCCGCGCCATCCTGCAAGGCATGAACGCCGCCGGTGCGGCGGGCAGGAAAGAGAAGCAGCATCCGCTGACCTTGCTGCGCATCGCCTACGGGCTGGAGTAAGCAGAATCACGGCATTTTCACCACGGGGAACACGGGGCGCACGGAGAGGGCAAATACCAGTACCGCATTTGTATCGCTCTTAGCCTTGGGGTACTTCTTTTTCCCCGTGCCCCCCCGTGTCCCCCGTGGTAAATCGATTTTCCAGGACCAGATCATGACCATTACCCGCGATTCCCTGCTGACCCTCGAAGCCTATGCCAAGGCGCGCCCCACCATGCGCGCGGAGGTCATGGCGCAGAAAAAGCTGCGCCGCATTTCACTCGGCGAGCACATCTTGCTGATTTTCGAGAACGAACTGCTGATCCGCTATCAGGTCCAGGAAATGCTGCGCGTGGAAAAGATCTTCGAGGAAGACGGCATCGCCCATGAGCTGGAATCCTATGTGCCGCTGGTGCCCACCGGCAGCAACTTCAAGGTCACCATGCAGATCGAATACACCGAGGAAGCCGAGCGCCACCGCATGCTGGCCCTGCTCAAGGGTGTCGAGGATCGTGTCTGGGTCCGCGTCGACGGCTTTGATCCGGTGTTCGCTATTGCCGACGAAGACCTGGAGCGCGAGAACGCCGAGAAAACCTCGGCCGTGCATTTCCTGCGTTTCGAACTGACGGCGCCCATGGTGGCCGCCGCCAAGTCGGGCGCGGCCTTGTCCGCCGGCGTCGATCACCCCCAGTTCACCGCGACCAGCGGCGCCCTGGCCGAACCCGTGCGCGCCTCGCTGGTGGCCGATCTGGCTTGAGTCCCGACGCCGACCGCCAAAAGTCGGCGCTGGCGAGACGGCGAACATCTGATCTGACGCCCGCCGCGTCGGCCGGCTGCCGGCAAATAGCCGATGCATGCTCCCGGAATTCTCCTCGGCGCCGTCTCGCCATCCGCTACGGCGAGAAGAGCGTTTCTGGCTCGACCGCCCTGTAGCGCATCCGCAGCGAAGCGGGCAGGGTTTTGTCCTGCCCCTTCTTGCTGCGCAGTTGTCTCATCAGTTGTTTCATCAGCGCCGATTTTCACCAGGACGAGAAAAGGCCGAGCCAGACTGAGATACAAACCCGGGAGCATCCGTTGCCGGACTGAACAACTCAGTCCCGACGCGGTGGCTGATTCCCGGTTTCGCCGCCGCCGGCTTCGGGCTCGCGGATCACTTCGCCTTCGATGATGATGCCGCTGCTGGTGCCGCTGGTGCCGGCATTTGGCGAAGCCTGCGATTCCCACGCCGCCTGCTGCGCCTCCATGCGCGCGCGCAGTTCGCGGCGCACGGCGCGGGTCTGCCACCAGAACCAGGCGAAGCCGAACAGGGCGATCACCAGCACGACCGCGAACACCACGGCCGAAACCATGAAGAGCGGTATCAGCAGCAGGACCGCTGCCGTCAGAGTCAGGAATTGTTGCATGCGGCTAGGCTGTGTCGGCCACAGGCTAGGGCAGGGCCGGCGGCACGTCGTTCAGGGTGCGCAGATAGACGAGCAGGTCGGCGCGCATTTTCGCGCTGCGCAGACCGGTCAGGTCCATCGACCTGCCTGGCACCGCGCGTTCGGTGTCGCTCAGGTAGTAGTCGAGCGTGGCATAGGTCCAGCGATGACCCGATTTCCGCATGGCGTCGGAGTAGACAAAGACGGCAGACATAGCCGCCTTGCGGCCAAAGACATTCCACAGGTTCGGCCCTTTCGAAGGTTTGCCGTCCTTGGCGCCGTCATGGCAGGTGGCGCACTTGCGCTCGAAAACCTGGGCGCCGGCCTCGACGCTGGCTTCGCGCAGCAGCGTGCGCAACTCGGGAGTCAGCGGTGGGTCATAGCTCGACAGCGGCCCGTTGTCGGCCAACGCCGCCGGCCCTGCGGTAACGAGCGCGCAGACGATGATGCACTGAATGATTCGTCGATTCATTGGCCGATTTTCGGACAGAAGGCCCGGAATCGCAAGTCGGCCCGGTAGTTCGGCTAATGTTTCAGCGCGAACAAGGCACGACCAGCGGCGACCCGACGGATCGCCCTCAGCGATGATCAGCGCGACGGTAAGCCTCCAGCGCCACGGGCGGGAAAAGTCGCTTGAACAGGATGGGAGTGAGCAGGGTGGTGACGATGCCCATCAGCACCAGCGTGGAGAAAGTGGTCGAACCGATAAAGCCCTTCTGGTAGGCGATGCCGGCCACCACCAGTTCCATCACGCCGCGGCCGTTGAGCACGCAGCCCAGGCCAAGCGCCTCGCGATTCGGCATGCCGATCAGGCGACCGCCGATCCAGCCGGAAAATACCTTGGCCAACACCGATACAGCAATCACGGTCAAGGGAAAGGCGATCTCGTCGAGCTCGATGTTGCGGAACTCCAGCCCGAGGTAGGCGAAAAACACCGGCGACAGAAAACCGCCGGTTACAGAGGACAGCGTCGTGCGCAGGTCCTCGTAGCGGGAGGTCAGGAAATAGCGCTTGTCGAGCAACAGGGCGCCGAAGAAGGCGCCGATCACGAAATGAAAGCCGAGCATCTCGCCTGCCGTGCCAAACCCCAGGGCAAACACGATGACAAAGCTGAACAAGGCCTCCCCACCGAAATAGCGACCAAGTTTTTCCGGCAGCGACTGGACACTCAGCTGCTTCCGTTCCAGCCATTCCAGCGTCCAGTTCATGGCCACCACCACGGAGGCCAGCGCCGCCAGTTTCAGGGTGGCCAGCAGCACCGTGCCGATGGTTTCGACGAGCGAGAGTTGCTGGGGCAGATTGAGCACAATGCCGAGGATGAACAGGGCGGCGATGTCGTTCACCACCGCTGTCGCCAAGGCATAGCGCGCAATGCGCGAATGCAGGATGCCGAGGTTGTCGAGCAGCTTGACGGCCACCGGCAGCGCCGTGATCGATATGCACAGGCCGAGGAATATCTTGCGCATCAGGTCGAGTTCGAAGGCGGCCGCGACCCCGACGCCGGCAGCGAAGGGGACAACAAAACTGATCACCGCGAGCAGCATGCCGCGTCCGCGCATGGCGGAGACAACGTCGGTGAAGCGCATTTCCAGGCCGGCGCTGAGGATGATCAGAAATACCGCCAGTTCGGCAATGCCGGCCAGCGCCGGATTGGGCTGGATCAAGTCGAACAGGGCGGGGCCGAGCAGCATGCCGGCAAGGATTTCGCCGATCAATTCGGGCTGATTGAAGTGGGCGAACAGCCGCCCGAGCAGACGCGCGGCAACAATCAGCAACAGCAAACTGGCGAGCAAGGACACGTCGGAGGACTCGATTTGACGAAGGGGAGCAATGGCAGGCTCCGGGCTGCCCGCCATCATAGCCAGCATTCGCCGGATTGCCGGGAGCGCGGCTCTGAAACTTGTCTCCCGTGCCTTGGCGGCAAGATCCGATGGCCACGGTGCGCCAGATCACTTTCTGCCGATTTGGCCTGAATTGACACGGATCAACTGCTCCGTTCCGGGGCTCCACTACACTGCCTGTCTGTGTTTTTGAGGGCAGTTCATGACCGCAAGACCTCAACTGGTATGCCCCGCCGGCAGTCTGGCGGCACTCAAGGCGGCCGTCGATAACGGCGCCGACGATGTCTATCTCGGCTTTCGCAACGACACCAACGCGCGCAACTTCGCCGGCCTGAATTTCGACGACAAAAGTCTGGTCGAGGGGATTCGCTACGCCCACCAGCGCAAGCGCCGGGTGCTGGCGGCGATCAATACCTATGCCCAGGCCGGGCGCTTCGCCGACTGGACGCGCTCGGTGGACCGCGCCGCGGAGCTGGGCATCGACGCGGTGATCATCGCCGACCCCGGCGTGCTCGATTACGCCGCGCAGACGCACCCGAACATGCGCCGCCATCTCTCGGTGCAGGCCTCGGCCACCAGCTACGAAGCCGTCAATTTCTGCAAGGAGAAGTTCGGCATCCAGCGCGCCGTGCTGCCGCGCGTGCTGACCCTGGCGCAGGTCGAGAACGTGATCCGCAATACGGATGTCGAGATCGAAGTGTCCGGCTTCGGCAGCCTGTGCGTGATGAACGAGGGCCGCTGCTGGCTGTCGTCCTACGCCACCGGCGAATCACCCAATACCGTCGGTGCCTGTTCGCCGGCCAAGTATGTGAAGTGGGAAAAGAAGCCGGATGAAATGGACGTGCGCCTCAACGGCATCCTCATCGACCGCTACGGCAACGACGAGAACGCCGGCTACCCGACCATCTGCAAGGGCCGCTTCGAAGTCGCCGGCGAAACCTACTACGCAATGGAAGAACCGGCCAGCCTCAACGTGCTGGAAATGCTGCCCGAGATCATCAAAATCGGCGTCGCCGCAATCAAGGTCGAAGGGCGCCAGCGCAGCCCGACCTACGTCGCGCAAGTCACGCGCAACCTGCGCCAGGCGCTCGACGCGGTAATTGCCGCGCCTGACCACTACAGCGTCAAGCCGGCCTGGGCGGCGGAACTGGGCAAGGTGTCCGAGGGTTCCCAAATCACGCTCGGCGCCTACAACAGGCCATGGCGCTAAGACCATGAAAACCAAAGCTCACCACAGAGACACAGAGACACAGAGAACGGCGACAGAAAAGTCCTTGCTTCCCTCTCTGTCTCTGTGTCTCTGTGGTTCAAGCTCTTGCCATTGACCATGCAAATTACACTAGGCCCCCTGCTCTACTTCTGGCCCAAGGCCGAGGTCATGGAGTTCTACGCCGAGGCCGCGCAGCATCCGGCCATCGACCGCATTTACCTCGGCGAAGCGGTCTGTTCGCGCCGCCAGCAGTTGCGCACCGCCGACTGGATCGGGCTGGCGAAGGACTTGCGCGAAGCCGGCAAGGAGGTGGTGCTCACCGCCCAGGCCCTGCTTGAATCGGAGAGCGACCTCAAGGCCCTGCGCCGCCTGATCAGCGAAGCCGGCGGCATGATCGAGGCCAACGACCTGGGCGCGGTCAAGGTGGCCTGCGATGAAGGCCTGGGCTTTGTCGCCGGGCCGCACCTGAACATCTACAACGAACAGACCCTGGCCTTCTTCGCCGCGCAGGGCTGCAAGCGCTGGCTGCCGCCGCTGGAAGTCGCGGGCAACGTGATCGAGCAACTGCACGCGGGCCGCCCGGCAAGCATGGAAACCGAGGTGTTCGCCTTCGGCAAGCTGCCGCTGGCCTTCTCCGCGCGCTGCTTCACCGCCCGCCACTACGGCCTGAACAAGGACGACTGCCAGTTCAAGTGCCTCGACCATCCCGAGGGAATGCTGGTCAACACCCGCGAAGGGCAGGCCTTCCTGACGCTCAACGGCATCCAGACCATGTCGGCGCAAACCTACAGCCTGCTGGCGCAGATGCCCGAATTGCTGGCACAGGGCATCGACGCGGTACGCATCAGCCCGCAACCGGCGCACACGCTGGAAATTGTCGCAGCCTTCGACCGGGCACGTCGCGGACAAGCAGTGGCTGACAATGAGGCATGGGCACCCGCCGGGCTGGTCAATGGATTCTGGTATGGTCGCGCCGGTACCGAACATCAGGCCGCCTGAAAGCCCCCATGAGCACACCGCTGAATCTCCCCACCATTCCCGCATTCACGCTGCCGCCGCTGATCGCCAAACTGGGCACGCGGCTGCCGCAATGGCCCCACTCCGTGAATCTGGCGCTGGCGCTGAATGCGGCGCGCAAACTCGGCGTGCTGCCGGAAGATTCGCTGCAGGAACTCGAAGGCCGGACGTTTCGCGTGACCGTGCTCGACACCGGCATGGTGGTCGATTTTGCCTACCGCGCCGGGGCGTTTCGCCCGGTGTTTCGTGCCTCGGCCGCACCCGACCTGCACTTCACGGCGCAGCTCTCGGCTTTCCTGCAAATGGTCAGCCGGCAGGAAGACCCGGACACCCTGTTCTTCAATCGCACTCTGAGTATCGAAGGCGATACCGAACTCGGCCTGCGCGTGAAAAACATGCTCGACGCCCTCGAATGGCCGCGTCTGGCCTGGCAGGGACTGCGCCCGACCTTCATCAAGCGCTGAACCGCGGGCCTGCCAAAGGCTGCCCCCGCTTCACCGGTGACGACGCAAGCCATCGAACCGGCTCGATAGCGCGCCGGCCTGCTATCCTTGCCGCTCA
>JAIPCT010000052.1 GCA_021738065.1 Burkholderiaceae bacterium
GCTTCATCAGCGTTGGCCGGAACTAAAAGGAACAGCTTTCAGTGAAGGCTAACGCTGGCTTCATCAGCGTTGGCCGGAACTAAAAGGAACAGCTTTCAGTGAAGGCTAACGCTGGCTTCATCAGCGTTAAGCGCGCGGCCGGAACACAAGTCTACTTTCTGACGGCAATCGAGATGATGTGCCGGCGAGGTTTGGGGGAATAGGCGCCGGCAAGTTGGCGGTTGCGCTCCTGTAGCCGCCACCAGATTCGGATGCCGAGCAAGGCCGCGAGCAGGCCGGCGTAGATTAGCGGCGTGCTCAGGTCGGCCTTTACCATCCAGAAATAATGCAGTACCGCCAACATGCCGATCAGGTAGATGCTGCGATGCAGGTTTTGCCAGCGGCGGCCGCCGATTCTGCGGATGGCAAAGGCATTCGACGTTGCCGCCAAAGGCAGCAACAAGGCGAAGCAGATCATGCCGACGGTGATGAAGGGGCGTTTCAAAATGTCCTTTAAAATTTCCGCCCAGTCGAAAAACTGGTCGAACCAGAGGTAGGTCGCGAGATGGAGCGTCGCGTAGAAAAACACGAACAGGCCCAGCATGCGGCGCAAGCGAATCAGCCAGACCCATCCGGATATTTTTCGCAAAGGCGTCACCGTCAGCGTGATCAATAGAAAATTCAGCGCCCAGGTTCCCATGCCTCGCGTCACAACTTCGATGGGGTTGGCGCCCAACGTATCGACTTGGGCGCCCCAGACGTAGTAGGCCAGCGGTCCCAGACAGGCGATAAAAAGAGGGGATTTGATCAGGGCCGGGTTCAAAACTGTTTTCTCAAATCCATGCCGGTGTACAACTGGCTGACCTGTTCGGCATAGCCGTTGAACATCAGCGTGTTGCGTTTGCTGAACTCGCCGATGCGGCGCTCGCGAGCCTGGCTCCAGCGCGGGTGGTCGACCTCGGGGTTGACGTTGGAGTAGAAGCCATACTCCTGCGGCGCCGACTTCATCCAGGAGGTGCGCGGTTCCTTGTCCGTCAGGCGAATCCTGACGATGGATTTGCCGCTCTTGAAGCCATACTTCCAGGGAACCACCAGCCGTAGCGGCGCGCCATTCTGGTTGGGCAGCACGTCGCCATACAAACCGAGGGCGATGATTGCCAGCGGGTGCATGGCTTCATCGATTCGCAGGCCTTCGACATACGGCCAGTCGAGCACGCGACTGCTGACGCCGGGCATGGTTTCCGGCTGTACCGCGGTGATGAATTCGACATACTTCGCGCTGCCCAGAGGCTCGACCTGTTTGAGCAAACTGGCGACGGGAAAACCCAGCCAGGGAATCACCATGCTCCATCCTTCGACGCAGCGCAGGCGGTAAATGCGCTCCTCCAGGGGTGCGAGCTTCAGGATGTCTTCGATGTCCAGTGTCTTCGGCTGCTTCACCAGACCATCGATCTGCACGGTCCATGGCCGCAGACGAAGAGCATGAGCGGTGCGCGCCGGGTCTTCCTTGTCGGTGCCAAATTCGTAATAGTTGTTGTAGCCCGCGACATGCTTGAGGGGTGTCGGTGTCTCGGAAACGGAATAGGCGCTGGGCTTGCCGGGTCCGAGCTTCGCCTCTGCCGCCGGCAGCATGCCAGCCAGCGCAACGCCTGCGGACAGGCGCAGGAACTCGCGACGGCGGTCAAACAGTGGTCGCGGCGTTATCTCGGAGGGGAAAATATTCTCGGGGCGCTGGATAAGCATGGTGTTCCTCAATTATGAGACCAGGTACTGATTTGACGTCCGATCGGTTCGAAACTTACATCCTGAATCGCATGTCACCGTTTGAAGCACGCCGAGCCAAAGGGTTCCCGGATCCATTCGCAGTGGCGGCCGATCCGGCCCAAACGGGATGACTTGACCGGCGGGGCATCACACCGCTAAAATATCCCGACTTATTTACTCAACTATTTATTGGAACCTGCCATGGACATCAAACAGAAAATTCACGACACCGTTACCGGCAGCCCGGTTGTGCTCTACATGAAAGGCAGCCCACAGGCGCCGCAGTGCGGCTTTTCGGCGCGTGCGATCCAGATTCTGGGCGCCTGCGGCGTTAAAAGCCTGGTGACCGTTGACGTGCTGGCCGATCCGGATGTGCGCCAGGGTGTCAAGGACTACTCCAACTGGCCGACCGTGCCGCAACTCTATATCGGTGGCGAGTTCGTGGGCGGCAGCGACATCATGACCGAGATGTACGAGTCGGGCGAGTTGCAGAAACAGCTGGAGCCGATCGTCAACGCAGCCTGAATCAGCGCTTCAGTTCAACCAGTAGTCTTTCAATCATGCGTTGTGCCTGTCCCAGATAGGCGCTGCCGAACAGGTTGTAGTGATTGAGGACGTGGTAAAGGTTGTAAAGCGGTTTGCGGGTTTCATAGCCTGTGTCGAGTGGCCAGGCGGCGCGATAGGCGGCGTAAAAGCGGGTCGGAAAGCCGCCGAAGAGTTCGCTCATGGCGATGTCGGTTTCGCGATCGCCGTAGTAGCAGGCCGGATCGTAGATCACCGGTGTGCCGTGGGTGCTTTGCGCGGCGTTGCCCGACCACAAGTCGCCGTGCAGCAAACTCGGCCGCGGACAATAATCGAGAAACAGGCCGCCGATGCGCTCGACTACGGCACGGCCTTTTTCAAGCAGCGTCCGATCCATGCCCGTGGTCAGCGCCAGCTCGAGTTGCGGCCGCAGGCGGCGCTCGCCGAAGAAATAGGGCCAGCTGGCGTGTGAGGCATTCTGCTGCGGAGTCGCCCCAATGAAGTTGTCTTCCCTCCAGCCGAAGCTTTCGCTGCTCGCGCGATGCACTTTGGCCAGTGCTTCTCCCAGCACGGCGCCGCTCTTCTGATCGAGTGCCGCGAGTTCCAGATACTCGAGCACCAGAAAAGCCTGGCTCCCGGTCTCGCCGAGGGCGATGAAAGTCGGCGTTCGCACCACGCCGAGCGCTGACAGCGCTCGCAGTCCCTTGGCCTCGGCGACGAACAGCGGCGAGGCGGCGAGGGCTCCGGTTTTTACGAAGTAACGCTTGCTCCCGTCGGCGAGCAGCCAGGCTCGATGTATCGAGCCACCGCCGACAGGGCTGATCGAGCGCGGGGCGAAAGCGGTGTGGGTACTCTCGGCAATGGTTGCCGCAATGGCGGAGAACTCAGCGTCGAACGCAGGCGTCAAAGCGATGCCAGGCGGGCATTGGCGTCGGCCAGGCGGCCGGCTATGACATCGAGGAAACCCTGATAAAAATGCATTCGGCATCCATCCGAGGCATGCTGCAGGGCTTGTGCCGAGATGGTGACAAGCCGGGTGGATGTTTGGGCCACGACATCGGCGCCACGGGTGTGTTCGCCGCGGCGAATGATGGCCATTTCGCCGAAACACTCGCCGGCCGCCAGGGTGCCGATGGAATGGCCGACTTTCGAGACCGTCAGTTCGCCATCGAGCAGGAACGCAAAAAAATCACCGCGTTCGCCGTCGCGCATGATGTTGGTGTTCGCCGCGACTTCGTCCCAGCGCGAAAAACGCACGACTTCCCACAAGTCGACATCGGAAAAATCCCTGAAGAAGGGCAATTCCCGAAGGGATTCGAACTTCTCGCTGTCGGGAAACGCCTGACGTTGGGCCGAGAGCTGTTTGTTGCGGAAGGATTGCGCGAGATCATGAGAGAACTCCTCCCAAGACTGATAGCGCGCGCCGGTTTCCTTCTGCATGGCGCGGGCAACGACGGCATCCAGGCTGACCGGCATATCGGAGCGAAAGGTCGAAGGCGGCGGCGGATCGGTGTTGCATATCTGGTAGATCATGCCGTAGTTGGAGCCGGACTGGAACGGCAGTCGCCCGGTAAGCAACTGGTACATCACCACGCCCAGCGAATAGATGTCGGTCTTGTGGTCGAGCGTCATGTCGCGCACCTGTTGCGGCGACATGTAGGCGGGTGACCCGACACCGGATACTTGCGTGCGCGTCTGTTCTCCGCCGGTCATCATCGCCGCGCCGAAGTCGGAAATCTTGATGTCGCCGCTGGCTCGTTCCGAGCCTTCTCCGGCATCGACCAGCAGAATATTGGCCGGCTTGATATCGCGATGGGTGATCCCGGCGCGAAAAGCATAGTCGAGAGCGCGGGTGCACTTGAAAATGATTTCGACCAGCCGGTCAACGGGCAGCAATGTGCTTGGGCTGCAAAAAGGTTCCAGTGTGCCGCCGCGCACATATTCCATGACGATGTAGCTTTGCTCTTCATCCACCACGGCATCGAATATCTGGACGATGTGCGGATGCATGAGCTTGCCCGCCAGCGAGGCTTCGGTCATCAGCAGATTGCGGTAGAGACGGCCGCGCTCCTTGTCCCGCAGCACTTCGGGAAAGATTGCCTTGACGGCGACCTCGCGCTCGGCAAACGGGTCGAAACCGAGGTAGACGATGGACGTCGCGCCTTCGCCAAGCTTCGAGCGGATATCGTACTTGCCGATGCGCTTGGGAATGGCCATCGATCAGGAATTAGAGCCGGCTTCGGGAGCGTTCGATTGCGGCGCGTACCTGCGCCGGTGCGGTGCCACCGATATGGTCACGGGCGGCCAGTGACCCGGCTACGGTCAGCACCGCAAATACGTCGTCGTCCACCAGCGCGGAAAAAGAGCGCAGTTCTTCGAGGCTCAAATCGGCCAGGTCGCAGCCGCGTTCCTCGCAGGCGCGTACCGCGCGAGCGACAGCTTCGTGCGCGTCGCGGAATGGCAAGCCTTTTTTGACCAGATAGTCAGCGAGATCTGTTGCCGTGGCGTAGCCCTGGCGTAATGCCGCGGCCATGGCCTCGGGCTTGACCCGAATGCCGGGAACCAGGTCGGCAAAGATGCGCAAGGTGTCGGTCAAGGTGTCGGCGGTGTCGAACAAGGGCTCCTTGTCTTCCTGGTTGTCCTTGTTGTACGCGAGTGGTTGGCCTTTCATCAGGGTCAGCAAGCCGACCAGATGGCCGAAGACGCGGCCGGCCTTGCCGCGGGCGAGTTCAGGTACGTCCGGGTTTTTCTTCTGCGGCATGATCGACGACCCGGTGCAGAAACGGTCGGCCAGATCGATAAAGCCCACGCGCGGGCTCATCCACAGCACCAGTTCCTCGGAGAAGCGCGAGATATGGGTCATCACCAATGCGGCGGCGGCGCAGAACTCGATGGCGAAATCGCGGTCGGAAACCGCATCCAGCGAATTTTCGCAAATACCGTCGAAGCCCAGTTCGCGCGCCACCGATTCACGGTCGATCGGAAAGGTGGTGCCCGCCAGCGCCGCGGCGCCGAGAGGCAGGCGATTGATGCGGCGGCGGCAGTCGGCAAAACGCTCGCGGTCGCGGCGCAGCATCTCGAAATAGGCCAGCAGATGGTGGCCGAAAGTCACCGGTTGCGCGACCTGCAGATGCGTGAAACCCGGCAGCGGCGTGTCGACATGGTTCTCCGCGGTATCGAGCAGGGCTTTCTGTAAATCTCGCAGCAGGCCATCGATGTCGTCGACGCTGTCGCGCAGCCAGAGCCGGATATCGGTCGCCACTTGGTCATTGCGCGAGCGGCCGGTGTGCAGCCGCTTGCCGGCATCGCCGACCAGTGCGGTCAGGCGCTTCTCGATATTGAGATGCACATCCTCATCGTCGAGATTCCAGTTGAACTCGCCGGCTTCGATCTCGCGGCTGATTGTGGCCATGCCTTGCTCAATGGCCGCCAGGTCGGTGGCGCCGATGATGTTTTGGCGCGCCAGCATGCGCGCATGCGCCAGCGAAGCCCGAACATCCTGACGCCACATGCGGCGGTCGAAAGTGACTGACGCGGTGTAGCGTTTGACCAGATCGGAAACGGGTTCGGAAAAGCGGCCCGACCACGCGGTCTGGCTAGCTGGAGATGCCGGTTGTTTCGGTTCTGTCATAATCTGGCTGCTGGGACAGCGGGCAATAAGATGTTAAAAACGCTGGAAAATCAAAGCTAACGGGCATCCACGCCAAATGCGAAGTATAAGGGAAAACCCCGCTTTCTCCGGTTCGCCGGACTTCCGCAAACCTGCAATTTGGTTGCGAGTGTTGCTGATTGTGAATTGCGGCATGTTGCTGGGCATTTTGGCGGGCAATCGCGAATGGCGATTCTTCATCGCGGAATTGCTTGAGGTGGCCGCGCTGGTCGAGCCCGTGACCTTGGTCAGTCTCGGCCTGCTCGGTCTTGCCAGCAACTGGTTGATGCGCCTGCCCAGGTGGCTCGGCGGCACGCTGCTGGTGTTGCTGGTGCTGCTGGTGCTGGCTGCCGTGCGTGGTCTTTTCGTGACACTGAATCTGTTCGGTCCGGATGCCGTCGCATTCAGCCGCAGCCCGTTGTGGGCTGCGATTGCCGTCATTCTGGTCTTGGCGTGGTCCGAGGTGAGCGGGCGGGTGCGCTCACCCGCGCTCGCCGAGGCCAGGCTATTGGCGTTGACGGCGCGCATTCGACCGCATTTCCTGTTCAATGCGCTCAATGCGGTTCTCGGCGTGATGCGCTCCGAGCCGCGGCGGGCCGAGGCGGCACTTGAAGAACTGGCCGATCTGTATCGGGTGCTGATGCGGGAGAACGCCGATCTGGTGCCCTTGTCCGAAGAGATCCAGGTGGCGCGGCAGTACGTCAACCTGGAACGCCTGCGACTGGGCGAGCGCATCAACGTGGTGTGGGACATGGCGGATTGCCCACCCGATCCCCTGGTGCCGCCTCTGATGCTGCAGCCCTTGCTGGAAAACGCGGTCTATCATGGCATTGAGCCGGCGACCGAACTCGGCGAAATCGTCATTCGCTTCGAGCGACGGGATTCCCGTTTGCGGATCGAATTGTCCAATCCGGTGGCGGCGGCCGAAAGTCACAAACACGGCAATCAAATGGCGCTCACCAATATTCGCGAGCGACTGATGCTGTTTTTCGATCTTGAGGCAACCATGATTTCTCAGATCAAGGCGGGTCGTTTCTGTGTATCGATCGAGTTTCCGTATCGCCCGGTGACGGACAAATGAGCGGCATCCTGCGTCTCATGCTGGTCGACGACGAGGCGCCCGCAAGAACACGCCTGCGGAATCTGCTGGATGATATCGCCGCCGAGTTGCCTACCGAGGTGGTGGCGGAAGCCGCCGACGGATTGACCGCGCTGGAGCAGGCGCCGTCCTGTCAAGCCGATGTGGCCTTGATCGATATCCGGATGCCGGGCATGGACGGCGTGGAACTCGCCCGGCATCTGGCGCGCCTGCCGGTTCCTCCCGCCGTGATATTCGTTACCGCCTTCGATCGCTACGCGGTACAGGCTTTCGAATTGGCGGCGCTGGACTATTTGGTGAAGCCGGTGCGCGCCGCGCGTCTTGCCGATGCCCTGAAAAAAGCCAGGCCTCGCGCCGACGACGCGGAGCGCCTCGGAAAGTCGGCGCTGGCGATACGGCAGAATCTTTCCTGTCTGGAGCGCGGGCGCATTCTTCTGGTGCCGGTGGCGCAGATTCTCTACTTCAAGGCGGAACAGAAGTACGTCACCGCGCGTACCGAACAGCGCGAGTACCTGCTGGAAGAATCGCTGGTGCATCTCGAGGCGGAATTCTGCGAGCGATTCTTGCGCATTCATCGCAGTTGCCTCGTGGCGCGCAGCGCGCTGGCCGGAGTCGAGCGCGCCGCCGATGAAGCGGACGGCGAGGCGCGTTGGCAGGTGATTCTCGACCGGGTCGCCGAGCGACTGCCTGTCAGTCGACGCCAATGGTCGCAGGTCAAGGCATTGGTCAGAGCGCGAGGTCAATGAATTCGCCTTGGCGGTTTCTGTGATTTCGTCCGTGTTGAATTCAGGTTACATCCGGGAAGCGCCTTTCCAGGGCAAGCTTCCGCGTTGACGCCGACAGGCGCGCCGCCTAACGCTCATGGCAGCAAGCTCCACCCGCAGAAGATAAACCATGCAAAGAGCAAATTGAAGGTCCGCCCCCCATCCCCCCTCACGGGGGGCTACTGATCGGCTCGCTTCGCTCAACTATCACCAGTCGCTCCGAACACGTTATTTCACGTTAACATCTCGCCTTTGCCTCGACACCCGACCCGATCCGTGGATATCGCCCGTTTGTACTCACCAATTGATGCCGATATGCATGCGGTCGATGCTGTCGTGCGAGAGCGATTGCATTCGGAAGTCGTGTTGGTTCGCCAGGTAGCCGAATACATCATTTCGGCGGGCGGCAAGCGCATGCGGCCGGCGCTGCTTCTGCTCTCGGCTGGTGCCTGCGGCTACTCGGGGCGGCAACACCATGAACTGGCCGCGGTCGTGGAGTTCATTCATACCGCAACGCTCCTGCACGACGACGTTGTCGACGAGTCCTCGCTGCGCCGCGGGCGCAACACGGCCAATGCGGTATTTGGCAATCCGGCCAGTGTTCTGGTCGGCGATTTTCTGTATTCCCGCGCCTTCCAGATCATGGTTGGTGTCGGCAGCATGCGGGTGATGCAGGTGCTGGCCGACGCGACCAATGTGATTGCCGAGGGCGAGGTCTTGCAGTTGATGAACTGCCGCAATGCCGATATCGATGTTGCGGATTATCTCAAGGTGATTCGCTACAAAACCGCCAAACTGTTCGAGGCAGCGGGACGGCTCGGCGCGATTCTTGGCAACGCCAAGCCGGAAATCGAAGAGGCGATGGCCGCCTATGGCACGCATATCGGCACGGCGTTCCAGTTGATCGATGACGTGCTCGATTATTCGGGGAAGGAAGCGGACACCGGAAAACATCTCGGTGACGATCTGGCCGAAGGCAAGCCGACGCTGCCCTTGATTCATGTCATCCAGCATGGCAGCGCGGAACAGGCGGCCTTGGTCCGCGCCGCCATCGAAAATGCCGACGGCGACAGTTTCGTCGAGGTATTGGCCGCGGTTCGCAGCAGTGGCGCACTGGATGCCGCGCGCGGACACGGGGTCGAGGAAGCCGAGATTGCCAAGGCGGCGCTGGTGGTGCTGCCGGATTCTCAGTTCAAGGAAACGCTGCTACAATTAGCCGACTTTGCGGTGCAGAGAAGCTTTTGACCACCACAATGTCTGCATGGATGACACCACAGGCGAAAGATTTCAGCTTGTTCCCGCAATGGTCATCCTTGTCACCACCTTGCCATCGGGGCGTAGCTCAGCCTGGTAGAGTACTGCGTTCGGGACGCAGGAGTCGGAGGTTCGAATCCTCTCGCCCCGACCAGTCTGCTGTGAGGAATCGACAGCCGTGGTGAAACTACTCCTGTTCGTGCTTGTGCTTGGCGTCATTTTCATGGTGATGCGCGCCTCAAACAGGCGCAGCAAGCCGCCTCCCACTGCACACAAGTCCGAAGCGATGGCCCGATGCGCCCATTGCGGAGTGCATTTTCCTCGCGCCGAATCCGTAAGCGAGGCCGAGCGCGACTACTGCAGTGAAGAGCATCGCCGCCTGGGCACGCGTTCTTGAGGGTGCGCACCCCAGCGCCGAAGGAAGACGACGCAATTGAGTCTTTTTGGCGGTCGCTGCGCTTTTTCTCGATCTACCGCTTTTCCATCGCTCTGCTGTTTCTCGTCGCCGCCCTGATTTTTGGCGACGCGATAGCGCTCGGTACTCATAACGCCCGCTTGTTCGACCGGGTCGCCGCGACCTATGTCGTGCTGGCCATCGTGTTTTTGGTCGCCGTACAGCGCAGGCCGCGCAGCTTCAGTTTCCAGCTGTCGCTGCAGGTGGCGGCCGATGTTGCCGCCTTGACCCTGATGATGTTCGCCAGTGGCGGACAGAAGAGCGGCATCGCCATCCTGCTGCTGGTCGTGGTGGCCGGTGCCGCGCTGGTGGGTCAGGGGCGAATGACCCTGTTTTATGCCGCGCTGGCGTCGGTGGCCGTGCTGCTGGAGGAAAGCTGGCGCGCGCTCACGATGGAATCCGACCCGGCGGACTTCGTGCAGACCGGGATCATCTGCATCGCTTTTTTCGGCACCGCGATTGTCGCGCGCTTGCTGGCGCAGCGTGTAGTCGCCAACGAAACTCTGGCGCAGGAGCGGGGGAGGCAACTCAATGAACAGTTGCGGATCAGCGAGCGAATCATCCGGGATATGGAAGATGGCGTGCTGGTGGTCGATGGCGTCGGGCGGGTGCGCTTGCTGAATCCGCGGGTTGAAGGGCTGCTGGGGGTACCGGTCGCGGACGGCGCCGAACTTGCGGCGCTGTCTCCCGGCTTGGCGGATCGCTATCTGGTGTGGAGTGCGCAGTCCGTCGAAACTGTTGAAATGCTGCGCCAGGAAAGCGGACGCGTGCTGCGGGTACGTTACCTGCCTTCGGCCGAAACGGGCGGTCATGCGCTCATCTACCTGGAAGATATGGAGCGGGTGCAGTTGCAGGCGCAGCAACTCAAGCTGGCGGCACTTGGAAGGCTCACTGCCAACATGGCGCATGAAATCCGCAATCCGCTTGCCGCCATCAGTCATGCGGCTGAATTACTGGCCGAAGAAGAAGCCGACCCTCTGAAGCGGCGACTTGTCCACATCATTCATGACAATACCGGCCGCCTCAACCAATTGGTGACCGAGGTTCTTGAACTCGGGCGACGTGATCGGGCGCATCCCGAAACCCTGCGTTGGCAGGCTTTTCTTTCCGGGTTCCTCGAAGAGCTGGCATTGCGCGATCCTCTCGCGGCGCGACGAGTGCATGTGGTCGAGGGCGACGTCACATTGCAGTTTGATCGAGGTCATCTGTACCGAGTGTTGTCGAACCTGATGGGGAATGCGCTGCGTCATGCCAGTGCAGCGGATGGCGCGGTGCGCTTGATGGCGCGCGCCGCTGTGACTGCGAACCGCGTGGAGCTGTATATCATTGACGATGGCCCGGGTGTTGATGAGGCGAAGCACAATCAGGTATTTGAACCTTTCTTCACGACACACGGCGCCGGCACCGGGCTCGGGCTTTACATTGCGCGGGAACTGTGTGAGGCGAGTGGCGCCCGACTTGAACTGCTGGAAGCGACACCCGGCGCCCATTTTCGGATTACCGCAGAGGGGCAGGTATGCAGTTGAAAAATGAACGCCGAAAGCGAGTGCGGAGTGAGGCCAAGCACGTGCTAGTGGTGGACGACGAGGCCGATATCAGGGAATTGCTCGATCTCACATTGGCGCGCATGGGACTTCGCGCGGATTGCGCCGGTTCTCTGGCCGAAGCACGCAAGTTGCTCGCAACCCAGAGTTATCAGCTGTGCCTCACCGATATGCGTCTTCCGGACGGCGAAGGCCTGGAACTGGTGCGGCATATTGCGGAGAATGTTCCTCGCTTGCCGGTGGCGGTGATTACTGCCCACGGCAGCACGGAGAACGCGGTGTCGGCGCTCAAGGCCGGCGCCTTTGATTACATCGCCAAGCCGGTATCGCTCAATCAGTTGCGCATGATGGTCAAGTCGGCACTGGATTTGCCCAACACTGATCCCGAGGCGGAGCGCGCAGGTGAATCCGGACTGCTCGGTGAGTCACCGGCGATCGATCAGGTGCGCAAGCTGATCGATCGCGTGGCCCGAAGTCAGGCGCCGGTGCATATCACCGGCGAATCCGGCAGCGGGAAAGAACTCGCCGCGAGACTGATCCACGCCCTGGGTGCTCGTCGCGACCACGCTTTTGTCCCGGTCAATTGCGGTGCAATCCCTGAAACACTGATGGAAAGCGAGTTTTTCGGCTATCGCAAAGGTGCGTTCACCGGCGCCGGCGAAGATCGCGACGGTTTCTTTCAGGCTGCCGATGGCGGCACCTTGTTCCTCGACGAGGTGGCGGACCTGCCCTTGACCATGCAAGTCAAACTGCTGCGTACGATTCAGGAAAAGCGCGTGCGGAAAGTCGGCGCCACCAGCGAGGATCCGGTTGACGTGCGCGTCATCTGCGCGACGCACCAGGACCTCAAGGTTCTGGTCGAGCAAGGGAGTTTTCGCCAGGACCTGTTCTATCGCCTCAATGTCATCGAGTTGCGAATGCCGGCGTTGCGTGAATGTCGCGAGGATGTTCCGCTGCTGGCGCGACACGTTCTCGATCGTTTGGCGCAGGCGGCGGGACTGCCCTCGCCGCCGCTGACGGCGCAGGCGCTGGAAGCATTGCAGGACTATTCCTTTCCCGGCAATGTGCGTGAACTTGAAAACATTCTGGAGCGTGCGTTGGCGTTGATGTCGGGAGACCGGATCGACCTGCCCGACTTGAGTCTTGATCCTGCGCCGAAAGCCGGCGTTGCGGCGACCGCTGCCGGAGGATTGCTGCAGGACCTCCTTGATAGCGTCGAGCGGCAGTCGATACTCGATGCCTTGAAGCAGTCGAACGACAATCGCACCGCAGCGGCGCGCCTGCTCGGCGTCACTTTTCGATCCCTGCGCTATCGCATGGCGCGCCTCGGAATGAATGATTGATGCCTGAGTCTGCGGTGGCGGACGACACGGGTTGGCTGCCCGGCGCGCGTCGGGTGCCATCACCCAACTTTGACGAGCGTCCGGTGCTGGAGCCGGTGTGCTTGATCGTCATTCATTCCATCAGCCTGCCGCCCGGCGAGTTCGGCGGGCCGGAAATCATTCAGTTGTTCACCAATTGCCTCGACCCGAAGGCGCATGCCTATTTCCGGGAGATTGAGGGCTTGCGGGTTTCGGCCCATTTTCTGGTTCGCCGAAACGGTGAATGTATCCAGTTCGTGAACTGCAACAAGCGTGCATGGCACGCGGGGGTTTCGAGCTGGATGGAGAGGGAAGCCTGCAACGACTTTTCGATCGGCGTTGAACTGGAGGGTTGTGATCAGCTTCCCTTCGAAGACGCGCAGTACCTGAGCCTGAATCAACTGCTCGAGGACTTGGTTCGTCGCTATCCGATCGAGGCGGTTGTGGGACACAACGACATTGCCCCCGGGCGCAAGACCGATCCCGGACCATGTTTTGATTGGTCCAGGGTGAGCAAGGCGAGGGCTTGACTGTAGCAATACCGCAACGCTTGTGCTCTTGTCCGCACCAGAAAAAACTTGCGGTGAAAAAATCGAACTACTACAATTAGTGGGCGATGACAGGAGACCTACTAGATATAGTAGGTCTGAGGCAAATGGACGATGCAGACAATTCGCGCGACGTCCCGATCAGCACCGGCTTCATGAATCAAAAGAGACGGGAGTTCTGAATGCAGGAAGCTTTGGACGCCGACACCATTGACCCCATCACCGACCTCGTCAATGGGTTCGCTCAATTGTCTTCCGGTTTTCCGGGCGTCGATCACCGCTCCCAAATTATCCTTGGCATTTCCTCCCCCTTCGCGTCATTGGTTTTTCGGTTTCGCATCAGGGTCTCTGATGGAGGCGCCGGGACTGGCGAGGTTGATCGTCACGGCAGGCTCTCTGTCGGTCGCGGACCGCGTCAGGTACATAAAGAAATTTTCAAAGTTGCGCGACACCAAGTGCCATGCAGGTTTCACGGCATGTCACGCAACTCTGCATATGTAAATGGAATGTTTGTGCGTTTGTCATCAAAGTTTTCTAAACCAAGTGATAGGCGGATAAACGTGGGGAATTCGTCGCTTTCAAATTCATGAGAGCGTTGGATAATCCGTGCTAGCCCAGACGGGTTGCAGTAAATGTAGTGGTGGTTCTTTCCTGTTAAATAGTTAAGGAGGTTCAACATGGCTGTTGCGAAGAAAGCCAAGAAGCCGGCCGCAAAGAAGGCTGCGGCTAAGCCCGCCGCTAAGAAATCTGCGGCCCCGAAGAAACCAGCTGTCAAAAAGCCGGCTGTAAAGAAAGCGGCTGCAAAGCCTGCTGCAAAGAAAGCTGCGGCGAAGAAGCCTGCTGCAAAGAAAGCCGCACCGAAGAAGGCTGCTGCGAAGAAGCCTGCTGCAAAGAAGGCCGCACCGAAGAAAGCTGCTGCCAAGAAGCCTGCTGCAAGAAAACCTGCAGCCAAGAAAGCGGTAGCGAAGAAACCGGCGGCGAAGAGGCCTGCGGCGAAGAAACCAGCTGCCAGAAAGCCCGCAGCGAAGAAAGCCGCACCGAAAAAGGCTGCTGCGAAGAAGCCTGCTGCAAAGAAGGCCGCACCGAAGAAGGCTGCTGCGAAGAAGCCGGCTGCGAAGAAGGCTGCACCGAAGAAGCCTGCTGCGAAAAAGCCTGCTGCAAAGAAGCCCGCAGCCAAGCCTGCCGCGAAGCCTGCTGCAAAGAAAGCTGCGCCGAAGAAGGCGGTTGCAAAGCCTGCCGCTTCAGCACCTTCAACTGCTGCTGCTCCCGGCATCAAATCGTCGCTGAATCCTGCGGCGGCTTGGCCTTTCCCCACTGGTTCCCGTCCCTGACGGTAGCATCGGCGCCAGGCAATAGTCCTCCGGGGCTGGTCCGGCGCTTAGTGGATCGCAAGCACGTGCTGTTAACTCAGCGCGTGCTTGTTTTTTTGATAAAGACAGATTCGACGGCAATGGCCCTGCGCTGGCCGGACGATTCCGGATCTCAGCTATTTCTCAAGGCAAGGTAGGCGGCGATTCGGTCGAGCGCCTCCTCGATCTGCGGCTGAGCGACGGTGTAGGCAAAACGCATGTGCTGCTCGGGCGCGTTGCTACCGAAATCCAGACCCGGCGTAGCCGCGACACCAGCTTCCGTCAACAGTTGCCCGGCGAAACGGAAACTGTCGTCCGCCAATTTCTGGCTGTTCGCATAGACATAAAACGCACCGCGCGACTCCGCGGCAATCTGAAAGCCCAGCGCGCGCAAGCCTGGCACCAAAATGTCGCGGCGGGCCGCAAACTCCTGGCGCCGGGACTCGAGAATCGCGATCGTCTCAGGTTTGAAGGCTGCCAGCGCGGCATGCTGAGCCAGGGTTGAGGGAGCGATATAGATGTTCTGCGCCAGCTTCTCGATCTCCTTGATATAGCGTTGCGGCGCGACCAGCCATCCCAGGCGCCAACCGGTCATGCCGAAATACTTGGAAAAGCTGTTGATGACAAAAACGTCGTCACGAGTGGCGAGGGCCGTGGTGGCGTCGATGTCATAGGTAAGACCGTGATAAATCTCGTCCACCAGCAAGCTGCCCGATTTCTTCGCCACGACATCGGCCAGTGCGTCCATGACATCGGGCGCGATCAGGGTTCCGGTCGGATTGGCCGGGGATGCCAGCATCAACCCCCGAGTTCGTGAGGTCCATGCCGATTCGAGCTGGGCGGCATCGGGCTGGAAGTTGCTCGCCGCATCGACCGGTAGCGGGACGGCCTTGCCTTCCAGCAGGCGCACGAAATGCCTGTTGCAGGGATAGCCGGGATCGGGTTGCAGCCATTCGTCGCCCGGATTGACAAGCACGCCGAGCGCCAGCAGCAAGGCGCCGGAAGCGCCGGCGGTGATCACGATCCGTTCCGGTGAAACCTCGATTCCATAGCGTGCGTGATAGAAGCCGCTGACGGCTTCGCGCAATGGGGCCAGGCCCAGCGCTGCCGTGTAATGTACGTGCCCGCCGGCGAGGAATGCCCTGGCTGCTTCGAGGATCGGGTCGGCGGTTGCGAAATCCGGTTCGCCGACTTCAAGATGAATGATCGACTTGCCCTCGGCTTCAAGTGTCTGGGCACGTGCCATCAACTCCATGACATGAAAGGGTTCGATCTGCGCCATCCGCGAAGCGATGTTCATCTGCCGCAATCTCCAAATAAAAGCGGCCGCCTTGCCGGAAGCAGGGCGGCCGCCGGGGCTGGCGCCGTGTCGCCAGCGCCGACTTTCAGTCCACCAGGGCGAGTTCGAATAGTTCGCGCTTGAGCGTCAATGAGCGCGGCATGCGGCTCTTCAGCTTTTCAAACCACTCGGCGTGCAGCTTGAGTTCTTCCCGCCATGCGGCGGTATCGACTGCTGTCAAATGCTCGAACTGCGCCTTGCTGACGTCCTTGCTGCCGCTCCAGTCCAGATCCTCGAAGCGGGGCATCCAGCCCAGCGCGGTTTGTCGGGCATCGGCTTGACCTTCACAGCGGCCGACGACCCATTTCAGGACGCGCATGTTTTCGCCGAAGCCGGGCCACATGAACTTGCCGTCCGCATCCTGGCGGAACCAGTTCACGGTGAATATGCGGGGCGGGTTTTCGATCTGGTGTCCGACGCGCAGCCAGTGATTGAAGTAGTCGCCCATGTGATAGCCGCAGAACGGCAGCATGGCAAACGGATCGCGGCGCACGATGCCCTGGGCGCCGGCGGCTGCGGCCGTGGTTTCCGAACCGAGAGTGGCCGCCATATAGACGCCGTAGTTCCAGTTGAAGGCTTCGAACACCAGCGGCACGGTGGTCGAACGGCGACCGCCGAAAATGAAGGCAGAAATCGGAACACCGACGGGATTCTCCCAGTCTGGATCGATCGACGGGCACTGGCTGGCAGGCGCGGTGAAACGCGAATTGGGATGGGCGGCCTTGCGTCCGCTGTCCTTGGCGATTTGCGGCGTCCATTCCTGTCCCTGCCAGTCGATGCAGTGCGCGGGCGCTTCCTTGCTCATGCCTTCCCACCAGACATCACCGTCGTCGGTCAGCGCCACGTTGGTGAAGATGATATTTTCCTTGAGCGTCGCCATCGCGTTGAAGTTGGTTTTTTCGCTGGTGCCGGGGGCCACACCGAAGAACCCGGCTTCAGGATTGATCGCATACAACTGACCGTCCGCACCCGGCTTGATCCAGGCGATGTCGTCGCCGACGGTGGTCACCTTCCAGCCACCGAGGCTCTCAGGCGGTATCAACATGGCAAAGTTGGTTTTGCCGCAAGCCGAGGGAAACGCGGCGGCGACATAGCTTTTCTTGCCCTCGGGCGACTCGACGCCGAGAATCAGCATGTGCTCGGCCAGCCAGCCCTCGTCGCGGGCCATGGTCGAGGCGATGCGCAGCGCAAAGCACTTCTTGCCCAACAGCGCATTGCCGCCGTAGCCGGAACCGAAGGACCAGATCTCGCGGGTTTCGGGGAAATGACAGATGTACTTCGTCTTGTTGCAAGGCCATTTGACATCGGCTTGACCGGCATCCAGCGGATGGCCGACGCTGTGCAGACAGGGCACGAAGACGCCGTCGCTGCCCAGTTGATCGAGCACGGCCTGGCCCATGCGGGTCATGATTCGCATATTGACCACGACATAGGGACTGTCCGACAGTTCGATGCCGATATGGGCAATCGGCGAGCCGATGGGGCCCATCGAAAAAGGCACCACGTACATCGTGCGACCGCGCATGCAACCCTTGAACAGGCCGCGCAGCGTGTCTTTCATTTTCTCCGGTTTTTCCCAGTTGTTATTGGGGCCGGCATCTTCCGGGTCCGAGGTGCAGACATAGGTGCGGTCTTCGACGCGCGCGACATCGGAAGGATCGGACAGGACGAGGTAGGAGTTCTTGCGTTTGGCCGGGTTGAGCTTGACGGCGCTGCCGGACGCGACCATCTGCGCAAACAGCCGGTCAGCTTCTTCCTGCGAGCCGTCGCACCATTGAATGGCATCGGGCTGGGTCAGCGCGGCAACTTCGGCGACCCAGGCAAGCAGCCTGGTGTGCTTGACGGCGGCGGGGGCGAGGTGTCGGTCGGGTGTGTTCATTACGCGAAAATCTCCACTCTGATTTTGAATTCGCGCCGGTTGACCGGGCGATCAGTGTATGGGGATCGGCGGGACTTCCGGCTATCCGCGGCAGCAAAGGAGGCTTCTGGCCGCGGAGCTAATTGAACGGCTGATTATCCCACAATCAACTGGTTCGCGTGATGCATAAGCATGCTTGATCGGCAATCGCGGGCCGAGATCGATCGCCCGGATGGGGTGCCGAAACGCCTCGACGATTACGGCGACTGACGAAAAACCCTTGCCTATCGGGAAATTACAGCACGGCCGCAAAGTCGGCGGTGACGGCACGGCGCTACAATTGCACCCAAACTCACAGGAGAAGGCTTTCATGGATGAACTGATTCGTGCGGCGGCGCTTGAATATCACCGCAGCCCCAAACCCGGAAAAATCGCGGTCACTCCGACCAAGGCGCTGACCAGTCAGGCAGACCTGTCGCTGGCCTATTCGCCGGGTGTTGCCGCCGCCTGTGACGAGATCGTGCGCGATCCTTCCACGGCCGCCTTGTACACCTCGCGCGCTAATCTGGTCGCCGTCGTCACCAATGGCACCGCGGTACTGGGCCTGGGCAACATCGGCCCACTGGCCGGCAAGCCGGTAATGGAAGGCAAGGGCGTGTTGTTCAAGAAGTTTGCCGGGATCGACGTCTTCGACATCGAGATCGCCGAGAACGACCCGGACAAACTGGTCGACATCATCGCCTCGCTGGAGCCGACCTTTGGCGGCATCAATCTGGAAGACATCAAGGCGCCCGAGTGCTTCTATGTCGAAGCCAAACTGCGCGAGCGCATGAAGATACCGGTGTTCCATGACGATCAGCACGGCACGGCAATCATTGCCAGCGCCGCGGTGCTCAACGGCATGCGCGTGGTCGACAAGGATATCGCCAAGGTCAAGCTGGTGTGCTCCGGCGCGGGCGCGGCGGCGATCGCCTGTCTTGATCTGCTGGTGAGCCTGGGCCTTGACCCGAAAAACGTCTATGCGGTGGATAGCAAAGGCGTGATCCACAGCGGACGCGAAGGGCTCGATGCCTCCAAGGCCCGCTATGCGCAGACGACCGAGGCGCGCTCTTTGGGCGATGTGATGGTCGACGCCGACGTTTTCCTCGGCCTGTCGACCGCGGGTGTATTGAAGCCGGAAATGGTCAAGACCATGGCGCGCGATCCGCTGATCCTCGCCATGGCCAATCCCAATCCCGAGATTCGACCGGAAGATGCCAAGGCGGTGCGCCCGGACGCGATCATCGGCACCGGCCGCTCGGATTATCCGAACCAGGTCAACAACGTACTGTGTTTCCCGTTCATGTTCCGAGGCGCGCTCGACGTGGGCGCAACGACCATCAACGAAGCCATGAAAGTGGCGGCGGTGCGGGCAATCGCGGAACTGGCCCACGCCGAGCAATCGGAGGTGGTGACGGCGGCCTATGGCACCGAGGAACTTTCCTTCGGCCCCGAATACCTGATCCCGAAACCTTTCGACCCCCGGCTCATCATCATGGTCGCCCCGGCGGTGGCGCAGGCGGCGATGGATTCCGGCGTCGCCACGCGCCCTATCGAGAACATGGCGGCCTATGCCGAGCGATTGAATGATTTTGTCTACCACACCGGCCTCTTGATGCGTCCGGTGTTTGTTGCCGCCAAGAACACGCCGGCGCGGGTGGTTTTCTGCGAAGGCGAAGACGAACGTGTCCTGCGCGCCGTGCAAACCGTGTGCGACGAAAAACTGGCGCACCCGATCCTGATCGGGCGTCCCGAAGTGGTCGAGAACAGCATTGCACGCTATGGTCTCCGCATCCGCCCCGGCACCCATTTCGAACTGGTCAGCCCGGATTCGGATCCGCGCTACAAGGAACTGTGGCAAGACTACTACGCCCTGACCTCGCGCCAGGGCGTCAGCGTCGAGTACGCCAAGCGCGAGATGCGGCGGCGCACCTCGCTGATCGGCGCCATGCTGGTGCGCCACGGCTATGCCGACGCCATGCTATGCGGCACTTTCGGCAAGCATTCGCTGCACCTGCGCTACATCGATGCCGTGATCGGCAGGAAGCCGGGAATTGAAAATTACTACACCATGAACATGCTGATCCTGCCGCAGCGGACCTTGTTCATCGGCGATACCTACGTCAATTACGATCCGACGGCGGAACAGCTCGCGGAGATGACACTGCTGGCCGCCGACGAAGTCTCACGCTTTGGCCTGATACCCAAGGTGGCCCTGCTGTCGCATTCCAGTTTCGGCACCGAGGACACGCCGACGGCCGTCAAAATGCGCAAGGCGCTCAAGATACTGCGTCAGATGGCACCACAACTCGAAGTGGATGGCGAGATGCATGGCGATGCGGCACTTTCCGAGGGTATTCGGCATCAGGTGTTTCCCGAGTCGACGCTCAAGGGCCAGGCCAATTTGTTGATCATGCCGACTCTGGACGCCGCGAACATCGCCTTCAACCTGATCAAGACCGCAGCGGGAGATGGGCTGACGGTGGGCCCGATGCTGCTCGGCGCGGCCCGTCCGGTGCATATTCTGACTCCGACCGCGACTGTCCGCCGTATAGTCAATGTCACCGCATTGCTCTCTGTGGAAGCCGAGCAAGAGAGGGCCGCTTCTTGATTCGGTCCGGCGCTGCCGCGTGTGGCGCCGATGCCCGCCAAGCTCGCTGGCTGCCGATGGCATCAAATTCCGGCATCGATTTGCGCGGACGCGGCACTTGAGCATGACGGAATCCCGCACGGCTCTGATTCTGACGGGGGGCGGCGCGCGCGCGGGGTATCAGGTCGGCGTGCTGAAAGCGATCCGCGAGATGTTGCCGGAGCGCAGCCCCAATCCTTTTCCGATTCTGTGCGGCACCTCGGCCGGCGCGCTCAATGCGGCGTTGATGGCGGTATGGGCAGAGGATTTTGGCCTTGGCGTAGACAAACTGGTGAACGTTTGGGAGAACTTTCACGCTGATCAGGTTTACCGTGCCGACGCGGTGGGCATCGGCATCTCTGGCGCGCGCTGGTTATCGACGCTGGCGTTTGGCTGGCTGACGCACCGCGCACCGCGCTCGCTTCTGGACAACGCGCCCTTGCGCCGGCTATTGAGTCACGGACTCGATGCCGGTCGAATCGCCAAAGCGATAAACAGCGGGGCGCTGCAATCGGTCAGCATCACCTGCTCCGGATATTCGAGCGGGCAAAGCGTCAGCTTTTATCAAGGCCGACCTGGCCTCGAACCCTGGCGGCGCAGCCAGCGAGTGGGCGTGCCCACCACTATCACTCTCGACCACCTGATGGCATCCAGCGCCATACCGTTTATTTTCCCGGCCGTGCGCCTCAATCGGGAATGGTTCGGCGACGGCTCCATGCGGCAGGTTGCCCCGGTCTCGCCGGCGATCCATCTCGGCGCCGACAAAGTACTGGTCATCGGCGCCGGTCGCATGGCCGACGAACATGCCAGGCCGCGCACCGAGGTCTATCCTTCGCTGGCGCAGATCGCCGGTCACGCCTTGTCCAGTATTTTTCTCGATAGCATCTCTGTGGATCTGGAACGAATGGGTCGGATCAACAATACGCTGGCGCTGATTCCGGAAGCGGTCGGTAGCGAAAGAGGCGTTGGACTGCGCCCAATCGAGGTGCTGGCCATTGCGCCGTCGCAGCGCCTTGACCATCTCGCCGCACGCCATTCGGGGGCCTTGCCCTGGCCGGTTCGCGCGCTGTTGCGCGGCGTCGGGGCAATGAATAGAAACGGCGGCGCCTTGACCAGCTATCTGCTGTTCGAGCCCGCCTATACACGGGCCTTGATTGAACTGGGCTATGCGGATACTCTTGCGCGCCGCGAAGAAGTTCGTCAGTTTCTTGATCTAAGTTAATGTTAGAAATTAAATAAATGCTTCAACCCATTTATTTACAACAATAATATTCTGTACATATCCAGGCTCTGGGGGTAGTATTGTTCGCAACAGAGCATTGGCGGGAGGCGGTTTCATGAAAAAAGCACTACTTGCGATTTTGGTCGCTGCATTGGTCGGCGCAGGCGTGATGCCAGGCGTCGCCGAGGCAGCACCCAAAAAGAAAGCCGCCGAAGCGAACAAACAGTCACCGCGCGTCGCCAAGCAGGCAAGGGTAAAGAGAACCGTGCAGGCCAGGGCGACGAAATCCGCAAAGCAGTCCGCGAAGCGCGGCGCTTCGCTCGATGATGCCCAGCACCTTGCCTTGCAGTCGTCCGCCGCGCTGGTGCTGGATCAGGCCACGGGCGCCGTGCTGTATGAAAAGAATTCCAACGCGGTACTGCCGATAGCGTCGATCACCAAGCTGATGACCGCGATGGTGGTGCTTGACGCGAAACCCGATCTGAATCAGGTTCTGAGCATCGATGAAGAGGATATCGATACGCTCAAGGGAACGCGTTCGCGTCTCGGCGTTGGCACGCGCCTGGCGCGCGAAGAGATGTTGCACTTGGCCTTGATGTCTTCCGAAAACCGCGCTGCCTCGGCCTTGTCGCGCCACTATCCGGGGGGCCGCGAGGCATTCATCGTGGCCATGAACCAGAAGGCGCGGACGCTGGGTCTGGACGACACGCGATTCGAGGACGCGACCGGATTGACCGCAGCCAATGTTTCAAGCCCGCGCGATCTGGCGAAGATGGTGGACGCCGCCCACGGGTATCCGCTGATCCGTGAATTTTCGACGACGTCCGAAGGCGAGGTCAGCGTCGCCGGCCGTTCGCGCCACTTCAACAACACCAATACCCTGGTCAGAAGTCCGAACTGGGAAATTGGCCTTTCCAAAACCGGCTACATCAGCGAAGCCGGCAAATGCCTGGTGATGCAGGCATGGGTCAACAACAAGCCGACCATCATCGTGCTGCTCGACTCCTGGGGCAAGATGACCCGTATCGGCGACGCCAATCGCATCAAGCGCTGGATCGAAAGCGCGTCGCTGGTCGATGGCGGGCGCCCGGGCTGATCGTCGCCCGGAGAGTCAAGGCCGCCTGCGGGCGGCCTTTGCGTTTGTGCCTCCCTGAGGCAAGGCCCCGCAGTTGGCTTCACCGCGGCGCGGTGCGCGCGGAAAGCCGGGCGGACTGCTAAAATCAAGGCTACATAAAATCCGCGCTCCGGACCTTTGTCGTGGCTCCGCCGCGGGCTTTCCTCAAGCACGCAGTTTTTCTGTTGATCGGTTGTTCCGTGAGCCAAACTCCCTCCCTTGCATCGCCCCCCGAGCGCATTGTCATCGCTACCCGCGAATCCCGCCTGGCCCTGTGGCAGGCCGAACACGTGCGCGATTTGTTGCAGCGACTGTACCCGGCCTGTCGCGTCGAACTGCTCGGCATGACAACGCGCGGCGACCAGATTCTCGATCGGCCGCTATCCAAGGTCGGCGGCAAGGGACTCTTCGTCAAGGAACTCGAAGCCGCGCTGCTCGATGGCTCGGCCGATCTGGCCGTGCATTCGATGAAAGACGTGCCGATGCAAATGGAGCCCGAGTTTTCGCTGGTTGCCATCGGTCCGCGCGAAGTGCCGCTCGATGCGCTGGTCTCCAGCAAGTACGCCAGTCTGGAAGACATGCCACCGGGCGCCGTGGTCGGCACCTCGAGCCTGCGCCGCGAAGCCCAGTTGCATGCACGCTACCCCTACCTTGCCGTGACGCCCCTGCGCGGCAATCTCGACACCCGTTTGCGCAAACTCGACGAAGGCCAGTTCGATGCCATCATCCTGGCGGCCGCCGGTCTCAAGCGTCTCGGTCTGGGCGAGCGCATCCGGGCCGTGCTGTCGGCCGAGGATTCCTTGCCGGCTGCCGGACAGGGCGCGCTGGGCATTGAAGCGCTGTCCTCGCGGCGCGACGTCGCCGCCTGGGTGGCGCCGCTGAACGACGCGGAAACCGCTGCCTGCGTGCGTGCCGAACGCGCGGTATCGCGCGCACTCGCCGGAAGCTGCGAAGTGCCGCTGGGCGCTTTTGCCGAAGTCCGCGAAGGCAAGCTGTTTCTGCGTGGCTTCGTAGCCTCGCCGGACGGCGTGCGCATGGCCCATGCCGAACTCACCGGTGCCGTCGCCGATCCCGAGGCGCTCGGTCTGCAACTCGCCGGCGAACTGCGCGCGCAGGGCGCGGCCGAGATACTTGCAGCGCTGGGCAGCTGACCATGTCTCTGGCCGGCCGCCATGTCGTGGTGACGCGTCCGACCGGGCAGGCCGCCCATCTCGCCACGGCATTGACCGACAAGGGCGCGATACCGGTGTTTTTCCCGGTGCTCGAAATTCGCGATCTTGAAGATGTCGCGCCCGTGCTCGATGTCGCGATCCGCCTTGACAGCTATGACC
>JAIPCT010000053.1 GCA_021738065.1 Burkholderiaceae bacterium
TTCCTCTCCGGAGGTGTCGATTCGTCGACCGTTGTTGCACTGATGCAGGCGCAATCGTCGCAACCGGTGCGCACGTTTTCCATCGGCTTTGCCGAATCGGATTACGATGAGGCACACCATGCCAAAGCCGTGGCCGCACATCTCGGAACCCATCACACTGAGCTTTGTCTTGCGCCGGCGGATGCTTTGGCGGTGATTCCGAATCTGCCCGAGATGTATGACGAGCCATTCGGCGATTCGTCGCAAATCCCGACTCATCTGGTTGCCGCACTGGCACGGCAACATGTGACGGTGAGCCTTTCCGGAGACGGTGGCGACGAGTTGTTCGGCGGTTACAACCGGTATTTTCTGGGATCCTCCCTCTGGCGACGACTGGCGCCGCTGCCGCGAAGCGTGCGCAGCGCGATCGGGCGTTTGATGACCGTACCCAGTCCCGGACGATGGGATCGGCTCGCGGCCCGCTCTCCCTCGGGTAGCTCCTATCCAGCCTTCGGCGACAAAGTGCATAAACTCGCAGGGGTAATGGCCGCCGCGGATGCGGATGACTTCTACCGACGCCTCATCTCCCAGCAACACGATTCGGAATCGATTGTCCTCGGCGCGCACGAGGTGCCGATCTGGGCGGATTCCGAAGCCGAGAGATATCTGGGAACAGACGTGCCGGAGCGCATGATGTTTCACGATCTGGTCGGCTATCTGAGCGACGACATACTCGTCAAGGTGGACCGAGCAGCGATGGCGGTGAGCCTTGAGACGCGCGTGCCAATGCTGGATCACCACATCGTCGAATTCGCCTGGCAGTTGCCTTTGCACATGAAGATACGCGATGGTCAGGGCAAGTGGCTGCTGCGGCAAGTGCTCTATCGCCATGTGCCGCGGGAACTGATCGAACGTCCCAAGCAGGGTTTTGGCATTCCGCTCGATGCCTGGCTGCGCGGACCACTGCGCGACTGGGCCGAGACGCTGCTCGACGAGCAGCGTCTGTGCGACGAGGGCTTTCTCAGACCCGAACCGATACGCGAAAAGTGGCGCGAGCATTTGTCGGGCCGGCGCAACTGGCAACATTGGCTGTGGAACGTGCTGATGTTCCAGGCGTGGAGAGAGCGCTGGGCATGAAGGTTTGCCAACTCTGCGCCGTCGATTTCACGCTGAGGCACTTCCTGCTGCCATTGATCGATGGCATGCAGGAAAAGGGCTGGCAAGTGACTGCCGTATGTTCGGACGGTCCGTTCGTGCCGGAACTGCGATCGCGCGGCTACCGGATCGAGAATGTACATATCGCGCGCAGCATGAATCCCTTGGCGGTAACGCGATCTTTTCTTGCGCTGATTCGGCTTTTTCGTCGCGAGCGTTTCGACGTGTTGCACACGCATACTCCGGTGGCGGCCCTGATCGGCAGGGTGGCGGCGCGTGTTGCAGGCATCCCTCTGGTGATCTATACCGCTCACGGCTTCTACTTTCACGAGGAAATGCCGCGCTGGAAATACACACTATTCGTTGCCCTCGAGCGATTTGGCGGTCGTTTTACCCATGTATTGTTTTCACAAAGTGCCGAGGACGCTGAGGAAGCGGTCAAGGAATGTATTGCGCCCCGGGAAGCGGTGCTTGCGATCGGCAATGGCGTAGACGTGAGTCGTTTCGATCCTCAAAAAGTCGGCGCTGGCAATACGGTGCGCACGGCTCTGGGAATTCCGGAATCGGCCTACGTGGTCGGCTGCATCGGTCGGCAAGTTCGCGAGAAAGGCATCGCGGAGTTCTTGCAAGCGGCGGAATCGCTGGCGGTTCGTTACCCGCAGGCCTGGTTTCTCTTGATAGGCGAGCGCTTGGCATCAGATCATTCACAGGGCCTGGTTGTCGAAATGGCCGCGGCGAAGCAAGCGCTCGGTGAACGCCTGGTTGCGCCAGGCGCGCGCAGCGACATTCCTGATTGCCTCGCAGCGATGGACTTGTTTTGCCTGCCTTCCTGGCGCGAGGGTATGCCACGTACCATCATCGAGGCCATGATGATGGGCAAACCGGTGCTGGCGACGGATATTCGCGGTGCGCGCGAAGAGGTGGTGTCGGGCGAAACAGGCGCGCTCGTCCCGACCCGGTCCCCCGATAAACTGGCTGCGGCGATGGCCAGGTTCATCGACGACCCCGGCACTGGAAAGCGGCTCGGTGCGGCGGGCCGGGAACGTGCGCTGCAGATTTACGACGAAAAAAAGGTTGTCGCCGTGCAGATGGATCGCATCGAAAGCGAGGCTCGCCAGCGCGGACTCTGCTGATGCCCTGCGGTAGAATGCCTGCATCATGAATCGTCGTGCCCTGACCGCTTCCATCCACGATCTTTGCGCGGCCACCCTAGCCTGGGTGGCTGCCTATGTTTTGCGCTTCAATTTTGACATACCGCCCGATCTTGTCGCGGCGATGTGGCGCAACTTGCTCTGGATACTCCCGCTGCAAGCGGTGATTTTTCATGGCTTCGGGCTTTATCGCGGCATCTGGCGCTTCGCCAGCATTCCTGACTTGCGGCGAATTGTACTTGCCGCGGGCACGGTGGGATTGGCGATTCCGGCCTTGCTACTGATGCTGCAGCGCCTCAGCGACGTACCCCGTTCCGTGCTGGTTTTGCATCCACTGCTGCTGGTGTTAATCATGGGCGGAAGCCGCTTTCTGTATCGGGCATGGAGAGATGGGCATCTGATTTCTCCGCGTCAGTTCGACGCCGAGCCTGTGATCGTGATGGGTGCGGGTGCCGCCGGTGCCATGCTGTTGCGGGATCTTGCCAGTAGCAAGCGCTGGCGGGTTGTCGGCTTGCTCGACGATGATCCGGCCAAGCTGCGATTGCAGCTGCAGGGCGTTTCCGTGCTCGGGCGACTGGATGATGTGGAACGGATCGCAGCGGCGCATCAGGTGCAGACGGTGATCGTCGCCATGCCTTCCGCGCCGACACCTGTCCGCCGCCATGCGGTCGAATTGGTGGTCAGCGCCGGACTGAAAGCGCTCACGGTACCCGCGCTGGTGGATGTACTTTCGGGGCGCGTGACGGCCTCTGAAGTTCGGCAGGTCGAGCTTGAGGATTTGCTTGGACGCGAGCAGGTACTGCTCGACGAGGCCGGTCTCAAGGATCAGTTGTATGGCAAATCCGTGCTTGTGACCGGGGCAGGCGGATCCATCGGTTCCGAGTTGTGCCGCCAGATTATCCGCTTCGGTCCACGCAAGCTGGTGTTTCTGGAGCAATCCGAGCTCGCGCTTTACGGCATCGAGCAGGAGTTTGCCGGGCAGCCGGTGAGTTGCGTGATGGGCGACGTAAAAGATGTCGCGCGAGTGAATGCCGTGTTCGCCGAACACCGGCCCGACGTGGTGTTTCACGCCGCCGCCTACAAGCATGTACCCCTGATGGAGTCCGCCAATGCGTGGCAGGCGGTGCGGAACAACGTCCAGGGTACGCTGACCGTGGCGCGTGCCGCGCTTGCCAGCGGATCCCAGGAGTTTGTTTTGATTTCGACCGACAAGGCAGTCAATCCCACCAATGTCATGGGCGCCAGCAAACGCCTGGCCGAGGTGGTGTGCCAGGCTGTGCAGGCACAAAACTCGGCGACGCGTTTTGTCATGGTGCGGTTCGGCAATGTACTCGGTTCGTCGGGTAGCGTGATTCCGCGTTTCCGCCAGCAGATTGCCGCAGGCGGGCCGGTCACCGTGACGCATCCCGACATCATTCGGTATTTCATGCTGATACCGGAAGCGGCGCAACTGGTATTACAGGCAGGTCTGATAGCGTGTCGGCAGAGGACAGGCGGCAAGATTTTTGTGCTCGACATGGGTGAGCCGGTGAAGATCGTGGATCTGGCGCGCAACATGATTCGTCTTTCGGGTTTCACCGACGACGAAATTGCAATCGAGTTCACCGGTTTGCGTCCCGGCGAGAAGCTCTATGAGGAACTGCTGGCGGACGGCGAGTCGACTTTACCCACGCCCCATCCCAAATTGCGCATCGCGAATCCGGTATCGGCGCCGGATGCGACGTGGCTCGCCGATCTCGAGCAATGGCTGGAGGTGCCCTCGCGCGCCGAGGCCGAGGTGAAACAAGGGCTCAGGGTACGCGTGCCGGAATATCGGCCGTCCGTGGTCGGCCCGCTATAATCAACTCGCTACTTGTTCGAGGAGAAGGCGATGGGCCTGCCACGACGCGATATTGAGTATCACACCTATGCCGAATACTGCTCATGGCCGGATGATGTTCGCTATGAGTTGATCGATGGTGTGGCGTATGCCATGGGGCCGGCACCAGTGCGGCGGCATCAGGGGATACTGCTTGAGTTGGCGCGCCAGGTGGCCAACATTCTCGATGGATCGCCGTGCCGCCCCTACATTGCACCCTTCGATGTGCGATTGCCGAAGTCCGACGAGATTGATAATGACGTCGATACTGTGGTTCAGCCCGATCTCGTGGTGGTCTGCGATCACGCCAAACTCGACGACAAAGGCTGTCGTGGAGCGCCGGACTGGGTGGTGGAAGTGCTGTCCCCCAGCACGGCCGGACATGACCAGATCCTGAAACGGGCGCTGTATCAACGCGTGGGTGTGCGCGAATACTGGCTGGTGCATCCGGTGGATCGCATCGTCACGATCTACACGCTGACCGCCGGAAGCTACGGAGTGCCGGATGTGCGCGAGTTGGTCGGCACTTTGACTGTCGGTATCTTGCCCGAAATTGTGATCGACTGGGAGCGTGTCGTCAGGGAACTGAACGACTGACGTTCAAGTCGGTGAAGGCGTCCACGACTTCTTCGACGCCGATATCGACAACATCGAAAGACGGTGTCTGCAGCAGGCGATAGGAGACCCCCCAGGGTCGCCAGCGCGCCGCACCGGAATCACCAAACAGGCAGACGATAGGCAATCCCAACCCCGCGCCCAGATGCATGGCGCCGCCATCGGCGCAGATCAACGCCTTGCACTCGGCGAGTGCCGCGATCAATTCCGGCAATGTCCGGGTTGGCCGTGCCTCCACCGTTATCTGCCCGTGAAGCGGTTCCCCAGTGACGCAAAGCGCGCCCGACGCCAGCGCATGCAACACTTCTTGCGCCTTCTCATCGTCGCCCGGATGCAGCGGGTTGTCTGCCGCGCCGGGCGACCACAGCAGCATGAAACGCACGGGGCCTTGTGCTGCAATTTCGCGCATGGTTTCGGCAAAACGTTCGGCGGGCCAACGTTGCGAAGCTTTGCGCGCGCTGATGTGGATGCCGACAGTGAAAAAACTCGGCGTTGGCGGGACGGCGCTGGCGGCGAACACGCGGCAGGGCGGCGGCGAGCCGTCGATGCCGTAAATCGCCGCGAGGCGAAAGACGTCTTCGACTTCGTGCCTGCTCTGGTTGTCGGGCGGTAGCGCAACGTCCAGCCCTTCGACGTCGCCAAAACCGATGATGCGTTTCGGTTTCAGCCAGCGTGCGAGGGCGATACTGCGCGGTTGCGGCGAGGTGGTGGCGATGATCACGTCATCGAGCTGCATCTGGCGCAGCCGGCGCATCATGAGAAAACGACGCCACAGGATGCCGGCCAGCGATTCGTCGTGTTCACGGTGCTTGGCCTTGGTGTACACGAAGACTTCGTCGAGGTCCGGGTTGCCATCAAGTACCGGCGCGTTGTAGCTATTGACCAGTGCGCCGATCCAGCCATCGGGAAATCGCAGCCGCAGGGCCGTGATCAGAGGCGTGGTGCACACCAGATCGCCGATATTGTCGCGGCGAATGATCAGTATCTTGGGGGCGGAGAGAAGGCTCAAGGTAAACTGGGCTATGGCTACTTACGCGATTGGTGATCTGCAGGGCTGCTACGATCCGCTGTGCAGGCTGCTCGACTATATCAGCTTCGATCCGGCCGCTGACCGTGTCTGGTTTGTCGGCGACCTGGTCAATCGCGGGCCGGCTTCGCTCGAGGTGCTGCGCTTCGTCAAGTCGCTCGAAACTTCGGCGACGGTGGTTCTCGGCAATCACGATCTGCATCTGATCATGCAGGCCGACGGCTTTGGCAAAGTCAACAAGGAAGACACGCTCGGTGATGTGCTCGGCGCGGCGGACCGCGACGAGTTGCTGGCCTGGCTGCGGGCACAGCCGCTATTCCACCTGGAAGGCGAATGGGCAATGGTGCACGCCGGTTTGCTGCCGAGTTGGACGGTGAAGCAGGCAAAGCGCCTTTCCGACGAGGTATCGGCGGCATTGACCGCCGAGAATTACCGCGATTTTCTGGCGCACATGTGGGGTTCCGAGCCCGCTGTGTGGCAGGACGACCTCAGCGGATGGGATCGGCTGCGGGTGGTGGTCAATGCGATGACCCGAATGCGCTACGTGACCCTGGAGGGTGCCATGGAATTTCGCGCCGCGGGGTCAAAAGCGCCGCCGGACAAAGGGCCTCGGGGATGCGTGCCGTGGTTTGCCGCAGCCCCGCGCGCCAGCGCCGATCATGTCATTGTGTGCGGGCACTGGTCGGCCTTGGGCTATCGCGAAGAGGCGAATCTGTTGGCGCTCGACACCGGATGCCTGTGGGGAGGCAGCCTGACTGCGGTGCGCCTGGAGGATCGGCAGGTAAGCCGTCTGCCCTGTCCGCAGCAGGAAAAACCTTCGGGCTGGGACTGAACCGCCCGCTGGCCTGATCGATGAATCTCAATCTCGCTTGGCGTAATGAAATAACTCGTTCGGAGCGACTGGTGATAGTCGAGCGAAGCGAGCCGATCAGTAGCCCCCCCGCGAGGGGGGATGGGGGGGCGGGCCTTCAATTCGCTTTGCGCGTGTTTCATTTTCTGCGGGTGGAGCTAGCTACCATGAGCGTTAGTGCGACACCCGGGTAACGCCCTTGCCTGACAGCACGCGCACGCGCTCCCCGGCGCGGAAGACCTCGTCGGCCTCCTGCGTCACGGCAATGAAGCTGCCGCTGTCGAGCTTGATGGTGATTTCCAGACCATCCTTCTTGGTGGTCTTTTCTTCGATGGCTTGCCCGGCCACGCCGCCGAGCACGGCACCAAGCACCGAACCCACCGTCGAACCCTTGCCTTGGCCGACGTTGCTGCCGGCAATGCCGCCGACCACGCCGCCGGCGACGGTGCCGACACCCGATTGCGTCCCCTCGATCGTCACCTGCCGCACGGATTCGACGACGCCCATGCGCACCTGCATTTCGCCGCGGGTTTGTGCGCGCGAGTAGGCCGAGCCCGATTGACTGCCGGCGCATCCGGACAACACCACGGCAAGCATGGCAAGCAGTGTGGCAGTCAGTATTCGATGCGATTTCATGATGTTTCCTTTACCGGGTATCCGGATTATTCGGTGGACGGCCTATTTGGCGATTCCAAGGAAAACTGCCAATGTGCGCTCCACCTCAAGCATATGCGAGCTCTCAAGTCTGCCAAAAACGTCGCCAATTTTCTCTTTCGCCACAGTCATGCACTTGTCGACCATGACCTGAGAAGTGTTTCGCAAGGCATTCGTGTCGGTCGGTTCGATGTTCACACGAAAAAGGGGCGTTTCTCGAAGCTCGCTCGTAACGGGCAAAACGGTTACCGATGGGTGTGCGTCAAAGAAATCCGATTGGATTACCAGTGCAGGGCGCGGCTTGCCATAGTCGCCTTGTAACGCAATGGTTACCAGGTCGCCCCTCCTCATCGCCAGCCCTCAGGATCTGCATCCGATGCAGCCCATTCGAGTATTTCTCGTTCGTGCTTGTCGTTGATCAATGCGGCTGATTGGCGATGGCATTCTTCTGCAAACGAGGGGCGCCTGGTATCAGGAACCCAGATTTGGACGGGACGAAGCCCGGCCATGCGAAGTGCCTCTCGGCGCTTTTGGACTCGTGCGGTGACAGGCGTTCCCATATCAAACCTCCTTTGTTACATGTAACCAATATAGTGGATTTTTCTGTTACATGCAACAAGGCGTCCACCGGATAATCCGGATACCCCCTTTACCAAAGTGAATCTCCGAATGCCGCGCGGTAGCGAACGGCAATGTCTTCGCGCGTCGGCTTGTGATTCTGGCCGCCGCGGTGGGCGATCTTGATCGAACCCATCACGGAAGCAAGCCGCCCGATTTTCTCCCATTCCCAGCGTTGGTCAATTCCATACAGCAGCCCGGAACGATAGGCATCGCCGCAGCCGGTCGGATCGATCAGTGCCTCGGGCGTCGCCACGGGAATCTCGATGCGACGGCCGCCGTGATAGACATGTGATCCGCTGCCTCCCAGAGTCACGATCAAGGCCTCAACTTCGCCGGCCAGTTGTTCCAGCGTGCGTCCGGTGCGTTCCGTCAGCAGTCTGGCTTCATAGTCGTTGACCGTGCAGTAGTCGGCAAGTTTCAGGAAGGCCATGAGTTCTTCGCCATCGAACATGGGCAGGCCCTGGCCGGGATCGAAAATGAAGGGGATTTTTGCGTCATGGAACTCGCGGGCATGTTGCAGCATGCCATCGCGGCCATCCGGTGAGATGATGCCGAGGCCGACGTTCTTGGCGTCGCCGACTTTGTTCTGGTGCGACTGTGTCATCGCCCCGGGATGGAAGGCGGTGATCTGGTTGTCGTCGAGATCGGTGGTGATGAAGGCTTGCGCGGTGAACGCGCCGGGCACGTCGCGGACATGGCTGGCATCCAGCCCGAGTTGTTTGAGCCGGTGCATGTAGGGTGCGCTGTCGTCGCCGATGGTGGCCATGATCAGCGGCTCGCCGCCCAGCAACTTGAGGTTGTAGGCGATGTTGCCGGCGCAGCCGCCGAATTCCCGGCGCATGTCGGGCACCAGAAACGCGACATTCAGGATGTGGATCTGCTCCGGCAGGATGTGGTTCTTGAAGCGGTCGCCGAAGACCATGATGGTGTCGTAGGCCATGGATCCGCAGATGAGTGTTTTCATTCGGTCTTTCCGAGTTCAGGGATAAAAAAGATACAGCCGGTAACCGCTGGCCGCTATTTCGGCGGGTTCGATGCCGATGGCGATCACGATGTCCGCATTGGGCGGCATGCCGCTGGCGATCGAGCCCGCTGACGGCAGATAGTCGGCAGGCGCCAGCACCTTGCGCGCGATCGCCTGGTCCGTCGAATCGGTGAGCGTAAGCTCGATGTGCGGAAACTGTTGGGCAAAGGGTGCGCGGCTTTTGAGGGTCGCGGTCAGCGCCAGCCGTCCCCGGTGTTCGCTGTCGGGGAACAGGTCGGAAGCTTCAATGCCTACCAGGTTGATTCGCGTCGGCTGGCCGATTTCGCACTCGGCCAGCTCGCATAGCGATTCCAGTAGCGGTCGGCTTTCCGGCCAAAGCACCACAAGTTCCACGCGGAACGCGAGAGCTGCCTGGAAGACCAGCGCCACAAGTGCGAGCAGGCCGCCAACTGCCCAAGGCCAGCGGCGCGGGGATGGCGGCGGGTCGGGGAAGGTTTCGCTCCAGGCCGGCGGGTCGGCTTCGACTTCGTCGGCCGGTACGCTCGGCGAGGCGGTTTCCTCAAGGGCTGCGACATATTCGACCGGTACGACGCGAACCGCGGCAGTTGCAGTGGCATCGGATGTGCTGTCTTCGACTTCAGTGACTTCAGCGACATCAGGTTCCGGGGCACCCGGCTCAGCGACTTCCGGTTCCGCGACATCAAGTGCTGGAGCATCAGACTCGGCGACTTCGGGTTCAGCAAAAACAAATTCCGCGTCCTCTAGGTCGCTGGCTTCAGTTGCATTGGGATCGAGTAAGGGATCGGGCCCGAGGTTCGCGGCTTCCAGTGTTCCGGCCTGAGCTGTCGTGACCCATTCACGCGCTGGCGCCAAAGTCTCAAAAGTCGGCGCTGGCGATACGGCGTCTTCGTCGAGCGCCGCGTCAGGATGGACCGTGTCATCCAGTTCAATGTCGAGCGGGGTGAGCGATACGCTCTCGGGCGAGGCAACTGCCGGCGTCGGCGAGAGCGCCAGCATCGGTGCCTCGATCAAGGTATCGAGCGCATTGAATGTGTTGTGGCAGGCGCCACAGCGGACGCGGCCGGAGCGCGCCTTGAGTTGTTCGGGCGTGACGCGGAAATGGGTCTCGCAGGCCGGGCAACGAGTCAGCACTGCTGCCCCTCGAGGCGAACCCAGCCCTCATGGACGGCGCCGACCTGCAACTTGATCAAGGGCGCGTAGCAAGCGATGACTTGTTCTGCCTGGGTTTCCAGCACGCCCGAGAGGGCAATGCGTCCGCCCGCCGCAACGCGACCGGCCAGCAAGGGCGCCAATACGCAAAGCGGGTTGGTGAGAATGTTGGCGAGCACGATGTCGAAACGTTCTTCCAGTTTTTCCCGGGAGTGGCGTAAATCCAGCGTCACTTTGTTGTTGCCTGCATTGTCGCGGGCGGCGATCAGGGCATTGTCGTCGATGTCCACCCCGAGCACCGAAGCCGCGCCGAATTTTGCGGCGGCGATGCCAAGTATCCCCGATCCACACCCATAGTCGAGCACGGTCTCGCCGCCGCGCAAGGTATTGCTTAGCCACTGCAGGCAGAGGAAGGTGGTCGGATGCGAACCAGTGCCGAAGGCCAGCCCCGGATCGAGCACCAGACTGATCGCATCGGGGTCCGGGGCGGCATGCCAGGAGGGCACGATCCAGAGGCGCTGATTCACTTGTATCGGCTGGAATTGCGATTGCGTGAGGCGTACCCAATCCTGCTCGGCGACATCCTCAAGTTCGATCTCGGGCAGATCGACAATGCCCGCCGCCAGGCTCGCGGCCGTGACGCGGCCGATCAGATCGTCCGCTGGCGCGAACAAGGCCACTACCCGGCTTTCAGTCCATAAGGGCGTGCTCACGCCGCTCGTTGCGCTGTCCGGCTCGCCGAACTGCGGCGTCTCCAACTCGGTGCCGGCCAGCGCGTCTTCCACGCTGACCGATATCGCGCCGGCTGTCAGTAGGGCGTCGGACAGGGCATCCGCATGCGCGGCGTCGGTCTCAAGCGCGACGCTGACCCACATGCCGGCTACTTGCCCTTGAGGGCATCGCTTTTTGCGGCGAGCTTTTCTTCGAGATAGTGAATGCTGGTACCGCCCTGGATGAAGCGTTCGTCCAGCATCAATTCCTGATGCAGCGGAATGTTGGTCTTGATGCCATCGACCATCATTTCCGAGAGAGCGATCCACATGCGGCGAATTGCCTGTTCGCGGGTATCGCCATACGAGATCAGTTTGCCGATCATCGAATCATAGTGGGGAGGAACGGTGTAACCCGAATAGGCGTGGGAATCGACGCGTATGCCGGGCCCGCCCGGTGGATGCCAGTTGGTGATCTTTCCCGGCGAGGGCGTGAACTTGAAGGGATCTTCGGCATTGATGCGGCACTCGACGGCATGGCCGCGAAACTCGATGTCGCGCTGCTTGAACCAGAGCTTTTCGCCGGCAGCGATGCGAATCTGTGCCTGCACGATGTCGACCCCGGTAATCAGCTCCGTTACGGGGTGCTCGACCTGGACCCGGGTGTTCATCTCGATGAAGTAGAACTCGCCGTTTTCAAAGAGAAATTCGAAAGTGCCGGCGCCACGGTAGTTGATACGGCGACAGGCCTCGGCGCAACGATCTCCGACGCGGCTGATCAGGCGGCGGTTGATGCCGGGCGCGGGAGCTTCCTCGATGACTTTCTGGTGGCGCCGCTGCATCGAGCAATCGCGTTCGCCGAGATAGACCGAACTGCGATGCGCGTCGGCAAGCACCTGTATCTCAATATGGCGCGGGTTTTCGAGGAACTTCTCCATATATACGGTGGAGTTGTTGAAGGCCGCCCCGGCCTCGCTGCGCGTCATGTTGACCGCGTTGAGCAGCGCGGCCTCGGTATGCACGACGCGCATGCCGCGCCCACCGCCGCCGCCGGCCGCCTTGATGATCACCGGGTAGCCCACGGCACGGCCGATCTTGATGATCTCTTTCGGATCTTCGGGCAGTGCACCGTCGGGACCCGGCACGCAGGGGACCCCCGCTTCGCGCATGGCGTTCTTGGCGCTGACCTTGTCGCCCATCAGGCGAATGGTTTCCGGGCGCGGGCCGATGAAGGCGAAGCCGGATTTCTCGACCCGCTCGGCGAAATCGGCGTTCTCCGAGAGAAAGCCGTAGCCGGGATGGATCGCTTCGGAATCGGTGACTTCCGCGGCAGAAATGATGGCCGGTATGTTGAGATAGCTCTGCGCCGACTGCGCCGGGCCGATACATACCGACTCGTCGGCCAGCTTGACGTATTTCGCCTCGGTATCGGCTTCCGAATGAACCGCAACCGTGCGCACCCCAAGTTCGCGGCAGGCGCGAAGAATCCGCAGGGCGATTTCGCCGCGATTGGCAATCAGTACCTTACCGAACATGAGTGGCTCCCACGGCGAAATCGCCCCCGCAGCCTTCGGCCACGGGGCAATTTAGCTTCGCTGCCGCGCCACCTCGCGGTGGCTGGTCACCACGATTGGCAATCAGAACCTTACCGAACATGTGCGGCTCCCGCGGCGCAACCGTCCGTGCGGTACTTGGCAAGAGGCCAATGCGGCTTCGCTGCTGTGCCGCCTCGCGGCGTCGTGTCGCCGTATTTGGCAATAGGAAACTCGTGGAACATGATCAACCGATCACGAACATGGCTTGACCATACTCGACGGCCTGACCGTTTTCAACTTGGATGGCCTTGATGACCCCCGAGATATCCGCTTCGATCTCGTTCATCAGTTTCATGGCCTCGATCACGCAAAGGGTGTCGCCGGCCTTGACGGTCTGGCCAACCTCGACGAAAGGAGCGGCGTCCGGGCTTCCTGCCCGGTAGAAAGTTCCGACCATCGGTGCCGTCATGACGTGGCCATCCGCCTGAGCGGGGGCCGCTTCGGCAGAAGTCGGCGCTGGCGCCACGGCGGCTGGCGCACTTGGCGCCGCCGCACCAGCGACCGGCAGTTGCATCGCTGGCGCTGCAACTGCCGCGCCATGGTATTTGACGATGCGGATTTTTTCTTCACCCTCGCTGATCTCAAGCTCCGAAATGCCGGAGTTTTGTACGAGATCAATCAGGGTCTTGAGCTTTCTCAGGTCCATATGGACTCCTCAATCCTAAGATACCGTCCCGCCCAATGAGGCGGGAACATAACAGGGGAAGGCCGCTGCCGCGGGCCGGCGGGCGGCTTAGGCGTCGCGCAGTCTTGCCAACGCGGCTTCCAGCGCCAGTTCATAGCCTTGCGCGCCAAGGCCGGAGATCAGGCCGACGGCAATATCCGAAAAAAACGATCGCCGGCGGAATGGCTCTCTGGCGTGGACATTTGACAGATGTACCTCGATGAATGGTATGGCGACTGCAGCCAGGGCATCGCGCAGGGCGACGCTGGTATGGGTGTAGCCGGCGGGGTTGATGATAATGAAGCGAACGCCCTGTTCGCGAGCCGATTGCACCCGATCGATCAGTTCGCCTTCATGGTTGCTTTGAAAACTCTCAAGGCGGACGCCCGAGGCGCGCGCGCGCGCTTCCATTGCCTCATGAATGCTGGCCAGCGTCGTGCGTCCGTAAATCTCAGGCTCACGCGTCCCCAGCAGGTTCAGATTCGGCCCATGGAGCACCAGAATCGCAGTACCCGGTTTCTCGCCATCAGGCGCGCTTGCGCGTTTTTGCTTGGTCATGGGTGCGAGTTTGCCGCAAATGCCGACACTTTGTCCAGTTATCGTGACATCAGTTCTTTGATCTGGCTTTCCAGTTCAAACTCTGCCAGTCGCCCCAGTTTGGTCGAGAACAGCGCGCCCTGCTGATCGAATACCGCCGTGAAAGGCAGCGCCAAGCGTGTATTGCCAAACTTGGCACTGCTCTCCATGGCGTTCATGTCACCGATCAGAAGCGGATAGGAAACAGGAGTTTCTTTCTGGAATTCGATGATTTTAGCTGCGTCATCAATGCTGATGCCGACAAATTGAACGTTTTTGTCGCGGTATTTATCCTGCAATCTGGAAAATCCCGGCATTTCCTCGCGGCACGGTGGGCACCAGGTCGCCCAATAGTTCACAACCAGCACCTTGCCGCGCCATTGCCCAAGGCTTTCTCTTTGACCTGTCAAATTGGCCAAGCTGAGTTCATAGATGGAAATATCGGGGGTCATGGCGACGGGCCTCGCCTTGGGGGCTTGCCCAAACATGCTGAAGCGATAGCCGGCAACGGCGGCAATCAGGGCAAAACTGCCCAAAATCAAACCAAGTCTCAGGTGTTTCAACTCGGCGTCTCCCGCAGCAATTCATGGACGGCTTCAGGACGGCCCCGGTGGCGAGCTTTCCCGGCTTGCAGGCCCTTGTGCTGTCGGCGTTCTGCAACGAATGGGTAGATCGAGATCAGCACGGGAAGATCATTCCACTCAAGAGACAGTTGGGCATCCAGACCAATTTTTCGGTTATCCATAATATCGTAGGAGATGCTGTTAGATAGCAGCGCGATCTCTACATCTTTGCTGCTGTCAGCAAAAAGCTCAATCTCCACGGCGGAATACCGGCCCGCTGTACCATCAAGTGCGCCGCCGACAAGGTAAGGGTGAAACTCAGCAAGCAGCTGCATGACTTCCAGTGCAGTCAGGCGCAGTTCGCGCAGGCGTTCACGCTGCTCGTCTTCCTGAAAAAGCGACTGCCAGGCGCGCAATTCGGTTTCGATTTCCTCGTTTGTCGGTAGCGCCTCACCCTCGCTGGCACCCATGTTGCGGGCCGCTTTGCGTTTGGCTGCACCATAGTCACCGATGCCCTCCTCGGCCATCAGCCGTGCAGCCGCGCAAGCAATGCTGCGCCTCAAGTGGCTGGAAGCTGAAGGGGCGGGTTTGCGGCGTGGCATGAGGTGATTGGCCGGTGCGGCGGACGGTTAGAATCCGCTTCATTATTTCATGGAACCGTGACATGCACATTCATATCCTCGGCATCTGTGGCACGTTCATGGGTGGCATCGCTCTCTTGGCCCGGTCCGCCGGGCATCGGGTTACCGGTTGCGATGCGGACGTCTACCCGCCGATGAGCACGCAACTAGGCGAGCAGGGTATCGATCTGGTCGCAGGCTACGGTGCCGAGCAACTGGCGCTGAACCCGGATCTGTTTGTGGTTGGCAACGCGATTTCACGAGGAAATCCGCTGCTCGAAGCCATTCTTGACCGCAATCTGCCCTATGTTTCCGGTCCTCAGTGGCTTGCAGAGAACATTCTGCGTGGTCGCTGGGTCTTGGGCGTTGCCGGCACGCACGGCAAGACCACGACGACATCCATGCTGGCATGGATTCTCGAAGAGGCCGGGCTGAATCCTTCTTTTCTGGTGGGGGGGGTGCCGCAAGGCTTCGGCGTGTCGGCACGGCTTACGGATTCGCCCTTTTTCGTCATCGAGGCGGATGAATACGATACGGCATTCTGCGACAAGCGTTCGAAGTTCGTGCACTACCAGCCGCGAACCACGATCCTGAATAATCTCGAGTTCGATCATGCTGACATCTTCGTTGATCTTGCATCGATCGAGACGCAATTTCATCATTTGGTTCGTACTTTGCCTGGCAACGGATTGATCGTTAGCAATGCCGTGGAAGCTTCGCTTGAGCGCGTCCTGGCCAAAGGTTGCTGGACGCCGGTCGAGTGGTTCAATCGGAGCGAGGGCTGGCAGGTGGGCGCGCCCGATGAGGCTGGCGGATTCTCCGTGAGCCTGGCGGGCAAGGTGCTGGGCCGGGTCAGGCGCTTCGATCTTGCCGGCGACCACAATCGGGCCAATGCGGTTGCGGCCCTGGCCGCGGCCCGGCATGCGGGCGTGCCAGTCGCTGTCGGTCTCAAGGCACTGGAAGGATTCGCCGGCATCCGGCGCCGGCTCGAAGTGCGCGGCGTCGAGCGCGGGGTGACCGTGATCGACGATTTTGCTCACCATCCCACGGCGATTCGCGCCACGCTCGCAGGTCTGCGCCAGAAAGTCGGTCCCGCGCGCATTCTGGCCGTACTCGAGCCGAGGTCCAACACCATGAAACTGGGGACCATGAATGAGCAATTGCCTGGCAGTCTGGCCGATGCGGACCTTGTGTTCTGCTATGCGAACAAGCTCGGGTGGAACGCGACGCAAGCTCTGGCGCCGTTGGGATTGCGGAGTCGGGTATTCGATGAACTTGACGTCCTGATCGCGGCCGTTGCCGCCGACGCCCATGCCGGCGACCAGGTATTGATAATGAGCAACGGCAGCTTCGGCGGGATTCACGAGCGCCTTCTGGCGTTGCTGGCGGCAGAACATCAAGGCGTCGTTGACGCCGTGCCATCCCGATAGCATAGAGAATCAAGGGCTGCCGCACTTGTCGGCGCGATTATTTCTTCATACCAAAAATTTCAACACTCAAATTGATTAAGATCAATTGAAGTGTGTTACCTTTATTGTTGCTGGGAAACAGGGCCGGGATTTCCGCAGCCTTTCTGGAACGATATCGAACACGCCCGGTATTTCCGTCATCGCGGTGTCGCGTGGCTGAAAATCAGGCGGGTAGGAGGGGGAGATGGCAGAAGTTTCAAACAATAATCGCGACTTGAATCGCGGGTGGCGTGTATCTGCCGGGCTTGTTGTAGCGAGCCTGATCAGCGCGTTGAGTGGAACTGCCAACGCCGCTTGGGAGTTGAATCTTCAGGAGCCCGTCACAGCGCTGGCAAAGCGGGTCTACGACCTGCACAGTCTCCTGCTGTGGGTTATCGTGATCATTTTCGTTGGTGTCTTTGCGGTTGTCGCCTGGTCGATTGTTTTTCATCGCAAATCCAGAGGCCACAAGGCTGCCGATTTTCACGACAACACGAAGGTTGAAATTGCCTGGACCATCGTGCCGACCCTGATTCTGATCGCCATCGCCGTTCCGGCGACTACGACGCTGGTTGAAATGCGCGATAGCTCACAACCCGACCTGACGATCAAAGCGACTGGGTATCAATGGAAATGGGGCTACGAATACCTCTCCGGAGACGCGGCCGGACTCAAGTACATGAGCGTGATGTCGACGCCACGAGATCAGATTGAAAACAAGGCGCCCAAGGGGGAGCATTATTTGCTCGAGGTTGATCGGCCCCTGGTCGTCCCGGTGGGACAAAAAGTCCGCATGCTCCTCACCGCGTCCGACGTTATCCACAATTGGTCGGTGCCCGCATTTGCGGTCAAGACCGATGCGGTCCCCGGCTTCCTGCGGGATACCTGGTTCCGCGCCGAAAAGGAAGGAACCTACCGCGGTCAGTGTTCGGAGCTTTGCGGCAAGGACCACGGCTTCATGCCGGTAGTGGTCGAAGTCGTTTCGGCGGAAAAGTACGCCGCATGGACTGCCGGGCAGAAGAAGGAAATGGCTGCTGCGGCGGATGATCCGGCCAAGATCTGGAAGCTCGACGAACTCGTGGCGCGTGGCGAAAAAGTATACGCCGCCAATTGTGCCGCCTGCCACCAGCCCGCGGGACAGGGCCTGCCCCCTGCGTTCCCGGCCCTGGACGGCTCCAAGATCGTCAAGGGACCGAAAGAGGCCCATCTGGACATCGTCATCAAGGGCAAAGCGGGCACGGCAATGGCTGCCTACGGCGGGCAACTGGGTGACACCGATATCGCGGCCGTTGTGGCTTATGAGCGCAACGCATGGTCCAACAAACTCGGCGAGCTTGTTCAGCCAGCCGAAGTCAAGGCGCGGCGCGGCAACTAATCGCGCCACGGGCCTTTAGGAGATTCAATATGCAAGCTACACATACCGCCGGCGCAGCTGACCACCACGCCGATCATGGGCCTCAACCCACCGGCTTGATGCGCTGGATAACCACGACCAACCACAAGGACATCGGGACGATGTACTTGTGGTTCAGCTTTGTGATGTTTCTGGTCGGTGGCGCAATGTCGCTGATTATTCGTGCCGAACTGTTGTCGCCGGGACTGCAGTATGTGCAGCCGGAGTTCTACAATCAGATGTTGACCCTGCACGCTCTGATCATGGTTTTCGGCGCGATCATGCCGGCCTTTGTCGGCTTCGCCAACTGGATGATCCCGCTGATGATCGGCGCACCCGACATGGCGTTTGCGCGGATGAACAACTGGAGCTTCTGGCTGCTGCCGCCAGCCGCCATCCTGCTGACCGCCTCGATCTTCGTTCCCGGTGGCGCGGCCGGCACCGGCTGGACCCTCTATCCGCCACTATCAATCCAGATGGGCATGGGCATGGACATGGCGATTTTCGCCATACACATACTCGGCATGTCGTCGATCATGGGATCGATCAACATCATCACCACTATTCTCAACATGCGGACTCCCGGCATGGATTTGATGAAAATGCCCTTGTTCTGCTGGACCTGGCTGGTGACGGCTTTCCTGCTGATCGCCTCGATGCCGATTCTGGCCGGCGCCGTGACGATGCTGTTGACCGATCGTCATTTCGGAACCAGCTTCTTCAGTGCCGCCGGCGGTGGTGATCCGGTGTTGTTCCAGCACATTTTCTGGTTTTTCGGTCATCCCGAGGTCTATATCATTGCCCTGCCGGCCTTCGGGGTGGTTTCCCACGTGATTCCGGCGTTTTCGCGCAAGCAGCTGTTTGGCTACGCCTCGATGGTGTACGCAATTGCCGCAATCGGCTTGATCTCCTTCTTTGTCTGGGCCCATCACATGTACGTGACGGGCATTCCACTGACCGGGCAGCTTTACTTCATGTACGCGACGATGCTGATCGCGATCCCAACGGGGGTAAAGGTCTTCAACTGGGTCACTACCATGTGGCGTGGTTCCTTGAGTTTCGAGACGCCCATGCTGTTTGCTCTCGGTTTCCTGGTGCTGTTTACAATCGGCGGGCTCACGGGTCTGGTCCTGGCCATGACAGCGGTGGATATCCAGTTGCAGGATACCTATTACGTTGTCGCGCATTTTCACTATGTAATGGTCGCCGGCGCGCTCTTTTCCGCCTATGCCGGGCTGTATTACTGGCTGCCGAAATGGACTGGCCATATGTACAACGAAAGCCTCGGCAAGTTGCACTTCTGGCTGTCGATGATCTTCTTCAACATCGCCTTTTTCCCGCAGCATTTTCTTGGGCTGGCCGGCATGCCGCGCCGAATACCGGACTACGCTCAGCAGTTCGCAGACTTCAACATGATTTCCACCATTGGATCCTTTGGCTTTGGCTTCAGCCAGCTCCTGGTTCTGGTGGTGGTGTTCCAGACCATGAAAGGTGGCGCAAAAGCCGAGGCGCGGCCCTGGGACGGCGCGCGCGGACTGGAATGGACCGTGCCTTCACCGGCGCCCCATCACACGTTTGAAGATCCTCCGGCCTTCAATCCGGCCGAGGCCCACGGATGAGCGGCGATTCATCCCGTGAGCAGACGAATCGCCGCATCGCGATAGGCCTTGGGCTGTTCGCGGCTGCCGTTTTTGTGAGTTTCATCATTCGGCAATGGATGGGCAATACTTGAATCCGAAGCTGAGTCCGGAAGGGATCCCTCCGAACATCCAGGAGATCCGGGCTGCCGGCAATCGGCGCATCGTAAGTATTCTGCTGGCGGTCGTCACCTCCAGCTTCTTGTTTGCCTACGCACAACCGCCGTTGTACAAGGCCTTTTGCGAGTGGACCGGGATTTACGACATTGACCGCGCGCAGCGAGTTGCTGAGTCGTCGATACCCGCGCGAGCGGTAAAGCTCGAATTTGACGCCAACAGCCATGATGGCGGACTGCGCTTCAGTCCGGAGACGGCGAGCCTCTCCGCCAAAACGGGTGACATCATCCATGTGACGTATCGAATCGAGAACACCCGAAATACGACCGTCATCGGCCAGGCCGTGCCCAGCTATGGCCCGCAGCATGCGGGTGGCTATGTCAAGAAACTGGATTGCTTTTGTTTCAAGCAACAGACCTTCGCCCCACACGAGGTACGCGAAATGCCGGTCGTATTCGTGCTTGAGCGGAGCCTGCCGGACGATGTGAATACCGTTACGCTGTCGTACACGTTTTTCGAGGTGCCGGCGGGTAGCGTAACCGCTCCCGCAAAACCTGGCGAAAGCCGGACATGAATCATGCAAAAGCCGGAATCGGGACAGAAGAGCACAATCATTCGCACCATTCGAATGGTGGCTTGGGGGCTGCTTGGCGTGCGCGGTCACAAATTGAACGAAAAGGATTTGCCGGCCTTGTCGCCGCTGCATATTCTGATCACCGCATTGATTTTCATGCTGGTTTTCGTGCTTACCTTGGTAGCAGTGGCAATTAATCTGGGTCGTCCCTGACTTGACGCGGAAGCAAGCTGGCGGAGCTATTACAACAATATGAAATCGAGGAGGTCAAGATGAGTCATCCCGTATCTGCGAACCGATACTACGTTCCAGAGCCTTCCTATTGGCCGCTGGTTGGTTCGTTTGCGCTGCTCCTGCTGGCAAGTGGCGCGGTGCTGACGATGAATTCGATAGCCAATGGCGGGTTTCTGCTGGCGGGCGGCTTTGCCGTTCTCGCGGTTATGCTGTTTGGCTGGTTTGGACGCGTGATCGGGGAATCCGAGGCAGGCAGCTATAACCCGCAGGTGGATCGCTCGTTCCGCTGGTCAATGTCTTGGTTCATCTTTTCCGAGGTCATGTTCTTCGCGGCGTTTTTTGGCGCTTTGTTCTATGTTCGCGTGCTGTCCGTTCCGGAGATCGCCAGTCTCGACCAGGCCGCGCTCTGGGATGGCTTCAAGGATCAATGGCCAACCGCCGGCCCTGCGGCCAAGGACATGTTCACCCCGATGCATGCATGGGGCATTCCGGCAGTCAATACCCTGCTGTTGTTGAGTTCGGGCGTCACCCTGACCTGGGCGCATTGGGGATTGCTTGCCAACAAGCGTCAGCAATTGATCATCGGACTGGCGTTGACCATTGTGCTTGGTCTGGTGTTCATCAGCCTGCAGGCCTATGAATATTTTGAAGCCTACAGTCACTTGAATCTCAAGATGACGACCGGAGTTTACGGTTCAACCTTCTATATGCTGACCGGGTTTCATGGTTTTCACGTGACGCTGGGCGCAACCATGCTGATCGTGATCTTGCTGCGGTCGGTCAAGGGACATTTCACCGCCGAGCGTCATTTTGCTTTCGAGGCGGTGGCCTGGTACTGGCACTTTGTGGACGTCGTGTGGCTCGGGCTGTTCATTGTCGTCTATTGGCTGTAAGCACCATTAGCGGTGCGACATGGGCATGGCGCACCGCAAAGTATCACAGGCGATCTCCGATCCAGCCAAATCGATACGCGGCCATCAGTAGCAGAAACAGGACGAGCGAAAGGCCGACACGCAAAGACAATGCCCTGACCGCCCGGGTCTTGCCCTGACCCCGATCGCGATAGACGAACACCAGCGCGCTGGCTAGACTGGCAACGATCGCGATCAGAAGCACTACGACAACAACGCGCATGGAAAACCCTCTTGAAAACAGTCAGTCTACCGGACTCGCCGCGGAAGCACGATCTCAATCCGGTGTCGCCGCCACATTGATGTCGACCCTCCCGCTCAAGCGAGGCACCTTGCGTGTGCTGCTGATCCTGCTTCTGGTATTCATCTGCCTGGGCATGGCCCGCCTTCAGCTCTGGCGCGCAGAAACGCGTGGCGATCGATTCGAGAAGGAGCATGCGGCCCGTAGCGCGACGCCGATCGAGCTGTCGGCACAACTGCGCGATCCCGCAGCGCTGATTGACAGAACAGCGACGGCGCGTGGCCTTTGGCTGCATCAAGGCACCCTGTATCTCGACAACAAGATTTATCGCAGTCGGGCCGGCTTCCATGTTTTGACTCCGCTAAGGCTTGCCGGGAGCGAGGCCGTTGTCTTGGTCAACCGTGGCTGGATTGTTGCGCCGCGGCTGCGATCGGATCTGCCCACGGTACCTGCGCCCGGCGGCGAAGTATCAGTTTCTGGACTGACGACTAAATTCGAAACCCAAACTTTTGAATTGAAGAAAACCACCCCGCAGGGATCGATCTGGCAGCACGTGCGTGAAACGGACTATCGTCAAAACACCGGCCTCGACCCGCTGCCAGTCATCTTGCTGCAAACAGGCGATGCCGACGATGGCCTGATCCGCGACTGGGAGACTGCGACCAATCCTGCGAGCAAACACTACGGCTATGCCGCGATGTGGTTGATGTTTGCCCTGATGGCGGCGGGTTACGGAATTTTTGCATGGAGAAATCGATGACGAGCAGCAGTCCGACGGACGATGATGTTTTTGTGCCCGGGGGACCGGAGGCCAAGTCTCAGCGCGCACTCCAGCGCAAAGGCCGCTTGACGCTGCTGGCCATTGTCGCCGTTTGCGTATTGCCGCTGGTCGCGGCCTTGTACTTCCGCTACATATCGCCGCCCGAGATGAAGGCGATTGTCGGAGAACCGCTGGCACCGGCACCGCTCCATTTTGAGTTACTGCAGCGTATGGACGGCACGGCGCTGGAACATTCCGAAGTCAGTGGAAAATGGCTGGTGATTTTCGCGGCGCCGGGTGCCTGTGACGATCGTTGCCAACATACGCTGTATCTGACTCGGCAGGCGCGTACTGCGCAGGGACGCAACATGGCGCGCGTCGAGCGACTGTGGCTGATCACCGACGCAAGTGTGCCGAACGCTGATTTGCTGGCGGCGCATCCGGATCTGGTCATGATCAGGGCGACCGACGCGAAAGTGTTTGAAGGATTGGGTGGGCGCGAGAACAGAAAAATCAACCTGGTGGATCGGCGGGGTCTTCTCGTTTTCCGCTACGCTGATAATCCGGAACCCAAGGCCTTCATCCGCGAGATCGGGAAGCTGATCAAGTTTTGAGCAACCGCAACGCAGATACGTCCCGATGTTTTGTTCAAAGCTTCCTTGCATCCGCGGGGGCATCGCGTTCTGGGACGCATGCTAAACTCGAATCCTTGTTCCGGCTTCAATCGTTTACCTCTCAAGCGTGAAAACTTCAACTCTCAGTTTGCAATACAGTTCCGAGCGCTTGCGCCACTATTTCCAGCTGGCAAAGCCGCGGGTCGTATCCCTGATCGTTTTTTGCGCGGTAATAGGAATGTTCCTCGCCGTACCGGGCATGGTCCCGTGGCGCATTTTGCTGGCCGGCACGGTGGGTATTGCCTTGGTCGCGGGCGCTGCTGCTGCCGCGAACTGCCTGATTGAACAGAAGATCGACGCCCTGATGGCCCGTACGCGTGGCCGGCCGCTGCCCCAAGGTGACGTGAATTCGCTGGAGACAGCGATCGTTTCTGCTGTGCTTGGCGGCGTCGGTCTGTTCATGCTTTACGCTTGGGTAAATCCCTTCACCATGTGGCTGACCTTTGCAACATTTGTCGGCTATGCGGTCATCTACACCATTTTCCTGAAACCCAATACCTCCCAGAACATAGTCATTGGCGGCGCCTCGGGGGCCATGCCGCCGGTACTCGGCTGGGCCGCCGTGACGGGCAATGCACCCGGCGAGGCATGGTTGCTGTTCCTGATAATCTTCGTGTGGACGCCGCCGCATTTCTGGTCCCTGGCGCTGTATCGCACCAAGGAATACGCCGCCGCCGGTCTGCCGATGCTGCCGGTAACGCATGGCGCGGAGTACACACGTCGTCACGTATTTCTCTACACCGTCGGCCTGTCGCTGGTGACCCTGGTGCCCTACATGATAGGCATGTCAGGTGGTTTCTATCTGACTGCTGCGGTACTGTTGGATACCGTGTTCCTCGGCTATGCCTGGTTGATCTGGCGAGACTATTCGGACGCCGTGGCGCGCATCACGTTTCGCTGGTCGATAGTTTATCTGGCGCTGCTGTTTGCGGCTTTGCTGATCGACCACTATCTGTAGTCATCTGCAGCACGCCTGCGAAAACAGCGAAGTACAAACCAGAAGGGCG
>JAIPCT010000054.1 GCA_021738065.1 Burkholderiaceae bacterium
GGCGATCGGAAAAACTCGGCGCTGGTGACACGGCGACTGAATCAACATGAAGCTGAAATGACGAATGGCGGGATGGAAATCGCGCCATTCAGAGGGCGCTTTGCGCCTTGAAAAGAGTTTTTCTACAGCTTCAACGTTCAAGGTGACCGGCGCTGCGCGGCTTCATCGCGCAGCGTCCAGTGACCGAAGGGAACGGGGTCGCCGGGTTAGCCCTTGGCTTGAAATGCCGGATGGAATTGGACGTCACCATGAGCGGAGGAAGTGCCAAGAGATAGGGCAAGGACGTACTCTTGAGGAACGCCCTCAAGCACGAGAGCAGGATTGTTCGCAAACCCAAAGCGGATGTAGAACGCAGGGTCGCCAACGAGCACACATCCATTTGCTCCAATCTTGCGTAGCTCGGCAAGACCTCTTTCCATAAGTGCCCGCCCGATGCCACGGCGTTGCAAGTCAGGTTCGACCGAAATTGGGCCAAGCCCAAACCAACCAGTGGCGCCATCGCTGATGTTTACAGGCGAGAGTGCAATATGCCCTACGACGCGACCGGCATCTTCGGCGACTAGAGACACCGAAAGCGCATGGTCGGCTCGCAGAGCGCCGATGATGAAGTGTTCCGTCTGGTGACTGAACGGATGGGATTCAAACGCCAGGCGCGTAACTTCGGCGATGGCGTTTTCGTCGTTGGGGTGTTCGAGGCGAATGGTGATGTTCATAGAGTCAAAAGGGATGATGAAAGGGCTAACAGCTATTCACGCGCAGAAACGTCCGGGTTATTGCCAATAATACGGACACGATCGAAATGCCTTTAAGGTATTGAATGACGTGGAGATTATCCGATCCGGGTCTCCTTATCAATTGTCAATCATACGGACAGGATTCGAACGTCTGCTTTGCGGAAAGTTCGTGAGTGGCGCCTTCTGGCCGACCTGAGGCCTCCAGCTTAGCCGCGAGTCGCATTCCTGTGACATGGTGAGCTGCACAGCTGATTTTCGATCACGAATTCCGGTTTGCCGTTTTCTCTTCTGACTCATTTGGCGTTTCTGGCGCGAACAATGGGCGGCACATACTTGACCGAAAATTTCCAGCCATCGCCGGTATCGCTCAAGAGCAGCGTTTTCGAATGCGCCCCTTCTTCAAAAATCGGCTCGCTGCCGACCAGTTCGACGGCACCGATGCCCTTGATCACGCACGCGCCCGGCAGCGTAGTAAATACGGATTCGGCCGCCACCACCAGGAAATGACCTTCCCTCGATTCAGAACAGGAGACGCCTCGCGGAATCGAGCCGGGGTCACTTCGCCAGGCATCACGCAAGGCGTCGAGTCCCTGGCGCAATTCGTCGGTGATATTGACGGCAAGAACGACTTCGCGCGATTTCACATGACTCATGCGGGCTTCCCTGCCTTTCCTCGCCGATGGCGACGGATCAATGTCGAGCGCAAATGCTACTTTGAAAAGCCTGAAAATCCAACGCCGGCCCGGCGCGTTGCCGCAGCGCCCGTTGGCGGAACCTGCCTCGTGACACCAGTCAAAGGCTGAAACTTCCCATGACCCGGTGCTTCGTCTCGCCGTCTCGCCAGCGCCGAGTTTTCTCCGAAAAACCGAATGGAATCCCGACGTCATTGCAGCCCATCGAAGACGATCGGTGGTGCCAGCGGCTATAGTTCACCTGCTGGACAATTTTTGCAACCACAAATCAGGAGCGAGCGTGTCTACATTCGATTACCAGTTCTTCGTCGTCGGCGGCGGATCGGGCGGTGTGCGCGCGGCGCGAATTGCCGCCGGCTTTGGTGCACGTGTCGCAATTGCCGAGAACTTTCGCTACGGCGGCACCTGTGTCATTCGCGGTTGCGTGCCGAAGAAACTGCTGGTGCATGCCGCGCATTTTTCGGCCGACTTTGCCGATGCCGAAGGCTTCGGCTGGAGCGTGCCGCCGGCGCAGTTCTCCTGGCCGAAGCTGATCGCGGGCAAGAACGACCAGATATCCCGACTCAGCGGCATGTACGAGAGCAACCTGGACCGTTCCGGGGTCACCGTGCTGCATGGCTCGGCCCGCCTCCTTGATCCCCACACGGTCGACCTTGACGGCAAGCGCTTCAGCGCTGAGCACATTCTGATCGCGACCGGCGGCATTCCTTTCCTGCCGTCGATCCCGGGCATCGAACATGCGATCACTTCCAACGAAGTCTTCGATCTGGCGGAGTTGCCGCGACGGGTACTGATCGTCGGCGGCGGCTACATTGCCGTCGAGTTCGCCGGCATATTCAGGGGACTGGGCGCCGAGGTCACGATGGCCTATCGTGGCGAGCAGATTCTGCGCGGCTTTGACGACGACCTGCGCCAGCATCTGCACGACGAGATGGTCGCCAACGGCATTCGCATTGTGCTCCACAGCGACGTCAAGGGTATCGAGCGGCAGCAGGACGGCACGCTGAGCGTGGCCGTGTCCGGCGCAGCGGCGGACACGCACAACGTGGATGCCGTGCTGTATGCAACCGGACGCGTGCCCAACACCGAGGGACTCGGACTCGCCGAAATCGGCGTCACGCTGGACAAAAAAGGCGGCGTCGTGGTTGACGCCATGGGTCGCAGCACCGTGGCGAACATTTTCGCCGTGGGCGATGTGACCAACCGGATTGCACTGACCCCGGTAGCGATCCGCGAAGGCGCGGCGGTGGCGACCAGCCTGTTCGGCCCGGCGCCGATGGCGGCCGACCTCACCACGGTGCCTTCCGCCGTCTTCAGCCAGCCGCCGATAGGCACCGTCGGCATGAGCGAAACCGAGGCGCTGAAACACTACGCGGAAATCGATATCTATCGCGCCGACTTCCGCTCGCTGCGGCATTCCCTGACGGCGCGCAGGGAGCGCACCCTGATCAAGCTGATCGTCGATGCGGCCAGTCAGCGCGTGGTCGGCGCACACATGATCGGCGCCGATGCCGCCGAGATCATCCAGGGTGTCGCGATTGCCATTCGCATGGGCGCGACCAAGGCGGATTTCGACGCCACGGTAGCCATCCATCCCACATCGGCGGAAGAGTTTGTTACCCTGAAAGAAAAGACCACACGAAAAAGGCATGACTGAGGCACCGATTGCTGACACTCGGGAGATCATCGGCGGACTGCTTCGCCCAGTCGCGTGCATCGCCCCGAAATATTTCTACGATGCGCGCGGTTCCTTGCTGTTCGAGGAAATCACCCGTCTCCCCGAGTACTACCCGACGCGTACCGAGCGCGCGATCATGCTGGAGCATGGGGCCGAGATTGCCGGCAAAGTCGGCGCTGGCTCGACGGTGATCGAAATGGGCGCAGGCAGTTGCGAGAAGGCGCGCGACCTGTGCGAGTTGATCCGGCCGGCGCATTTCGTCGCCATCGATATCTCCGCCGAGTTTCTGCACCAGGCCGCTGACGGACTGCGTGCCGCCTTTCCCGACCTGGACATTCGCGTGCTGGCTGCCGACCTGACCGCCGATATGTCCATGCCGTCGGACCTTTCGCCACGACACCGCCTGGTGTTCTATCCCGGGTCGTCGATCGGCAATTTCGATCCGCCGCAGGCGCTGAGCCTGCTGTCGCGTTTCCGCCGACTGCTGGGCGAGGACGGCACGCTGTTGATCGGTGTCGATCTGCTGAAGGATGCGGCCGTGCTGGAGGCCGCCTATGACGACGCCGCCGGAGTAACCGCTGCGTTCAATCTCAATGTACTGAACCACGTCAATCGGCTGATCGACAGCGATTTCGATCCGGGCCAGTGGCGACATCGGGCAATTTTCAATGCCCTCGATTCCCGCGTCGAGATGCACCTTGAAGCGACGCTGGATATCCAGGTCAGCTGGCCCGGCGCAGGACGGCGTTTTCTGCGCGGCGAACGCATCCATACCGAGAACAGCTACAAGTACCGCATCGAGGATTTCGCCGACACCCTGGGTCACGCCGGCTTTCGCCACACCGATGTCTGGACCGATGCCGCGCGCTGGTTCGCCGTCATTCTGGCGCGGCCATGACACACCGAACTCCGAAGGAATCGCCTTGAAATCGACCGCAGCAGCCGACAGCTATCGCCGGGTTCGCACCCAGAGTTTGGCGCTGGCGGCGCCATTGTCTGCCGAAGATTGCTGCGTGCAATCGATGGCGGACAGCAGTCCGGTGAAATGGCACCTCGGGCATACCACGTGGTTTTTCGAAACCTTTGTCCTGGAACAGCAAGAGCCAGGTTTCCGGCCATTCAATCCGGCGTTTCGCGTGCTGTTCAATTCCTATTACAACGCGGTGGGCGACAAGCATCCGCGTCCGCAGCGCGGTCTGTTGACCCGCCCCGGCCTCGATGAAGTCATCGCCTATCGCGCTGACGTGGATCGGCGCATGCTCGCGCTGCTTGCCGGCGATGCCGCTGAAGTCGTCGAACTGCTTGAACTCGGCCTGCATCACGAACAGCAGCACCAGGAACTGCTGCTGACCGACATCAAGCATTTGTTCTCGTGCAACCCCTTGCTGCCCTCCTACATCAACGCGGGCGCCGGCGCGATCAACACCCCTGCGGCACCACCGCTTGAATGGCGGCAGTTCGCCGCAGGGCTGACCGAGATCGGCCATGCCGGCGGCAGCTTTCACTATGACAACGAAGCTCCGCGCCACACTGTGTATTTGCCGGCCTACGAGCTCGCCTCGCGCCTGGTCAGCAATGGCGAGTATCTGGCCTTCATCGCCGCCGCCGGCTATGCCGATCCGGCATTCTGGCTGGCCGAGGGTTGGGACTGGCGCATCGCGCTGGAACGACGACACCCGCTGTACTGGCATCAAGGTGCATCCGGCTGGCAGGAGTTCACGCTGTCGGGCATGCGTCCACTCGATTCCGGCCGACCGCTGGTGCATGTTTCCTACTACGAAGCAGACGCCTATGCGCGCTGGGCCGGCGCGCGCCTGCCGACCGAGGCGGAATGGGAGCATGCGGCAGCGGGCATCGTCCCGCAAGGCCATTTTGCCGATAGCGCCGAGTATCAGCCGCGCCCGGCCAGTGGCGGCACCGGTCTGGAACAACTGTTCGGTGACGCCTGGGAATGGACCTCGTCCAGCTACGCGCCCTATCCGGGCTTTCGCGCCGGGGCCGGCGCGGTCGGTGAATACAACGGCAAATTCATGGTCAAGCAGTACGTGCTGCGCGGCGGCTCCTGCGCCACGGCGGCCGGCCACCTGCGCGCCAGCTACCGCAATTTCTTTCCGGCACCCGCCTGCTGGCAGTTTTCCGGCATCCGGCTGGCACGGGATGCCTAGCAGGCTGCTGCCGGCGAAAGGTCAAACCGGATTCCCGCCGTGTATTCCATTCGACGCCGTATCATCAACGCCGACTTTCACGGCGATGGCGGCGACACGGGAAATCCGCAGAGCGATCCCGCGTCAGCGTGATCAAGCCTTCTGGGAATTGACCAGTTCGACGTAGCGGGTCATCGCATCATCGCCGCCAGTGCCCTTGATGGCGGCCCAGGCGTCGTACTTGGCGCGGCCTACCATGTCCGTGAAGCCCGGACGCTTGCCCTCGACATCGCCCTCCGTCGCCTGCTTGTAAAGCGCATAAAGCTGCAACAGAACGTCGTTTGAAGGCCGCTCCGGCAGTTTCTTGGAATCGGCGACCGCTGCTTCGAATTGTTTTTTGAGTTCGCTCATATCGTCTCTCGTGGCAATTAATGGGCACCAATATTTGGCTTGGACTATTATATGCCGTCAACTTCAAGGAAGCCCGCAATGCTCCGACGTGAACGAATGTCAGCCGTCGATACCGCCTGGCTGCGAATGGATAGGCCGACCAACCTGATGATGATCGTCGGGGTCATGGTATTCGATCATCGAATGGATTTCGATCGATTGCGCGATACCGTCGCGGCGCGACTGGTCGGGCGCTATCGGCGCTTCCGCCAATGCGCAATACAGGAAGTCACCGGCGCATTCTGGCAGGACGATCCCGATTTCGATATCGACGCGCACCTGCGTCGCCGCGCCTTGCCGGCAGGGTCCGGCAAGAAGGAACTGCAGGCGCTGGCCAGCGAACTGGCGGTGCAGCCGCTCAATATGGGCAAAGCGCTGTGGCGCTTCGACCTGATCGAGGATTACGAAGGCGGATCGGCGATGGTGGTACGCATTCATCACAGCATTGCCGATGGCATTGCGCTGGTGGGCGTGATTCTTTCCCTTACCGACCTTTCGCCCCATGCCGTGGCGCAGAAGCCGCGCGCCGACGAAATCGACGACGAGGACGCAGAGGTCGAGGACGAGTTGCCCGCCGGTCTGCTGGAAACCGTCGCCCAGACGCTCAGTTCGGCTGTCAGCATGGGCTCTGAACTGGGTGGCAAAGCAATTGACATTGCTTCCAACCGGGACCAGTTGTCCACCTACGGCCGGCACGGCATCGGCCTGCTCACCGAGTTGGCCAAGCTGCTGGCCATGCCCGCCGATTCGCCCACCAGCCTCAAGGGAAAAACCAGCACGACAAAACGCGTCGCCTGGTCCGAGCAAATTCCGCTGGCCGAAGTCAAGGCGCTGGGCAAGGCGCTGGGCTGCTCGGTCAATGACATCCTGCTGTCCGCCGTCGCCGGCGCCTTGCGCGCCTACTTTCAGCAGAAGGGCGAGTCGGTGAGCGGTGTCGAGGTACGCGCGATGATTCCGGTGAACCTGCGCTCGGCCAAGGACGAAGGCACGCTGGGCAACCGCTTCGGCCTCGGCACGCTGTCGCTGCCGTTGCACGAAGGCAATCCCTTCGCGCGCCTGTTTCTGGTGCGCGAGCGCATGAATGAACTCAAGGGCTCCTACCAGCCGCCCCTGACCCTGGGCATCCTCGCCGCCGTCGGCATCGCGCCGAAAATCGTCCAGCAACAGTTCCTCGACATCCTGGCCGCCAAGGCCAGCACGGTGATGACCAACGTGCCGGGACCGAAGCAGCCGCTCTACCTTGCCGGCGCGCGCCTCGACCAGACCATGTTCTGGGTGCCGCAGTCCGGTGACATCGGCATCGGCGTGTCGATACTGAGTTACAACGACAATGTCCAGTTCGGCCTGATCACCGACCGCCATTTCGTGCCGGACCCGGAAACCATCACGCCGCTGTTTGCCGCCGAGTTCGAGAAGATGATGCTGGCGCTGTTGATGCTGGAATGGAATGCGCCTTTGGACGTGACACAGATAGAACAAAGGCTGTTCGGCATAGAAATGCCGCCGCCGCTGAGTGCCGAACCGGCCAGGCGGCCGGCCGCGAAGAAGCGGCGCGCATCGAAGGCGGCCACCACCGCGAAACCCAAGTCTGCAAAGAAGACGCCGACCGCGCGCAAGGCTTCCGTCACCGGCAAGGCACCCGCCGCACGGAAGGCGGCGCCCAAGGCTGAAACTCCGGCAGCACCGGCAATCCGGGTGCCGAAGCGTTTCCGCAACCTGGCCTGAGCCCGGCGCGGAGCGGTACCGGGCTCAATCTTCGAGTTCGGACTTGGCCAGTTCGACGTCGAGCCTTTCCATGGCATCGACCGGCGTCGACGCGGCCGCCTTGTTGTAAAGCTTGACGGCTTCGTCCATGCGCTTGTCGCCGAAGAGCATGACCAGTGAATTGGCGTATTCGATGCACGCGATCGCCGAATCCGGCGCCAGCTTCAGCGCGGTTTCGAAATGCTTCACCGCCACATCCTTGCTTGCGCCGTACGTCAGCTTGCCGACCATCGCACCCACCTTGTCGACCACCTCGGCGTGGTAGGCACCCAGCGCACTGTGCGCGTCGGCATGTTTTGGGTCGAGCTTGAGCGCGGTTTCCAGCGCATTCTTGATCTTGCCGCCGAGACCCTGCGTCAGTGCCTTGATGACGGAAATCCCCTGGCTGTAGCGACCGAGCGCATAGGACTGGATGTAATAAGCATTGACGTTTTTTGGTTGTTCGTCTTTCAGTTCATCGCAGCGCTCGGATATTTCCTGAAACAGTTCCAGCTTGCGCTTTTCATTGTCTTCAAGGTAGTTGGCGTAAATCATCGCCGCCTTGTTCGCCGCGTTGTAGCCGTCGATGCCGGCAGCCAGGCCAGCCTCGTAGGCCTTGTGGAACTCGCCCTGGTGATAGAGGCGCCACGCCTCCTGAACCGCCGTATCGGCCGGGAAGGGCTCCCGATCGCCGCGATGGAGTCGATCCCAGTTTTTCTTCAGGGCGGCACCCGCGAATACCAGGGACTTGTCCGCATGCGGAAACTTTTTCCAGGCCGACTTTGCCATGCTGCTTCTCCTCTCGTGTGTTCAGGCTGTTAGATAATCTTTGGACAATTCGTCGAACAACTTGCGCGAACGCCCGACCAGATAGGGCGCGGAGAGCGCCATGACCTGGAAGGCGCCGCGCGTGAGGCTTTCGCCGTCGATTTTCTTGCGCGGATTGGTGACGAACTCGAAGGATAGCCAGTAGGTCGCGACGACGGTCATGTTGACCGCGAGGGCCTCGATCTCGGCGCGTGTCGCCTGCATGTCGCCGGTCGCCACCAGCCCCTTGCAGATCGCGGCGGCGGTTTGCGCCTTGTGCGCCGCGATGCGCTTGAAATGCGTTTCCACCATCCGGTTGCGCGAAACCAGCTCATTGATGTCGCGGTAGATGAAGCGAAACTTCCAGATGCCCTCGAAGACCAGATGCAGGAACAGCCAGATATCCTCGACGTTGGGCGCGCGACGCACCGGCGCGGAAAGCGTGTCCTCGATGCCGCGCTCGAAGTCGGCGAACAGGGACTCGATGATTTCGTCCTTGTTGTGAAAGTGGTAGTAGAGATTGCCCGGGCTGATCCCCATTTCATCGGAAATCAACTGCGTCGTGACATTCGGCTCGCCGAACTCATTGAACAGCGCAAGGGCGGTTTCCAGAATACGTTCCCGCGTGCGGCGCTTCGGCTTTCTTTCCATCAGTCACCCGTCTCAAGCATTGCATCGAGCATAGCAGAAAGCCCCGCAACTTCAGGCTTGCGGTGAATTCAAGCGGCGGCGCGACGTCGCATGCGCTTCAGTGCCCGCTCGAGATCGTCCAGCGTATCCGACAAACGCAAGGCTGTCAGGCCCATCGCGCTCGCCCGGCGGCGCTTCAAGCGGGCCATGCGCCGCGCCAGCGAGCGCTGCGGATCGGTAAGCACGGCGCGATTGATGGTCACCCCATGGCGCGCCAGCTTTGGCGCCAGATCGTCATAACGTCGCAGCAGATCCTCGCGGGTTTTGCGGTAGGCCTGCTCGGTCAAGCGCTTGCGGTCCGCGTAGCTGAACATGTTGTTGAAGAACATGTCGGCGTCGTCGCGGTGCGGCTCGAACAGGATGATGTCGGCATCCTTGTATTCGATATCGTACTTTGCCAGCCCGGTTTCCATGCGTGAATGAATGATGGCGCGAAAGGTTTGCGCCAGCACCACCGGCAAACCGCCGTCGACCAGCTGGCGCCGCTTGAGATGCTTTTCATGCGCCGCCAGATTGGCGTCGAAGGGAACCAGGGGATTGATGCAAAGCACCAGCCGAGCCCCTTCCTTCAGCGCCACCGAGGCGTGCAGGGTCTTCTTCAGCGCGCCATCGACGAACCAGCGGCCATCGATCTCCACCGGCGGGAACAAACCCGGCAACGCGGCACTGGCCTGAATCGCCGTGGCGATCGGCACGTGATCGTGGCCTTTGGAGCCGAAAGCGACCGACGAACCCGAATCGAGATCGGTGGCGACCAGAAACAGCCGCTTCCCGAGCTTGCGGAAGTCGTTGGTCAGTCCGGGCAGGGAGAACAAGCGCGTCAGAAACTCGTCGATCCCCGCGCTGTTGAACACTCCGGTGGGAATCGCCTGTGACAGACGCTGAAACGACGCCACGAAATCCTGGCGCAGGGGGCTGCGCACATAGTCATGCAGGGAGTCGAGCAGCAGCGCCGGAACCGTTGCCGCTCGCCGTCCGAATTCGCCAAAAGCCGGCTTGAGCAGCATTCCCGGCTCGAAGGGAACCTCGGCCGACTCGCTGTCGATGAACATCCGGTACATATAGGCCGGACTCAAGCCGTTGGCCAGCCCGGCCGCGATGAAGCTGCCGGCGCTGACACCGACGTAGGCGTCGAGCTCATTGAAATCGAAGCCGTCCAGCGCTTCTGCAAGCGCCATCAGGGCTCCTATCTCGTAGATTGCCCCGAGCGGACCGCCACCCGCCAGTGCCAAGGCCATGTGCGGCTGCTGGTCTGTCGGTTTCATGTCAATCCACTCCGCCGGCAGCCATCAGCCCAATGTCATGGCATCGCAAATCAGGTGGCGGGTTTCGACGCGGTCTTCGCTGCGGTTTTCGGCGCGACTCGACGCGCGGGCTTGGCCGTGCGCGCAGGCTTGGCCGTGGCTGCCTTGGGCTTCGCCGCTTTGGCCGCGCCGCCGTTTAGTTTTGCCACTTCGACCTTCAACTCGGCAACACGCTTCGCCAGCGTATCGACATCGGCCTTGGTCGGAACGCCCAGACTGTTGAGCGAACGGGCCACACGATTCTCGAATACCTGTTCAAGCTTGTCCCAAGTGCCGGTAGCCTTGGCTGCCATATCAGTGACCTTGTCCTCGGCGACTTTGCGGGTTTTCTTCTGGATCGATTCGCCTTCGCGAACCAGCGCGTCGAATACCTTGTTGCCTTCTTGCTGCGCCTTGGCGAAAGCGCCCAAGCCAGCCAACCAGATCTGCTGAGCAGACTCGCGAATGGTGGCGGAAAGTTGGCCATCCTGGCCGGCTGATTTGAGTTTCTTTACCACGAGTTTCTTGACCATGATGAGCTCCTGATTGATTGATTCCCCATGCCTCGTTGGCGAGGCGGCGGCGGGCTTCGTGCCTGCCATGGGAAAGAGTCTAGCGATTTGGATTAGAGAGGTCACACTAAAGTCCTGGGTGAAACCCACTAGATCGCTGCCTTCTGTATCATCTGCCCAGGATGCCGCCGGTTGAGGCCGGATGCACGAATCGAAAAATAGCGAGGAGGCTGCAATGATTTATTTTGTCACCGGAGCGACGGGATTCATCGGCAAACGACTGGTCGCCAAGATTCTGGAGAAGCCCAAGACCACGGTTTACTTCCTCACCCGTGACAAGTCTCCCGAGCGCCTGCAAGCACTCTTCGATTTCTGGAAGGTCGACCCGAGCCGCGCCATCCCCATCGTCGGCGACCTGCTCCAGCCCTGCCTCGGCGTCGGCAAAACCGACATCAAAAAACTCAAGGGCAAGATCGACCACTTCTTTCACCTCGCCGCGGTATACGACCTCGGCGCCAGTGCCGAGTCGCAAATGGCGGCCAATGTCGACGGCACGCGCAATACCGTGGATCTGGCCGAGCAGCTCGAGGCCGGCTGCTTCCATCACGTCAGCTCGATTGCCGCGGCCGGCCTGTTCGAAGGCGTCTTCCGCGAAGACATGTTCGACGAGGCGGAGAACCTCGACCACCCCTACTTCGGCTCCAAGCACGAGTCGGAGAAGATTGTCCGCAAGGAATGCAAGCGGCCCTGGCGCGTCTATCGCCCCGGCGTGGTGGTCGGCGATTCGCGAACCGGCGAGATGGACAAGATCGACGGCCCCTACTACTTCTTCAAGCTGATCCAGAAGATGCGCCGGATCCTGCCGCCGTGGATGCCGGCGATCGGGCTGGAGGGTGGGCGCATCAACATCGTGCCGGTCGACTACATCGTCGATGCCATGTATTTCCTCGCCCACAAGAAGGGACTGGACAAGCGCGCCTTCCACCTCACCGATCCGCATCCGCGCCGCGTCGGCGACGTGCTCAACATTTTCGCCCGCGCCGGACACGCACCGGAAATGGCGATGCGGGTGAATGCCGCCCTGCTCGGATTCATCCCGCGCGGCGTCAAGAAGAGCCTGATGGCATTGACGCCGGTGCGGCGCATCCAGCGCGCGGTAATGAAAGATCTCGGCCTGCCCGAGGACATCCTGCAATTCGTCAACTATCCGACCCGCTTCGACAACCGTGAGACGGAAAAGGCGCTGGCCGGATCCGGCATCAGCGTGCCCAAGCTGGAGGACTACGCCTGGAAACTGTGGGACTACTGGGAGCGCCGCCTCGATCCCGACCTCTTCATCGACCGCAGCCTGAAGGGCCGTGTCGCCGGCAAGGTGGTGCTGATCACCGGCGGCTCCAGCGGCATCGGCCAGGCAGCTGCCTACAAAATCGCGGCGGCCGGCGCCATCACCATCATCGTCGCCCGCGACATGGAAAAGATCAACGAGACCCTGGCAGAGGCCAAGAAGCGCGGCCTCAAGCTGTTTGCCTATTCGGCCGACGTCGGCGACGAACAGCAATGCGCCGAACTGATGGCCAAGATCAACGACAAGCATGGTGGCGTCGACATCCTGGTGAACAACGCCGGCCGTTCAATCCGGCGCGGCATCGAGACGTCCTACGATCGCTTCCATGACTTCGAGCGCACCATGCAGGTGAACTACTTCGGCGCCCTGCGCCTGACCTTGAACGTGTTGCCGGGCATGACCGAAAAGCGCGCCGGCCACGTCATCAACATTTCCTCCATCGGCGTGCTGACCAACGCACCGCGCTTCTCGGCCTACGTCGCCTCCAAGGCGGCGCTGGACGCCTGGACCCGCTGCGCGGCGTCGGAGTTCGTCGATCGTGGCGTCGAGTTCACCACCATCAACATGCCGCTGGTGAAGACGCCGATGATCGCGCCGACCAAGCTTTACGATCACGTGCCGACCCTGACCCCGGATGACGCCGGCGACATGATCGTCGACGCCATCATCCATCGTCAGGTGCGTATCGCCACGCGTCTGGGAATCTTCGGCCAGGTATTGCACGCCATGGCGCCGCGGATCGCGCAGATCATCATGAACACCACCTACCGGATGTTTCCCGATTCCTCAGCCTCGAAAGGCAAGGGCGATGCGACGTCGGCCCTGCCCTCGGCCGACCAGGTGGCCTTCAGCCAGATCATGCGCGGCATTCACTTCTAACCGAAGCACCGCGAAAACTCGGCGTTGGTGATACGGCGATTGGAAGCTGCTGTTCGCCATCAGCGAGCCTCCAGTTACTCGCTTGTGCCAGGAAGGATGGGGCCGCCGGAGATTTCCTCTGGAACTGGCCCCTTCCTACTGCTTCACGGGGGTATCCGGTTTTCATGATCGGTACTTCGCAGTGCAGCGCACAACAGGGTGAGGATCAATCCGGCAGAGAGACAGGTCGTCTCAGGTCGGCCATAAGCGGCCTGCCGGTACTTTTCTCAATACCCGTCATTCGCGCCCTGTTTGCATCGGAAGCTCGGGATCATTCATGAATGTACGAAATGCAACTGGTACTAGCTGGCCAAGACTCGGATCCAACTGAGAGGAGATTCGGATAGCTTGAGTCACACAGGCTAATGCGAGGCCAATTGGAATCATCATGTTAACGGCACCATTTTCGTGCCCTGCCTGATGAAATTTCAAACTTGCCACTGCGTACGGAGTCGCATGAGCATATTGCGACAGATAACGAAAGGTCACGCCATATAGTTCGTGCGGAAGGCCAGCGCGTTCCCAGATCGCGTCGAGCGAACAAAGGATGTATTGATCGCCGTCCTTAGCCACCCGCTTCGCGGTGTCGGGCGTAAGTTTTCCCATATACGGGTGGCTGCACACAACTTCTTGTACAGCCTCCCACTCGACTGAAGCTGAGGCACATTCGCGGGCAATAGTTTCATTCGATTGGTCAGCACGACGAAGCAAGTCCCATCGCTTGTAAATCGCGTGCCTGCTGAGTAGTAACCGGCGAAATTCGGCCTCCTCGGGTTCGGGTTTCTCGATCGCAAAATAGACCAGCGACAGAAACGCTTCTTGAAGTGGCCGGCAAAGAGATGCAAGAGCTGGAGCATTCCATAGCATGGTTCCGTCTTGACGCTTTGCTTCCAGCAAAGCCCGTATGGCAGAACCATAAAGCCAGATTAGACCAAGGAACGGTAGCGCTTCCTTCACGTTCACTTGATCCAACTCCTCGGCCCGTCTCAATATCATTTCAAGCCCGGAAACGGCACCGTTCAGAAGCTTGATGTTTTCTCCCAAGCGGTCAAGCGCCGGAGATATTGGCTCTTCATACTCGTCCATAAACTAACCCTACCTCTCTTGGTTCGCTAGATTTCAGACACGACCGACAGCTAAAGGTCGGACAGATTCATCCGAGCAGTATGGCACTGGCAATCGGCAGAGCTCCGGTAAGGATCAGTCGCTTGTCAGGCTCTAAGCTATTCTGTCATTCAACGTCCCATACGGTTTGAATGCGACGCGGACAGCAAGGAAATTAAGCATTTCGAGGCATCTAATACAATTGTTAGATGCCTCGCCAAATTACCCAGAATCAATTCATTTCGAAAGCACGCCAAGTCCACGGCGATCGCTACGACTATTCCAAGGTCGAATTCAGAAACACGAAAGCAAAAGTCACTGTCGTTTGTAAAAGACATGGGACTTTTGATGTAACTCCCGACAACCACATGCGTAGTAAAGGCTGCCCTTTATGCGGGAGAGAGAAGCAGGCGGATTCACAGCGCAAGGACGCGTCATCATTCATCGAGGAGGCACGATCCGTACATGGCGATCGCTACGACTATTCTCGGGTCGCCTATCATCAAGCTAGAGCGAAAGTCGAAATCCTTTGTCTAGAGCATGGATCATTCTGGCAGACGCCAGATAATCATTTGCAAGGAAAAGGATGCCCCAAATGTAGGGACAAGCTGACCAGCGAGCGATTTGGTTGGGACGCAAACGAGTTCATCCGGCATGCTAAAGAAAAGTTTGATGACAGATTCGACTATTCAATGGTTGTCTATGTCACAGCATGGGATCCAGTAACGATCATCTGTCCAGAGCATGGTGAGTTTCGACAGACGCCCGCTGGACACCTTCATGGGACTCATGGTTGTCCGAAGTGCGCCCTTAGCCGGCTCAACGACGGACGAAGACTGGGTACAGACGATTTCCTTCGTCGCGCCATGGAGGCGCATGGTTCTCGTTACGATTATTCGCAAGTCCAATGCGTGGATTCAAAGAGCAAGGTGACTATTGGCTGCCACAAGCACGGTAAATTCAATCAAGCAGCAGGCGAACATCTTGCAGGCAAGGGTTGCAGGAAATGTGGCACAGAGGAATTTGCCGAGAGGCAGCGTCAATCGCCTGACGAGTTCATTCGTCGGGCTAGAGAGGTACATGACGACAAATACGACTACACCCTGGTCGAGTATGTAAGTGCGCGGCTGAAAGTGAAAATCGTTTGCCCCATCCACGGGGTTTTTGAGCAAACCCCAGGATCTCATCTCAAACAGGGATGCCGTAAGTGCGCAGATGAAAACCTACCTGGAGCATATTCGCTGAAGATCTTGCACCGAGACCCTGAATTGGCAAGAAAACCGTCTGTCCTTTACTACCTCAAGTTTGAGTCTGACACCGGAGAGTTGTTCTACAAGGTGGGCATCACAACAACTTCAGTTAGCAAGCGGTTCGCTGGATACGCTGCTGCCGGATACCGTATAAAAAGTCTGAGTGAGGCCAGACTGTCTTTGCTCGAGGCATTTGAACGTGAACAGCACTTGCTGAAAGCACATTGCAGACATTGCAAATACCGTCCATTAAAAGGTAATCGCAAGGGATTCAAGTTCGGTGGTGGGTCAGAATGTTTTTCCACCCCCCTACCGAATGAATTGCTTACCGTTTTCGACTAGCTGCGCTGGGATATCCACACCGCGTACGTCGAACGTCCGCTTTTTCAGATGGCCACGGGCAGCTTTGGGCACAACTGAGTCATCGAGGGATTTGTGCGTTTCCAATCACCTGCAGCGTCATAGCGCATTACCGCATACTCCAAAAATGGCAATCACAAATTCCTGGTAGCTCATTTTGTACGGGTTCCGCTTCTAGGCAACTGCGCGCGCCGCATCGCTGCGTATCATCTCCGCCGCCTTTTCGCCGATCATCAGGGTCGGCGCGGTGGTGTTGCCGCCGATCAGCGTCGGCATGATCGATGCATCGACCACGCGCAGGCCTTCGAGGCCATGCACGCGCAGGCGGGTGTCGACGACGGCCATCGCGTCCTTGCCCATTTTGCAGGTTCCGACCGGGTGATAGACGGTATCCGCACGCATCTTGAGTTCTTCGCGTATTTCGTCATCCGAATGTACCCCGGCGGTGTACAGCTCGCCGCTGCGAATATTTGTCAGGGCAGGGGCATCCATGATTTTGCGGGTGAGCTTGAACCCGTCGACCATGGCTTCAAGATCGTCTGGGTGGTCCAGATACTTCGGATCGATGTTGGGTGCCGCAAGCGGATCGGCGCTGGCGAGACTGATCGTGCCGACGCTCTTCGGCCGCAACAGGCAGACATGGCAGGAATAGCCGTGTCCCCAGTGCATTTTGCGCAGGTGATCGTCAATCATGCCGACGACGAAATGCAGTTGAAAATCGGGTGTTGGCGAATCCGGAAAGCGCCGCAGAAAACCGCCACCTTCGGCGCCATTGGTGGTCAGCAGACCTTTACGTTCTCTTCTGTAGCGAAGGATTTCCTTGACAAAGTGCATTGAGCCAGCCGGGGAGAAGCCGAGCAGTTCAAGCGACTTGGCGCGATAGGCAAAAATGTAGTCGGGATGGTCTTGCAGGTTCTTGCCGACGCCCGGCAAATCGTGAATTACCGGAATGCCGAATTGCTGCAGTTCGGCGCCTGCGCCAATTCCCGAAAGCATCATTAGCTGCGGCGATTGCAATGCGCCGGCGCTGAGAATGACTTCGCGCTTCGCCTTGAAGCTGTGGTTTTCGCTGCCTTGCCGAAACTCCACGCCATTCGCACGCTTGCCGTCAAACAGGATGCGCCGCGCCCGCGCTTGCGTGATGACCGTCAGGTTGGGACGGCTGGCCAGATGCGGGGCCAGATAGGCGCGCGCCGCATTCCAGCGCTCGCCATTCTTCTGCATGACCTGATACAGGCCGATGCCTTCCTGGTCGGCGCCGTTGAAATCGGCATTCATCCTGAAGCCGGCCTGGCGGGCGGCCTCAAGATAGAGTTCCTGGAAGGGATTCATCGAGCGCAATTCTGCGACATTGAGCGGGCCGCCCTGGCCGTGATACTCGTCCTGATAGACCTCGTTGTGCTCGGATTTCTTGAAATAGGGCATCACCTCGCGCCAGGACCAGCCGTCATTGCCCAAAGCGGCCCAATGATCGTAATCCGATGAATGGCCCCGGTTGTAAACCATCGCATTGATCGATGTCGAGCCGCCCAGCGCCTTGCCACGCGGCACATAGCCGCGCCTGCCGTTGAGACCTGGCTGGGGAACGGTTTTGAAGGCCCAGTTATTGATCGTGGTCGGCAGCATGACTGCCGCGGCGACGGGAACCGTGATCAGGGTCTGGTCATCATTCTTCCCGGCTTCCAGCAGGCATACGCTGATGGCAGAATCTTCCGACAGACGGCCCGCAACGGAACAGCCTCCGGGGCCACCGCCAATTACGATGTAGTCGAATTCTTTCATGTCAGTTCCAATCTGTTCAATTCAAACCTTGGGCAGGCGGACTTTCCGTCCCTGCCTCACGAAGTGGATGTGTCCAGCGTTTTCAGCAGCGTGCTCAGCACGCGGGGCGAAATGGCCATTCCGATATGACTGACCCCGCCGATGGCGACGTGGGTCGCCCCTTCCAGCGTCGAACTTGCTTGCTGTGGATAAGCGTAGTTGTCGTGGCAGCTGTAGATCGACACCGAGCCCGGCGGCAGCGGCGCCGCACCGGGAGCGCCCAGCCCGTTCAACCAGGTACTACCGATGCGCATCTGCTTCGCATTCGGGCCCAGGCCCTTTTGCGCGAACTTGGTGCCTTGGTGCGGCGAGCCCAGCGTAATCAAGCGCGCTACTTTCTCATTGCCATGGCGGCGCAAATAGGCGCGGGATGCCAGACCGCCCATGCTGTGTCCGATGAGGATCACCTGGGACGCACCGGTAGCAGCCAGCACTTGATCTATCCGCTGGGCAATACCTTGCGCATACACATCGATATCCGAATACACCGGCTCCAGGTTGTGCGTTGCCACGACCCAGCCGGCGGCTTCGAGCCGTGGGCGCAGCCAGAACCAGAAGCCGCGATTGCATTGGTAGCCGTGGATCAGCAACAGAGGCAGGCGGCCCGGCGTCGGCTTGCCCAGACGATCCGGCCCCAGCCAGAAGGCATGGAAAGGAATCAAGGCGACGAACAGCAGAATCAAGGCGACATATTCCTTCAGCACCATGCGCAGCACGCCAAGCGGACCGACGCGTAGTTCGGGTGGGACGGTGTCGCGATCGTTGAGCATCAGCAAAAAGCTCAGCCCGACGAAACCAAGTCGCATGCCAAAAAAGTAGACCAAGGCGAGACCGGCCGCCTGCAGCGGTGTCCATCCGGCACCCGATACCAGCCAGTAGCCGAGCATCACGTAGAACAAAAGCTCGCCGAACAGGAGCCAGCGAAATTGCCGTGCCGCCATCGCCGACTTTCCTTTCAGGCCAACGCTGCCGCGGCAAGCGGTAAAACACCGCCACAACCGTCGGTCTTGATGAATTGGATTTTGTTCGGCATGGCCAGTTACCGAATCAGGAATTTGGTCAGGCGCTCGAACAATGCGCCATAGGGGGGATTGAACAGCGACATGCCGTTGAGCGAGGACTGATAGAACACCGCCTTCTGCTTGGAGAAGGTGTTGAAGCCGTCGATGCCGTGATAGTGGCCCATGCCGCTCGGTCCGACGCCGCCGAAGGGAAGGTTCTCCTGCGCGATGTGCAAAATGGTGTCATTCACCGTCACGCCGCCCGCCACTGTTTCGTTGAGGACGCGATCGCGGCGCGCCGCATCGTTTTCAAAGCTGTAGAGCGCCAGCGGTCGCGGACGATCATTGACGTAAGCAATCGCCGCGTCCAGATCGCGATAGGGCAGCACCGGCAACAAGGGGCCGAAAATCTCGTCCTGCATGATCTGCATGCCATCGTCGACATTCAACAAGGCCAGCGGGGGCATCCGGCGTCGCGACGGATCGGCGCCCGCCGCCGACAGGGGCTCGACCTTGGCGCCCTTGTCTTGCGCGTCGGCGATGTAGTGCTCCAGGCGCTGATAGTGGCGCTCGTTGATGATCGTCGTGTAGTCCTGGGTGTTGGCCATGTCGGGGTAGCAACGCGCGACCACGGCGCGTGCCGCCGCCAGGAAATCCTGCTCGCGGCCGTCCGGCACCAGCACATAGTCGGGTGCGATGCAGGTCTGCCCGGCATTCATCAGCTTGCCCACCATGATGCGCTCTGCCGCTTTCTGCATCGGGTAGTCGGGGCCGATGATCGCCGGCGACTTGCCGCCCAGTTCGAGGGTGACCGGCGTCAGATTGTCCGCCGCCATGCGCATGATGTCGTGACCGACCCGGGTCGACCCGGTGAACAGCAGATGATCGAAAGGCAGGCGGGAAAAACCGGCGCCGACCGATGCGTCGCCGAGAACCACCGCCACATCTTCCTCGGCAAAATGCTGTCCGACCAGGTCGGCCAGCAACTTGCCCGTGCGCGGCGTGAATTCGGACATCTTGATCAGTGCGCGGTTGCCCGCCGCGAGGGCCGCCGCAAGAGGCGACACGGCCAGCAGCAGCGGGTAATTCCAGGGCACGATGATGCCGACGACGCCCAGCGGCTGCGGAATGATGCGCGCCCGCCCGGGGCGGAACCAGATGGAAGCCGAGCGGCGCCGCGGTTTCATCCAGGCACCGGTGTGAGCGCGGGCATGACGAATCGCCTCAAGACTGGGGAACAATTCCAGCAAGCGGGTTTCGTGTGCCGATCGATGACCGAAATCGGCATCAATGGCGGCGACGAAGCGCTCGGCGTTGGCATGTACCAAGGCCAGCAAGGCGTCGAGCCGCGACTCGCGGCCCTGCCGGTCGGCGACCACGCTGCGGCGACTCGCGGCGTGCATGCGTTCGAACACGGAGCTGAACGCCGAAGTGCTTGCTTCCTGATGTGCCGCCGTTTCCAAAGCATTCATCATGTTCTCCCGGTTTCCGCGCAGCAATGTTTAGTCAGTCTAATCGCCACAAGCTGGATTGATTAGGCCTGGTACTCTAACGTGCCCGCCTCGCCCGGGCGGATAATTTGCATGTTATGAAAAACGACCTGGACAAGGAAGTGATCGGTCAGGAATTGGCTGCCCGCATTGCCGAAGCGCAGCAATTGCGCGCCGAACGCGCCAGCGACCCGAGGCCTGACGATTTTCTGCGGCTCAAGGAATGGCAGGCGGCACGGCTCGCGCGCAGCTACGCGGATCTGCTCGCCGATTCGCGCTATCGCCCCGCCGCGGAGTTCTTTCTCAGCGATCTGTATGGGCCCAAGGACTTTCGCACGCGCGATGACGAACTCGCCCGCGTGGTGCCGATCATGGTGCGGGTGCTGCCCGCCAACGCACTGCACACCCTGCTTCAGGCGGTTCGCATGGACGCGCTGTCGGAATCCCTGGATTCCGCCCTGACGCTCGCCTTGCGCCAGGGCGGAAACGCAAAGCGCATTGATTGGCCCGCCTACGTCGCCGCCTATCGCCGCTGCGGACGCAGGCAGGACAGGGAACTGCAGATCGACCTGATCGACGAAATCGGCAAAACGCTGGATCGGCTGACGCATATGCCGCTGATTCGGATCTCCTTGAAACTGATGAAGACACCGGCTCAGCTGTCCGGCCTGGGCGCCCTGCATTCCTTCCTCCAGGGCGGCTTCGATGCCTTCAGCCACATGAAGGGCGCCGACGAGTTTCTGGCGATCGTCACCGAGCGCGAAACCGCGCTGATGAAGGAATTGTTCACCAACCCGGATGCGCGAATACCCGAGTAGGGATCGCGCGGCAAAGCCGAAGAAGCACCAGCCGAAAGTTCACGAAGGGACGCTCCGCGCTGGAGGTGGTGAGACGGCAAGAACAGCCCCCAATAACAGTCAGTCGGTCAGTGCGGCCTGCCGGATGGCTTCGGTAGCCCATTGGTTCAGGCTCTGACCGTGGGCAGCGGCGGCGATGGCGGCAGCCTCGTGGGTGGCCGGATCGACGCGCAGCGAGAACTTGCCCGAGAAGTGCCTGCGCGGTTCGATGCCGCGACGTTCGCAGGCTTCAAGGAACACGCGCAGGGAAGCCTCGCCCTCTTTCTTCAAGCCCTTCACGTCGGCCGCATAGAAGTCGGCACCGCCGTTCAGGCCCACGAATTCACCGCGGAACATCTGGATGTCCGGGTCGAAGGCGATAACCGCCTGATAGCCTTTGATCGTCATGGTGTTCATGGTTTGACTCCGTTCTCTTCCAGCCATTTTCGGATCGCGGCCACCGCGCCCTTGTCCGTATCCGGCGAGGGGTGTGGGCGGTGAAATACCCGTACCAGTCCGAACAGGAACACCTCGACGCGCGAGCCTTCGCGCTCCGCCATTTCCGCGCCAAGCTCCCGGAACAGCGCCTCGATGTCAGCCCAGCGTACATTCGCTGAAACGGGCCGGGCAAAGATCAGTTCCAGAGTGCACTGGCATTTGCGTTTCATGAACCGATGGTATCAGAATGCGGTATCAAGTTGCAAACGCTGCAACTTGTTGGCGATACGGCCATGAGAAATCAGCCTTGACCGTCGGCATGGGGCCGAGCACTGGGAAAAGTCGGCGCTGGTGGGACGGCGATTGGGGCTGTCGAGGAAACCAATCCGACGCTGACCCGTTCTTGGCTTATTCGGAATGGCTAGGCGTCCGGATTTAGACGCCTCATTCCGAACTATGACAAGCGTCACCCACCCTTGAGTTCCAGCGGCAGCCCCGCCGCGACAAACGTGACGCGCTGCGCGATGCGGGCGATGGACTGGTTCAGCCGCCCGGCGTCATCGACATAGAGGCGCGTCACGGCGCCCAGCGGGATGATGCCGAGACCGACTTCGTTGCTGACCAGAATCACGCGGCCGGGTAGCTGCGGCAGGCAATCCAGCAAAGCCGAGGTTTCGAAAGCCAGCAAGGGGCAATTCACCTCTTCGCCGGCCTCGGCCTGCCGCGCGGCAGCACCGGCATGGAGCAGGTTGCTCAGCCACAGCGTGAGGCAGTCGACCAGCAGACAGCGATCCGCCGCCGCATTCGCGGTCAGCGCCTCGGCGAGATGCAGCGGCTCTTCGACCAGCGACCAATGGTCTGCCCGGCGCGATCGATGGTGGGCGATGCGCCGCGCCATTTCCTCGTCGCCGGCCTGGGCCGTGGCGAGGTAGGTCACCGCCAGACCGGATTCGGCCGCGCGCTGTTCTGCAAGCGCGCTTTTTCCGGAGCGGGCGCCTCCAAGAATGAGTTCGATCATGGGCCGATTATCCTTAAAACCTCAGTTCAACCACGGGAAACACGGGGGACACGGGGCAAGGGCTTACCGCCAGGAATGCCGCAACCAAATGGGTGAGCACGAAATACGGGACAACTTGGTGAATTTCCCCGTGCATCCCCGTGTTCCCCGTGGTCAACTGCTTTATCTAGGATTATTGCAGAAGCGGCGGCAAGGCCGCATAATTCGCCGCGATTCGGTGGAGATGTCGAGCAGGATATCTCCAGGGAACACGGTGACAGGCAGCGGTACTTGCCTCATTCCGTGGCGGGCCCGCCGCTGTAACCGGGGACGACGCTTGCACGAAGCCACTGGACCGCATTTGAGCAATTGTCCGGGAAGGCGCAAGCCGAGAGCGATCCGGAAGCCAGAAGACCGACCGATCATTTTCACGAGCCCGTGGCGCGGGCTTTGTGCCGCGTTTGGACGCGCGGCACAAAGCCCCGTTGCGCTTGAAAGGATGAATCGGATGCATTCCCAGAACACAGGTCTTCGCTTTGCCATTGACCCGCTGGATCGCGCGCTGGAGTACGATCTGCAGCACAAGATCGACCAGAAAACCAAACCCCAGGGCGCACTCGGCCGCCTGGAAAGCCTCGCCTTGCACTTGGGCCTGATGCAGCAAAGCCTGACGCCGCAGGTCGTCAATCCGCATGTGCTGGTCTGCGCCGGCGATCACGGCGCGGCCAAGGCCGGCGTCTCGGCCTTTCCGCAGGAAGTCACCTGGCAGATGGTGGAAAACTTTCTCGCCGGCGGCGCCGCGATCAATGTCCTCGCCCGCCACTCGGGCATGAAACTGGTGGTGGCCGACGCCGGCGTGGCGCACGACTTCGGCGTTCGCGAAGGACTGATCGACGCAAAAGTCGGCGCTGGCGGCACGGCGAATTATCTTGACGGCGCCGCCATGAGCGACGTGCAACGCGCGGCCGCAATGGCCAATGGAGCCAAGCTGGCGCGCGAGTTTGCCGCCCAGGGCTGCAATGTGCTGGCGCTTGGCGAAATGGGCATCGGCAATACGGCGTCCGCTTCGCTGATCACCCATTGCATCACCGGCCTGCCGCTGGCCGATTGTGTCGGGCGCGGCACCGGCCTCGATGACGCCGGGCTGGAGCGCAAGCGCGCGCTACTGGCACAGGCGCTGAACGCCTGGCCGGAGCGGCCCCGGATTAGTCATCGCACCATCGCGGAGGGGAAGGCCGGGAGCAGAAGCTCTGCTCTGGGCGAAGCCGAATCGGGCGAGGACGCGCTGCGCG
>JAIPCT010000055.1 GCA_021738065.1 Burkholderiaceae bacterium
CCGCGTGCTGTCGTCAAAGCTGCCGTTCATGCCGGTCAGCGCGGTGCCGCTGCCCGTCACGCCGGTGAAGCCGGCGTAGTCGATGCCGCTGGCGGTCGAGATCAGGGTGTCGTCAGCGAAGCTGCCGCTGACGTTGGCGGTGGTGCCCGTGCCGGCCACCGTGGTCGCCGCGGCAAAGCTGATCCCCTGGTTGCTTTTCGCCGTGTCGTCGAAGCCGTTCGCACCCGTTACGGCGGTGGAATCGGCCGCGGCAAAGCCGTTGAAAGTGATACCACCCGCTGTGCCCGCCGAGGCGCCAGACAAATTGAACGCGGTGGCGCCCAGCCCGGTGATTGCCCCCCCCGTGGAACTGGTAGCCGTTCCAGCACCCGTTGGTGCAGTCGAAAAAATCAGGTTCGCGAGATTGGTGAGTGTGCCGTTGAACGTAATTGTCGTGCCCGTGAGAGTCAGCGAATTGGCACTCGCATTGACAGCGCCATCCGTCCAGTTGATCGTCCCGCCCCCACCGCCAGCGCCGGTAGTCGCATTGACATTCACCGGGCCTCCGGCCAGCGCTGTGGCAAGCGTCGCCGTGGTCAATGTCGAAACGGTTTCGGTGGCATTTGAGCAGCCGGCAGTCACGCAGACGCCCGTTCCGAATTCTGCGGTGTCCGGTCCGGTGGCGCTGATGGTCAGATCGGTTGGATCGAGCAACAACATGCCTGCAGCGCCATTGGGCGCGCGGCGATCTGCCGTTCCATGAAACGCCAACATACTTTTGCCGGACACTTCGACAAAGCCGCCGTCACCTGCGACTGCACCGCCGCGTGCGCTGATGGCTCCGAAGTACCGAGTTGTATTGTCAGACCAAACGATCACTTTGCCACCGTTCCCGGCATTGATCGCGTCGGCACGGACGCTGCTGTTCTGGTCAATCGTGTTGAAAGCGGCATTGGCTACCGCGCCCTGGCCATGCAGATCGCCTCCCAGCAAGATCTCGCCGCCGCCCGCATCGCCTGATGCATTTACCGCAGCTCCGATCAATTGAATCCGATTGCCAAGGACGTGGATTACACCGCCTGTCTCACCTGCACCTGTACCCGAAGCATCGAGTGTGCCACTCACGCTCACCACTCCGGAGTTACCCCCACCCAACCAGATTTCGCCCTTTCGCGATTCGAGACTGCGGGCGCGGATGACGCCGTCGTTGTTAAGGACGGTGGATAGCAGAGCGTCCCTCGCTTGCACATTCATGACGACCCGACCGCCATCCGCGATCAGAACGCCGCTGTTGTCGGCACGCGCCGCGGCGATGGCGACGTTGACTTGAAAACTCAGCAAACCATCGTGGTCGAAATCAAGATTGACAGTGTCACCGGCGGCAAGTCCAACGCTGCCTTTGGTGGCTTCAATGCTGCCGCTGTTGCTCACTTGCGGCGCAATCAGGGCGACAAAACCGCCGCTCGCTGCGTTGAGATTTCCTTGATTGACCACCGTACCGCCAGCGCCGACTTTCTCGAACCTGTATTTGCCTGCAAGGAAATTGGCATCCGAGATGCCGAGCGAAGAGGCAACCAGGCCGCCAACATCCACCTGTGCGCCGGGAGCAAAAAGAATGCCGCTCGGATTGGTAAGAAAGACGCTCCCATTTGCGGAGATCCGTCCAAAGATGGCTGAGGGGTCGCTACCCTGAACACGATTGAGGATCACCGCGGCGGCGCTTGGCTGATCGAAGTTGACGTGCGCCTGACTGCCGACGCTGAAGCTGTCCCAGTTGACGACGGCGCTGCTCGAGGATTGTGTTACGTCCATCCGGGTGCCGCTGCTGGCAATCGCAACCTGTCCGGCTGCAACCTGACCACCGACGGGCAATTGTGTTGGCGGCGGCGCATCGGCCGCAGCGACATTGGCGCCCGGCGCTAACAAGGCAATTGTGGCAATCATCCCGGATGCACGCTTGCCGCGCATGCCGGCGGCTTCAGCAACAGCAATCCATGTCTTGCGCAGCTCGCTCATGGCCAGCCGGTAAGCTCCATTCAAAATAGCGTACTTGAGCATGGACGTGTCCTTTTGCTTTTGGTGCGCGTCGGACTAGGTTAAGCCTGAATATTGCCGTGTGTGTATGCAGGCGAATGACACGACTACGATGTACGGATCAGAAGAACTTGCTGAACTGAAAATAGAGGCGCGGAAAACGCAGCAAGTGGTCTGCCTCCGCCTTCGTGGTGTCACGGAATGCCAGTGTAGTCCGCAAATACCAGTCGTTGGGAACTTCCCAGTTGATACCAATGCCGGGGCCGGCGATCCGCCGCAGTAGTGCTGCATTGGCTGAAAAGTCGGCATTGGTGGGACGGTTGATCAGTATCGACCGGCCGAAATCGTAGAACCCGGCCAACACGATGCTGCCCGGCAGGGTCTCTTCCAGCGGCATGCGGTAGCGCAATTCGATAGTGGCGAAGTAGCCCCGATCGCCGGCGCCCTCGCCCTGGGGATAGGCGCGCACGGCATTGGGACCACCGAGACTGATCTTTTCGCTGGCATCGAGGTTCTTGTTGGTGAACTGCTCGCTATACGAACCATAGAGCGCCAAACGTTCGCTGACGGCCTGCAAGCGCGACATTGAAATATTGGTCTTGCCGTAAAGACCACCGGTCTTGCGTCCGGCCAGGTCGGTCGTCCTCAGGCCTTCATTGCCGAACTTCAAATCGCCCAGGGTATATGCGAAGCTGAATACGTTGATGCCACCACCGCCGAGCGTATCCCGGAAGTCGCCCGACAGGCCCAGGGAGCTGACGTCGGTTTTCTTGAATGTCTCGGCACCGGCAGCGGCCTGGATATCGTAGAACTTGCGTTTGTCATGCTGCGCGATCACCAGCAGATTGGTGTTGCGCGAACGAACTATCGGGTGAATCGCCGTAAACGAGTTCACCGCTGCCGCACCACGAGCCTTGATCGCCTCGAAAAGCGGGGTACCGAGGCGGTATTTGAGTTCCGTGTAGGCGCCGCCGACCTTGGTGCCCCACGGTCCGACCGGAACCAGGATCGACGCTCGCGCAAAACGCAGATCACCGTCGATGGCATTGCTGGCGCGCAGGTTGATAAGTTCGCCGTAGCCCAGCAGGTTGTTGCCATCAATGCCCGCTCCGACGCGATGCTGGCCCGTGTAAATCGATCCGTTGGCATCTAAATCGATGTTGGCATCGAATGGCTTGCCGGCACTGACCTTGATTGTCAGGTCGGCGGTCCCCGGTGTCGCGCCCGGCGCAAAGCTGCTGCGGGCAACAATGCCGCGCAGATCGTGAAACTGAAACAAGGCTCGCTCGACATCGGAAGTTCGTATCAACCCCCCTTCCCGCAAGGCCGCGAGATAGGACTCCAGCAACGATTGACTGATCGAGACGGCAGGGTCGACTTCCAGCACGATCTTGCCTAAACGGCCTTCCAGCACCCGCAACTCGACGGCGCCATCAGCAATTTTCTGCTCTGGAATAATGACATCGGCCAGAAAGAACCCGCGTCCGGCGAGTTCGCGCTTGACCGCGGCCGCGGCGTCAAGCAGATCCTGAAAACGTTTACCAGATCCAATGAAGGGACTCACGACTTCGGCCAAATCGGCTTCAGCCACGGCAGTCAGCCCGGAGATGCGGAACACCTTGATGTCGAGCGACATTCCCTCGACGTCGGCGACTGCTCGCAGCGAGAGTGCGTCGTCGATCTTCAAATCAGTACTGGGACGCGGAACCGCTGGCGGCACCGTCTTGAGCAGTTCGCCGGCGCTCGGTGCCGTCTGGCTGAACGCGGCTCCGCTGGACACCAAGCAGGCCGCGCCGACAAGCCAGAAGTTCAAGAGACAGCCGCTGAGCGAAACGCGCAGCGGTTTTTCTATCTTCAAAACGCTACCCCTCTTTGGCCAAGCTGACGGTTACAGACGCGCTCGTGGAGGCCGACTCAGGGGGCTGATAGTACCATTGGCATGACCATGCGATGTTGCCAAGCCTTGGCCCCGCAAGCTTCTTGCCACAAAAGCGCCTAGCCGAAAGCGCATGAATCGCAGCGCGTCGGCAACTGCATACCCGGTCCGACCACGCGCTTTCTCACTTTGTTTGCCGGCCCTGCTGAGAATCCCCGGCTTAGTAGCCGCGGGTCGGCAACCGTGGAGGCGGGCGGTAGCCCAGATCCAGGGCTTTCTGCTCGAACCGGGCGGCATCCGCAACCAGTCCATTCCGATTGTAGATTTTTGCTAGTTCCCAACTGGCCAAGCCATTTCCCAGCTCGGCAGAAAAACGCAACCATTGCTCCGTTCGCCGCGCGCTGGCGGCAACTCCCAGGCTGCCTTTCTTGTAGGCGAGTGCGATACCGTATGCCGCATCCTTGTCGCCGCGCACCGCCTTGCGCAGGCTTTCGCGGTAGCCATCGTCACCCACCGCATCCTCGAAGAAGTCCCCGGAAAGACCCGCCGACCGCTGAATCTCGATGGCATGGCGAGCACTTGCTTCGATCCGCTTGACTTGCCGGGAATACTGACTGGTGGGCAGATCGCGCTGGAATTCCTCGCACAACACAATCAAACTGGCCGGACGCAAAACCGTCTGAATTTTCTGCCAGCGTTCGTCCTCCTGGACCGAGGTACTCCCGGAAGCCAGTCGCTGTTCCGGATCTACGGACCGAAGCCGCTGGTGCAGATCCTGCTGACCTTTGATATCGGCCAATACGGCAGCACTCTGTCCGGCCTCGGATGAATGTTCGAGCGATGAATTGGCAGCGCGGATTTGGCGACTCGTCCGCTTCGCCTCGGTTTGCGGCGCTACAGCATCCTTTCGTTCAGGTGCACTCCGGGCGTCCGCACCGGCGACTGCAGTGAGAGAAATCCGCCGACCTTGACCCACCTCGGCAGAACTCTGAGCCAATACCACTCCCGTACCGGTCGCCATCACCAAACCCGCCGCGATCAACAAGCGCCGGGGCCAGACATATACATGCATTGCTTTCAGTCCCAAAAAAGTCGGCGCTGGCGAGACGGCATCCGGCAACCCAATAAACCCGTTCAAGCCAACTGAATCAATAACCGCGCGTGGCCAGCCGGGGCGGGGGTCGATAGCCAAGTTCGAGGGCCTTGTTCTCGAACCTCGCGGCATCCCCGACCTGCCCGGCCTGATTGTAAATCTCGGAAAGTTCCCAGCTGGCAATGCCGTTTCCCAATTCGGCGGCAAAGCGCAGCCATTGTTCCGTCCGGCGTGGACTCGCCGTCACGCCCGAAGTGCCTTCACGATACGCAACGGCGATCCGGTGGGCCGAGTCCTTGTCGCCGCGCAAGGCCTTGATCAGATCATCTCGATAGTCCTTGTCGCCCACCGTGTCGGCAAACAGATCACTGGAAAGGCCGGCCGAACGCTGGCTCTCCAGCGCCTGCCGGGCGCCGGCGAGCGTGACTTTGATCTGCTGATTGAACTCGCTTCCCGGGAAGTCGCGGTCGAATGCCTCGCACAAACGAATCAGCCGTGACGGACGCAGCGTATTCAAAATAATCCGCAGGCGGTCTTCCAACTTGGCGGCATCGATGACCACGCCGTCAGGCGTCAGAAACTGCTGCTGTTTGCGTTCCGAACGCCGTAATTCGAGAATTCGATTTCGGATCAGGAAGCGGCCGCGCAGATTGGTAGTGCTTTCCGGAAATTGAGGAGGAATTTTCAATCCCGCCTTGTCGAACTCGGACTGAACCCGGGATTGGCACTCGACGGCCGCAATTCGAAACAAGTCGTCAATCGGCGTCACGCCATTCGCGTCGCGCAAGACATCGACCACCGCTCCGGCAAAAAAGGTATTGCGATCGGGGCTGATGGGCGCCAGTGCCGGCCGGCCGGCACGAGTTGCAAAAAATACCAGCATGCCTTCGGGAGCCTTGATCTGGTTGAAGTCATCGACGCCCCTGCGAATGGATGGATCCGTTCGGCAGGCATCGATCAGCGCAATGCTGATACCCGGATAACTCTGTGGAAACGCCGCCAGGATATCTTCGTGCAGGCGCAGGGACTGGTTCAAGGCCTTTTCCGACGAGGGATCAACGCCCGCGGGGACCAGGTAGTTGTTTCCTGACGACTGGAAACCGTGGCCGCAAAAATAGAAGACGACTGCGACTCCGCCCGGTAGCCGGGTTTCGCCCAATGCGCTCATTTGCGCACTGAACTCAGCCAGCGTTCTCATCATGGCCGTCGAGTCGAGATCGAGGTAATCATTGACCTTGAACTCGTAGTACTGGAGGACCTCCTTGAGGTCGCGGACATTCTTGTGGGCCGGAGCAATATCCTTTCGATTCGGATAATCGCGGTTGCCAATCAGCAAGGCATATTTGGCGCGCGGTACATAGACGTCCTGGATCGGATCGCCGATAGCCTGCGCCAACAATTCAGGAGAGAAGCCCAGTGAGCTCAAGGCAAGGCCGGCGCCACTGCCCAACACCAGGCGGCGCCGCGTCTCGCTGCGGCAAGCCTCGAATTCCGGCAACTCCCTTCCGGAACAGCTCCGTGTCACGGCAATGAACGCGCCACGCGAAACCCGAGATTGTCATGGCGCTCGTTTTTTGATTCGCGATCCCGATAGGCGCTGCGCAAGGTGATCGGATTGCTGTTCCAGGCACCACCGCGAAAGGCCCGCTCGGTGCAACTTCCCGTCAAGCGCGGCAACGCCGTTGAAGGTGCGCCGGCATAACCGACGTTCCAGCAGTCTTCGACCCACTCCCAAGCATTGCCCAGCATGTCATGCACGCCGAAGGCATTGGCCGGAAACTTGCCGACCGGTGCCGTGTGGGTAACGCCATCCGAACAGGGGAACAAGGACATGCCCGGCAAAACCGCCTTGGCCGAGGAATCCGCAATACTGGCATAGCGACAGGCGGCCGCCTGTTCTACTTCCGTCCAGTGCCGACTTCCCTGACTGCCGGCGCGCGCGACATATTCCCATTCGGCCTCGCTCAACAGCCGATACGCCTTCAAGGTTTTCCTGCTCAGCCAGGCCGCATAGGCCTCCGCGTCCTCCCAACTGACGCAGACCACGGGCTCATCATCCTTTTGCTCAAACCCGGGACGCAGCCAGTTCGCCTCCGGTTCTTTGTGAAAACGCCCGCCACTGAGTGAATGACAACCCGGCGCGTGCTCGCGGTTGGTTTCCCTGACAAATGCGGCGTACTCGCCTCGAGTCACTTCGAACTTGCCGACCGCAAAAGGCCCGGCAACACGCACGCGATGCGGAGGCATTTCATCCGGCTCGCGCAGCTTTTCCTCGCGGCCACTGCCCATCACGTACTCGCCTCCCGGCACGGTTACCATCGTGGGACAATCCTGGCAATCGCGGATGGCGGTGCCCGCCGAGGGAATCGCAGCACCACCGGCCGCGACAACGGCAGGCCGGGCAGGTGGTGAGGGAACCGCCGGCTCAGGTGAAACCACCGCCAGCCGCGTTGGAGCGGGCGCCGTTCCGCCGTATTTTTGCGCCATCCAGCGCGCATACGCCGCACGGCGCGCGCCGGAGAATTTTTCAAGGTATCCGAGGTAATCTGCCGGATTGCGACTGTCCTTGATACGCTCCCAGTAAGCGCTCTCTTCCGCCGGATTGTAGGGTGCCGCGACCACGCGGGTGTCTTCCACCTTGGCCGGCAAAGGCTTGACCGGGCGCCGCAACGCAGCGAGGTCCTCGGCAGCGTCAAAATAAAAGTTGCCTATCACCGACGTCGATGTCCATGGCACTTGGGCGCCATCGGTTTCCCGCACAACCCCGGTGCGCACACGACCGAACACCTTGTCGATATCGGTATCCGGCACCTCCAGCGCATTCAACAGGTGCTTGGTGTACAAACCGTTCCGCCCTTTGCCATCCGACGCCGTCGATCCCGGCGAAGTCGCATAGGCGATGAACGTGCCTTTTTCGGCGCGACCGACGTTCATCACGCCCAAGCCCTTGTTGTTTGTCCGCCCCGACGCTTGATAGGGATTGTTGCGACAGGCATCGAGTATCACCACATTGACCCGATTGCCGGCCTCGGCCATGCGCGAAAGGACGTATTCGGCGCTGACCGCCTTGTAGGTGATATCGGCATCGCTATCAAAACCGATATCCACCGGAATGAGATAGTTCTGGTCCTTCAACTGGATTCCGTGGCCAGCGAAAAAGAACAGTCCGATTCCGCCTTTCTGCAAATGCTTGGCAAAAACATCGACGGCCTCTTTCAGGCCGCGCTCACCCACATTCTCGCGAACCAGCACGGTGAAGCCACGCTTCTCCAGCGCGTTGGCCAGATCGCTGGCGTCATTCGCCGGATTGTCGAGCGGCGCCGCCTTGTAATCGGAGTTGCCGATGATCAGCGCGACGCGAGTTTCGTTCGCGGGCCGATTGGCAACCTGTCCCAGCGCAGAGCCGACACAAATTGCCGTCGCCAGGAAGGCGACTCCCGCGCGAACGCAAGCGCCGATCGCGGCACTCGAATACCGCCACCAGGAACGACAGGACTTGGAATTCAGCATTGTCTGTAATTGCAATATCGCGACCTAAAGGGAAACTGCATTGTGATTATCCCCGGTAATTCAGAAATATCAACACATTAGCCTGGTGCACCCACGGAATCGGCAGTGCCTGTGACGGTCTCGTGTCTAGTCTAACAAGACCTCGAAGACTTCAATCGGTTCCGCTTTGCCCTTGACATGGATTACTTCGCGACGCCCCGTACTGATACCCCCGCCTGCCGCGCTGACCGACGCCGCGCTGGCGGCGATGATGCAACCGAGCTCCTTGGTGGCACCTTCCAGTCGAGACGCGGCATTGACCGTGTCGCCTATAGCGGTGAATTCGCGCCGTTTGAGCGAACCAATATCGCCCATGACCGCAGGCCCGCTGTGGACTCCGACACCAATGGCGAATTCGGGCAAACCCCGGTCGGGAAAGCGCTGTTCCATCCAGACCTTGAAACGCTCCGCTTCCCGCGCCATGCCTTGCGCCGCCAGCAAGGCCCGCCGGGCGTGATCGTCATAGTGCACCGGTGAGCCGAACACGGCCATGACGGCGTCGCCGATAAACTTGTTCACCATGCCGCCCTGTTCCAGAATCGGCTCGCAGGCGAGCGAGAAATACGCGTTCAACATTTCCACGACTTCTTCGGCATCGAGCTTTTCCGATATCGTCGTGAAATTGCGGATATCGGAAAAGAGTATCGAAACCTGGAGCTTTTCGCCACTCAGATTCGGGCGCTGGCCTTCCGCGATCAATTTGTCCACCACCACATCGGACACATACTGGCCAAACATCGACCTGAGATGGGCGCGCTGCCTTTCCTCGCCTGTCAGACGCAGCGCCAGCGTGGCCAGGTAAGCCGTCGCCAGCGCGACATGAAACGGCGCCACTGAAAGCAACAAATCTTTCTGGAACAGCGCGTAGGCCGGTACAAGCATCAGAAGCGAAAGACCGAAACCCACGCCCAGTCCTCCCGCCGGATGCATGCGCAGGAACAGGGCAACCGCAACAAACAGCACGGCGACCAGCGCGGGCCAGGCGGCCCAGCGTGTTAGATCGCGCGGGTAGGTGCCGGATAGAATCGTTTCGATCACGTTGGCGTGAATCTCGCCGCCTATCATCGGCTCCGTCGAATGGCCAAACAACACGCGAGAATAGGGCGAAAAATGCCTATCCGAGGTTCCGATGTTGTTGGGCGCAATGATCACCACCCGCCCTTTCAGCGCCTGGACATCGGGATCGTCGAGCGCATCGGCTTTCAGCAGCTTGCTCATCGACACCGACATCATGCTGCCAGGCGGGCCGACATAGCCTATCCGGCGCCGTTCCCGGGTACGCGGAAACGTCTCGCCGGCGATTGTCCAGCCATCCGCCATGCTGTCGCCTTCGGTCGCTCGCAAAACCAACTGCATGGCGAAACCGACACCGGGAAATTCCGGATCGGGAATCACCACCGGATAGAAGGTCCGCACCAATTTGTCGCTGTCCGGATACAGATTGGCAATCCCGGTGTCGTAGGCGCCATTGGGCATCATCAGCAAATGATCCTGTGGCGGCCCCATGACTTCCATGTCGCCCTGAGATGTTTCGACCAGTTGGGCGATCAGGATCTTGCCGCCTTGCGCGAGCTGGGCGCGAAACGGCGCGTCATAATTGCGCGACACCTCGCTGTCGGGCAGGTTCAGCTTGTGCAGCCAGGCCTCCGCGCTGACCGCATAAATGAAGTCGAGGCCGATCGATTTGACGCCCACATCGGTGAGCGTCTGCATCGCACGCGCAAAATGCGGCGCCCAGAAAGCCAGGGGGTCATCCTTGTATTGCAGCAGCGTGTCGTCGTCGACGGCAATCACCGCGGCATGCTGGGCCACCCGGCGCTGGCCTGACAGCTGGTGCCAATAGTCGTAGTAAATGTTCTCGTAGTCCTGCAGCCACCCGAGCCGCTCGCTGCCCAGAGATATCAGCAACGCCAATACCGCGACAGCGAGAAACTGCCAAACTTTGCGGAAGGATTCACCAGACAACCAGCGCGGCCTGTTCATGCCATATCCTCTATTATTTTTGGTCGTCGGCATGGTCCGCATCGTGTTTCATTGCGCCTGCCTGGATTGCTTGGCCCTGATTCATATCCAAAGCCAACAGTACTCTGCCGCATTCTTGCCTATTCTTGCGCGGGAGTCGAGAGCCTGAGCCACAAACGAATTTGCATCCATCGAGTTCGAACGAGATGTCAGGCAGCGCGACGATATAATTCAAGCGACTGCCAACACAGGATTTCACTGCCATGAGTACCCGTCACGTCCGCTTGCTGATTCTCGGTTCCGGCCCGGCCGGTTACACCGCCGCTGTCTATGCCGCCCGCGCCAACCTCAACCCGGTACTGATCACCGGCATGGCCCAGGGTGGCCAATTGATGACCACAACCGATGTCGACAACTGGCCCGCCGATGCGGACGGCGTGCAGGGACCCGACCTGATGGCACGCTTTGAAAAGCACGCCACGCGCTTCCAGACCGAAATCATCTTTGATCACATCCATACCGCCTTGCTCAAGGAAAAGCCGATCCGCCTGATCGGCGATGCCGGCGAATACACCTGCGACGCGCTGATCATCGCGACGGGCGCTTCGGCACAGTATCTGGGGCTGCCTTCCGAAGAGGCCTTTGCCGGCAAAGGCGTATCCGCCTGCGCCACCTGCGACGGTTTCTTTTACAAGAACCAGAACGTCGCCGTCATCGGCGGGGGCAACACGGCGGTCGAAGAAGCCTTGTACCTTGCCAATATCGCCAGCCATGTCACGGTCGTCCATCGCCGCGACAAGTTCCGTGGCGAAAAAATTCTGCAGGACAAACTGTTCGAAAAGGAAAAGGCCGGCAAAGTCACCATCAAGTGGGACCACACGCTGGACGAGATCCTCGGCGACAAGAGCGGCGTCACCGGCATGCGGATCAAGGGCGTGAAAACCGGCACAACCGAAGACATACCGCTGATGGGGGTTTTCATCGCCATCGGCCACAAGCCGAACACGGATTTGTTCGAGGGGCAACTGGAAATGGAAGGCGGCTACATCGTCACCCAGAGCGGTCGCAACGGCAATGCCACGGCGGCAAGCATTCCCGGGGTGTTCGCCGCGGGCGACGTGCAGGACCATATCTACAAGCAGGCTGTCACCAGTGCGGCTACCGGTTGCCAGGCGGCGCTCGATGCAGAGCGCTATCTCGATAGCCTGGAGTAGGCGTCGCTATCACGGCGCCTTGGCCCGGGGTTCTGTGCTTGCGGAGCTGCCAACGTGACCAAACGCTCCCTACCGAATTCGAGACCCGGCTCTTCCAGCGGGAAACTGGACGAACTTACCGCGTTCGAAGAGGCAATCGCGGATGCCAAGCCGCTGCGGTGGGACCGCGTCCATCATCAACTGCCGCTGCCGCCCGCGATTCCGCGTCAGCATCTGCACGATGAGGCGGCCGCACTCGATGAATCTTTACGCGGCCCTGCGCTGGTCGATCTGTATCTCGAAGGAGGCGACGAGGCGGCCTGGCGCTGTGAAGGCTTGCCTAAAGCCTGGCTAAGAGACCTGCGCCGCGGACGCTGGGTGACACAGGACAAGCTCGACCTGCACGGCATGAATCGCGACCAGGCGCGCAATGCGGTGGCGACTTTTCTGGCGGAATGCCGATCAAACGGCTTTCGCTGCGTCCGCATCGTTCATGGCAAGGGCCTCAGTTCGCCCGGCCGCGAGCCCGTGTTGAAAGGGCTGGTTCTGGGTTGGCTGAGTCAGCGCCGCGAGGTCCTGGCCTTCTGCCAGGCGCGTGCCGCAGAAGGCGGCGCCGGTGCGGTCGTCGTGCTTCTGGCCGCACCCAAATAATCAGGCGCCAGGGCTGGCGATCAAATCGCCGACTCGTTGGTTTCACCCGTGCGAATCCGCACGATTTGCTCCACGGCGGAGACGAATATCTTGCCATCGCCGATCTTGCCGGTACGGGCCGCCTTGATGATGGCTTCGATCGCCGTCTCGACCGTTTCGTCCGCGACGACAATCTCGATCTTGATTTTTGGCAAAAAATCGACCACGTACTCGGCGCCACGATAGAGCTCGGTATGGCCCTTTTGCCGGCCGAAACCCTTGACCTCGGTCACCGTCAGCCCCGTGACACCCACTTCCGAAAGCGCTTCGCGCACTTCATCGAGCTTGAACGGCTTGATGACGGCTTCGATTTTCTTCATGTTGGTTTCCCCTGATTTCAATACTCGTCCGAATACCGCGATGTTATCGGATAGCGCCAATCCTTGCCGAATCCTCGTTGCGTGACCCGGATCCCCACCGGCGCCTGACGGCGCTTGTATTCGTTCTTCCTCAGCATGCCGACAACCTTGCGCACGTCGGCCTCGCTGATGCCGCTGGCGATGATCTGGCGCGGGCTCTCGTCGCGCTCCATATAGGCCTCGATGATGGCATCGAGTACTTCGTAAGGCGGCAGCGTGTCCTGATCGGTTTGATCGGGCTTGAGTTCCGCCGAAGGCGGCCGCGTGATGATATTTAGCGGAATGACTTCGGAGACCGAGTTGCGCCAGTGTGCCAGTTGGTAAACAAAGGTCTTGGCCACATCCTTGATCACGGCGAAGCCGCCCGCCATGTCGCCATAGAGCGTGGCATAGCCCACCGCCATCTCGCTTTTGTTGCCGGTGGTGAGCACGATGCGCCCAGTGCGGTTGGAAATCGCCATCAGCAACATGCCGCGAATACGTGCCTGCAGATTCTCGTCCGTGGTGTCCCAAACCGGCTTCGGCCCTACGGTTTCTTCGATGGCCGAAAAAGTCGGCGCCAGCAACACGGCGAACTGCTTCATTGCGTCGGCAATCGGTATCTCGTCGTATTGCACGCCGAGCCGCCGCACCATCTCGCGTGAATCGTCGAGACTCATCTGCGCGGTCCAGGGAGAGGGCATCATCACGGCGCGTACCTTGTCCGCACCCAGGGCATCGACCGCGATTGCAAGGGTCAGCGCTGAATCAATACCGCCCGACAAACCGATGATCGCACCGGGGAATTCATTCTTGCCAAGATAGTCAGCGACGCCGAGCTTCAACGCGGCATAAACCTCGGCCTCGCGCGACGGCCGATCGGCAAGATGGCCGGACACCAAGTTTCCGTCGACGTAATCAACACATTCCAATGCTTCGGCAAATGCCGGCAACTGATGCGTGACGCGGCCCCGCCCGTCCATGGCAAAGGATGCACCGTCAAATACCAGTTCGTCCTGCCCGCCGATCAGATTGGCATAGACCACCGGAATGTCGATAACCGCGACCCGGTCGCGCAGCACCTCATAACGCCGTGCCTGCTTGTTCACATGAAACGGCGACGCATTGAGGGTAAGCATCAGTTCCGCGCCGGCGTTCAGCGTAGCTTCCGCGGCACCCGTGGCCCAGAGATCGGCGCAGATCGCCAATCCGCAGCGCACGCCGTTCAGCTCAAGCACGCAGGTTTCGTGGCCGGCGGAAAAATACCGTTCTTCGTTGAACACTTCATAGCTCGGCAGGCGGCGTTTGCGGTAAGTCGCGACCACCCCGCCGTTGGCCAGCAGGGAGGCGGCATTAAAGAACTCCCCTTCGGACTCCTCGGGATGGCCGATCACCATCGGCAAGGGTGCCGCCAGCGCCAGCTTCTCGAGCTGCAAGGCACAGGCGCGATAGAAATCGGGCCGCATCAGGAGGTCTTCGGGCGGGTAACCGCAGAGCGCCAACTCCGGCGTGAGCATCACATCCGCGCCGCCATCACGGGCGCGAACCGCGAACTCAAGGATACGGCCGGCATTGCCCTCAAGGTCGCCGACATGGGCGTTGAACTGGGCGATGGCGATGCGAAGACGGCTCATGGATTCAACTATAGCGGATGCAGGGCAGCCGTGAACTTGCCGTCACTGTGAAACGGAACGGGAAAGAAAAATGCCCAATTCGCGGCAGGGCTAGGGAAATCAAAACGCCGGTTTCTTCTTCGCCTTCTTGAATGCCGCGACGCCATCCGTTATTTCTTTTTTTGCGTCCTCTACGCCAAGCCAGCCTTGAATCTTGACGAACTTGCCCGGTTCAAGATCCTTGTAGTGCTGGAAAAAATGCGAAATCTGGTCGAGAATAATCTGCGGCAGATCGCGCGGACTGTCGATGTCGCGATACATGGGCGTGAGTTTGTCCACCGGCACCGCCAGCAGTTTGGCATCTTCCCCGGCTTCATCGACCATTTTCAGCATGCCGATGGGGCGACAGCGAACGACGACCCCCGGCGGCAGCGCAAACTGGGACAGCACCAGCACATCCACCGGATCGCCGTCTCCCGCGATGGTGTGCGGGATATAGCCGTAGTTGCAGGGATAGTGCATGGCCGTTGACATGAAACGATCGACAAACAGGGCACCGGACTCCTTGTCGACTTCATACTTGATCGGCTCGGAATGCATGGATATTTCAATGACTACATTGAAATCATTCGGCAAATCCATACCGGATGGAACGCGATCAAGGCCCACAGCCTGCTCCTTTTTGCGAAAGGCTGAATTATAGCGCCGCTAATATTTCGCCATCCTGACAGCGCCATCGCCACCGCGTCGCAATTCCAGACCTATCGCTTTTCAAATACCGCTTGACAATGGAGTTCATCTCAATGAGAATCATTCGCATTACTGTTGAATTTGAAAAAGTGCAATGCAATCCAATAACCAGCTGCCAGAAACGGAGAACAAGCAGGTAAGCCCGGCACCAGCCTCACCGCTTCCGCTGGATAGTGCGGCCTTGCTCGGTTGCCGGGATGAAATCGAAATCAGCCATCAGGGTGCAACCTATCGCCTGCGGCGCACCCGCCAGGGCAAGCTGATCCTTACAAAATAGGCCGGGAGCGTTCATGTTCGTTTGCGTTTGCAATGCCGTTACCGAGAAGGATATCGGATCAGCAGTCAGCGGCGGCTGCCGAAGCTTGCGAGAACTTCGCGAGCAACCGGGCGTCGGCGCCTGTTGCGGCCGTTGCTCCGATTGCGCGCGCAGGATGTCGCCGGAAATTTTTGAAGTTACCGAAGCGCACATCGACTACCTTGAAACCCAGCTCGAGTTGATCGACAAGGTGGGTGTAGCGAATTACCTGCAAACACAAATGGGCGCCGCGCCCAACTCGTAGTTTCCCTTTCCCCGGCAGCGCGCACCACACTGCCCCATTCAGCCAGCCAGCCGAAGCATCGGCAAGCCAGCCAAAGTCAGAATCATGTTCATCTTTGGAGGTTTGCCATGTTGTGTTTCCGTTCGTTCTTTCGTTTCCTGCCTTTCGTTGTCACCGCAGGCTTTTCGCTCAGTGCTGCGGCACTTGAATATCCCATCGGTTCGCCGCACAACGTGGCCGGCATGGAAGTGGCGGCAGTCTATTTGCAGCCCGTGGAAATGGAACCGGAAGGCCATATGCGAAAGGCTTCCGAATCGGATATCCATCTCGAAGCCGATATCCACGCCATAGCCAACAATGCCAACGGCTTTCCCGAAGGCTTTTGGCTTCCCCATCTGCTGGTCAAGTACGAACTGACCAAGCTGCCCTCCGGCGAAGTGATCAAGGGCGACATGATGCCCATGGTCGCCAGCGACGGCCCGCATTACGGCGACAACGTCAAGCTCAAGGGTCCGGGCAAGTACAAGCTCAAGTTCATCGTCTTTCCGCCGAACGCCAAGGAAAACCCCGCAGGCAATCATTTCGGCCGCCATACCGACCGCGCCACCGGCGTGCGTCCCTGGTTCAAACCCGTCGAACTGGAATGGGAATTCGTCTATGCCGGCGTTGGCAAGAAAGGCGGTTACTGAGATGGCTTTCACACGTACGCTTGTCGCCACCGTGGTGGCTGCGGCGCTGAGCGCCCCGGCTCTGGCCGCCGACGGCCAAGTGGCCGCGCTCAAAGTTGAGTTCAAGCGCCTGGCCGAACGCATCGAATCGCTGGAACGCCAGAACAAGGCGCTGGAACAGGCCTTGGCCAGCGATCGCGTCAGTGAGCGCGAGCCGGAACTCGCAACCCGCCTCAAGTTCGTCGAAAACCAGGCGCAGTCGATGCAGCAGCATGCCCGTCAGATTGAATCGCTCCAGGGTATTTCGGTTGAAGCCAGCCTCACCGGTGTGGTCCAGAAAGTCGGCTCTCGCGGCACGGCGAGCGGCGTCGACGAAACCCGCGCCAACTACCGTGGCGACATCTCCGTCAGCCTGCCCGGCGGCGAAATCGGCGATGCCGAGGGCAGCATATTCACGCACTTCCGTTTCGGCCAAGGCACCGGCATCGGCCTGCGCCCCACCTATACCAGCGGCGCCAACACCACCGCCTTCGAGACCAGTGCCGGCAGCGACGATTCCTTCGGCATCCTGGCGCAGGCCTGGTACCAACTCAAGATTCCGTTGATGGACGATGGCGTGAAAGCCAATGCCCGCGAACATCTGCACCTGACCGCAGGCAAGATCGATCCCTTCGTATTCTTCGACCAGAACAGCGTGGCGGACGACGAGTCGGCGAAGTTCATGAACAACGCCTTCGTGCATAACCCCTTGCTTGACTCGGGTGGCGATATCCGCGCCGACGCCTACGGCTTCGCCCCCGGCGTCATCGCGCAGTACGTCAACGAGAAGCAGAAGGGTTCGGAATGGAGCCTCTCGCTGGGCGTGTTCGGCAGCGGTGCCGGCGCCAACTTCTCCGGCTCGCTGGCCGGGCCGTTGGTCATTGCCCAGGCCGAGACCGCCGCGCGCTTCAATTATCTGCCGGGCAACTACCGCGCCTACCTGTGGCACAACGGGCGTGGCCGCGGCGCGACCTATGACCAGATCGAGCGCAAGCATGCCGGTATCGGTTTCTCCGCCGACCAGAAGATCGCCGACGACGTGACGCTGTTCGGCCGCTATGGCCATCAGATCAAGGGCCAGGTACGTTTCGACCGCGCGCTGACGGTCGGCGCCGAACTGGACGGCAGTCCATGGGGACGCGCGGCCGACAGCATCGGCCTGGCGCTCGGCGCGCTACGCACTAGTGCCAGCTTCCGTCGCGATTCGCTGACCATAGACGCCAATACCGACGGCAATGCCGACTTCGGCTATCAGGCGAGCGGGTTGGAAAAGCAACTGGAGCTCTACTACCGCTACAAGCTCAACAGCCATGTCGAACTGACCCCGGACTTCCAGATAATCCGCCAACCGGGCGGCAACGCCTCCGCACCGACGCTGAAAGTGTTCGGCTTGCGCGCCAAGCTGGGGTTCTGAGCATGCTGCGCGCACCCTATGCACACAGCGCTTTCGTCGCCGCACTCTGGCTGGGACTGGGCTGGGCCACGGAAAGTCCGGCCCAGACCGGCGCGGCGCCGTTGCCGACCTGGACCATCACCGTGAATGACGGGGTGTTCACGCCCAAGCGCTTGGTCGTTCCGGCCGGCAAGCGCATCAAGTTCATCCTGAAGAACAATGGACCGGGGCCGCTGGAGTTCGAAAATGCCGACCTGCACGTAGAGAAAATCCTGGCCGCCAACGCGGAGTCCTTCGTCGTCGTCAAACTGCCGGCAGGGGAACACCTGTTTGTCGACGAATTCAACATCGCCACCGGCGAACTGCTGATCGTTGCCGAGTAGAGTTCGATGCAAACCGCGACCATCACCCTCCACCCCCGCCTGCCGCAACGCCGCACACGGCTGGCGCAACTGGGCGACTGGATGGCTACGCATCGGCGCGCCATCCTTGCCGTGCAGTGGGTCATCGTGGTCTTCTACCTGCTGCTGGTGGCGCTGCCCGCCTTCCTGCCGCACCCTCTGCCCGGATCGCGACTGCTCTCAAGCGACTTCGGTGCGGCGTCGTTTGTCGACCCGAACCGACATGCGGGGTCCGGCGAACCCGTACTTCATGAAAAGACGTCGGTCGTGATTCCCTGGCACGACAAGCTGGTCCTGTTCGCGCAGTTCGCATTCTGGGGCGTCTGGTGGCCCTTCGCCATTCTCTCAATCATGCTGATGGGCCGCGTCTGGTGTGGCGTGCTTTGTCCCGAAGGGGCACTGACCGAGTTCGCCAGCCGGCACGGACGTGGCGGCCGCATTCCACGCTGGGTGCGCTGGAGCGGCTGGCCGCTGGTCGCCTTCGCGCTGACCACCATCTACGGCCAACTGATCAGCGTCTATGAATATCCCAAGGCGGTACTGCTGATTCTCGGCGGCTCCACCGTAGCCGCTGCCGCCATCGGCTGGATGTACGGCAAAGGCAAGCGCGTCTGGTGCCGCTACCTGTGCCCCGTATCCGGCGTTTTTGCGCTGCTGGCGCGGCTGGCGCCTTTTCAGTTTCAGGTGGATCGCAAGGTCTGGGAGAGTCACCCGGCGCGGCACGACGCCGTCGACTGCGCGCCCCTGCTCGACGTCAAGCACCTGCCGGGCATGTCGCAATGCCATGCCTGCGGCCGTTGCAGCGATCATCGCGGGGCGGTTACGCTGACCCCGCGCTCACCCAATGCCGAGATTCTCTCCGGCCCGCCACCGGCAACAAACGAAATCCTGCTGCTGAGCTTCGGCATTCTCGGCGTCGCCATCGGCGCCTTCCAATGGAGCGTCAATCCCTGGTTCGTGTGGGGCAAGCAAACCGCCGCTGAATGGCTGCTGAATCATGAAATGTACTGGATGCTCGATGAAAGCCCGGCCTGGTGGCTACTGACCCGCTACCCGGAGGCCAACGACGTGTTCACCTGGCTCGATGGCTTCGCGATCCTTGCCTACATCGGATCGGTTGCCCTGGTTATCGGTGGCACCGCGCTGCTTGCCGTGCGCACCTCGGCGCGGCTGGCCGGGGTCAATTGGCAGCGGCTGGGATTGGGTCTGGTGCCCCTGGGCGGCATCAGCCTGTTTCTGGGTCTGTCGATGCTGACGCTGGGTCAATTGCGTACCGAAGCCATCACCCTGCCGGGGCTGGACATCCTGCGCGGCGCGCTGCTGGCGCTGGGCCTGCTCTGGTCGGCATGGCTCGGGCTGCGACTGCTGCGCAACGCCGCACCTGGCAGTGCTGGCAACGCGCGCCTCATCGCGGCGTTCATGGTTTGGCTGGTGCCGCTGGTCGCCGTTGGCAGCTCCTGGATTCTGGTTTTCTACGTCTGGTAAACGCAACACGCATCACCCGCTGAACTCTCGTCCTTTTTAATCAGCCAGCCACCCTGGCTCGCGCATGCGAGCCAGCGGCAGCCAGCCAATCTTTGATTTTGGAGGCTGTCTCGAATGAATATCAAGCATCCACTTCCCGCCGAATTCGCCAGCGAACAAGCGCCGGCCCGCACCATCGCCGGCGCGCTGGCGCACCTTGCCACCCACATGCAAACCGGCTGCCCGCGCGCCGCGTGGCTTGCGGCGATGCTGCTGGAACGCGTCGCGGCCGACCCCGACGCCGACAACCATTTGCGCAACCACGCCCGCGAGCTGGTCGAGATCCTTGAACGCGATCCGCAAACGCCGACGGTACAGCCGCCAGGCCGCGCGAACCGCTGGCCGACATCCGGCATCGGTATCGCATAAATAATCGCCGTATCGCCAGCGCCGACTTTTGCTTGTGAGTGGGGCTGTTTGTCAGCCGGATCGGACGATTCAAAATCACCCTTTCAACGATCAATGCAACCAATTTGAGCGCCCGCTTCCTGAACACTGAACCGGCACTTCGACCCAAGACTACCGCCTACCTGAAACACTTTTCCCACGCATGAAACTCCACACTCGCCTCTGCGTTTGTCATATGCGAGCATAATGGACAAGCAGATTGCTAGGGAGAACGAGATGCCGCGCCGAACAAAAGCAGAAATTGAGCAGTCGCTTGTTCAGGGAGCCCGAATTCCTTGGGACAATGGGGGAAGACAGGATTTGCTTGAGTTGGCCACGCCAGTTCGCCGGAGGCTGTTCGCGTTCCTCCTCCAATCGAAGATTAGAGTAGTAAAGGGACTCCCCGCTGAATTTGTGCTTGGTCTGGCAGAAGCATTTGACTCAGACATCGATCCGGCAACAGTCACGCCGACATCCGGTAGTCAGCCCAGAACTGCTGGACCGTGGCACCTCACAAGAATCGAAGCAGAAGGGTTCGGTGGGATTAACGTTTGGGGTGGAACAAAATTTGACTATGAGTTGAATGAGGAAAGCTTACTGATTGACGGGCCCAACGGTAGTGGAAAGAGCTCGCTAGTAGCCGCACTTATTTGGGCGCTAACAGGGCAGCGGCCAAGGGATTCAAGCAGAGGTGCCGAAGAATCTAGCCAATCGCAAGTCTTCGATTCAAATGGCTCAAAGGTTGGCGATTGGCCGCCCTTGGCTTGTTACCCCGACAAGGTGGGTTTGCTTGCCACTAGCCCATTTGTGCAGGTCAAGCTTACCTTTAAGAATGTTGCTGGCGACGAGGCGACTGTGGATAGAACTCTAAGCAACGGTCAGTTCAACCACAATGTTGATCCACGGCTGGAATTTCCGCCGGTGCTGATTGAAACTGGGCTAGTGATGCCAACAAGGCTGGCCCACATTCGTTTCGGAGCAGGTGAGGAGCAACTGACCGCCGCAGTGCAGATGCTCACGGGTCTCGATGAAATCGCGTTGCTTGGCGAATTTGTCGGCGAACTTTGTCACAAGTCGCGCGACTACCTAGGCTATTCGAAAGCTCAACGCCGCGACGAGCTCGCCCAACAGTTTGCGGACGCGCTCTCGACAACGAGGATTGCACTAGCGTCGATCGAACAGAAGTTGCCCCAGTTCATTCCATCGGACACTCGCGACAAATTGGGGCCAATGGCTGAGCTTGGGAAGAGTCTGTCTGAGAAAGCCGCGACAGCCGTTAGCGTAATCAGTGCTGACCTTGGGCCAAATCTAGATCTCACTTTGGCTACCGCGCAACAACAAGTCGCAGTGGCCATTGACGCTGCAAAGACGGAAATGGATCAAGGTTTATCTGGGCTATCGTTATGGACAACCATCTTGACCGTTCAGACAGAACTTCCACCTGACACCTCGGCAAGGCTCACTACTGCGGTAGCGGAAGCGAGGACGCGATTACAGGAAGCGCTTGAGCTGAACAAAAAGGCTATCGATGATTCTCGTTTCCAGCTAAAAGCAATAGCTGCTGCGTGGCATCAACAACATTCGTCCGGTACCGTGGATGATTGTCCACTTTGCGCTCAGTCGCTGAAGAATAACCCCGGGCTAGTGGCGGAGATAGAACATTTCCGAAGTGTAGGAGATGCTGCACAACGGACATACCGCGACAATGTGAACGCTATTCAGCGCGACTTGGAAGCTGCAATTCCAATATCTCTCCGGCGCCTGCGTAACGATGTAATAGCTGTTTCGCCAAAGAGAGATATTGAAGCGGCGCTGCGCGATCGCTTCGTTGATGCCCAGCGCTACGCAACTTGCCTCACCGGTCTCGCTGGACTGGCTTCAGCTGCGTTATTAAATGTACCCGGTCAAGACCTGTCCGAGGTAGTGGTACCTATCGCCGCGGAAGGGGTGCCGGAAGGAACATTAGAGACGCTTTCAGCAATAGCCATCGCCGAGCGGTTTCTCAACATTTCAGAGTGGGCTACGAAGAACAAGGCCCTCTGGGAGCAATGGTGGGCTGATCTAACTGGACAGACTCACAGCCCTGTGCCGCAAGATAGTTTTTGCGGAAAGTTGGCGCAGCTCGATGACGCTATGCGCGCTTCGACACCCTATCGCGATGCGGCTAAAGGCTTGCGTGAAGCATGGAAGCATGGGCTCGCGATTGACGTAATCGATATTGAACAAAAACGCCGGCAGGATATTGCCGATGAATTGGAACCGCTGAAGGCGCTGCGGAAGTTTGCTGAGGCGGAGACCAAGAACGCCATCGAGGGATTGTCCTCCCGCATGGCTAAATTACTCGACGGTATCCACATTGTAGAAAAATTGAAGTTTCACTCTACGCACATGGACAAGAAAACTGGCGTCACGGTCCGCGGGGGATTTGACCCTGACATCCGGATTGATGCCTCGCTGGTCGCCAATGCCTCTTGGCTCAGAGCATTGCTTTGGTCGTTCGTATTTGCTGTCCGGCAGGAAGCTGTTGAGCAATTAGGAGAAGACCGTCTACCGCTGCTCGTTCTTGACGATCCTCAGTCAACTTTCGATCTGACACACAGACATCGGTGGGCTCAGTATATCGCCGCCCTCCAAGCCGCACCAACCAGTATTCAGATCGTACTGGCGACCTACGACGAGTCTTTTTTGGCTCAACTTGAGACTGATAAGGTTGAAGGGATACGTGCCTACATTGCTGCAGCCAATTCGGATACAGGCTGCCTCTGTTTGGTGGAAGGAAATTCACTCACACGGTCTTGGGCTGACGCAACGAGCAAGAAGACGCCTGAGGCTGCACAGGCATTCATCTCAAAGGCGCGAATCTATCTGGAAACCATACTTAAGATCATGCTCCGAGGAGAGGGAGAAACCAGGAGGCTTGTGATTGGAGAATTGAGAGAGAAAATCAAACAGTTGCATCAGCGTGGCGTTACTCCCTGGAATCGTTCCGTATTTAGAGATTTGGCTAAACATAGCGACATATGTAATGCCGCATTATTGAATTATACTGATGACAGTTCCCTGCTCCGGAGGTGTCATCATGAGAAAGCTGGAAATCGCCGATCCTGAAGTCATGCGAATCGCCATCCAACAAGAAATCGTCC
>JAIPCT010000056.1 GCA_021738065.1 Burkholderiaceae bacterium
CACGGCGAAAAACCGAAGATAGTGGCCTCGCCGTGTCGCCGTGCGCGCCGTGGTAAGTATTCATTCTTCAACTCCGCCCAGATAGGCCTCGATCACGCCGGGATGCGCCTGCACTTCCTGCGGCGTACCCAGGGTCAGCACCTCGCCTTGATTCAGCGCCAGCACACGGTCGGACACGCGGGAGACCAGACTCATGTCATGCTCAACCATGATCACGGTGATGCCCAGGTCGTGCTTGATGTCTTCGATCCAGAAGCCCATGTCTTCGGTCTCTTCGGTATTGAGGCCCGATGAAGGTTCATCCAGCAGCAAGAGGCGCGGCCGCATCGACAGGGCGCGGCCCAGCTCGACCACCTTGCGCACGCCGTAGGGCAGGCCGACCACCATGCTGTCGCGGTAGTGTTGCAAGTCGAGAAAGTCGATGACTTCCTCAACCTGGCGCCGAAACTCGAGCTCGGCGCGGCGTACCGAGCCGGTGAACAACAAATCCTGGAACCAGCCGGTGTGGCGATGGCAATGGCGGCCGACCAGCAGGTTCTGCAAGACGGTCGCATGTTCGAAGAGTTCGATGTTCTGGAAGGTACGGGCGATGCCATGCCGGGCGACAACATAGGGCGGCATGCGCGAAATCACCTCGCCTTCGAAGCGGACCTCGCCCGCGCTCGGCCGGTAGAGCGCCGAGATCAGGTTGAAGATGGTGGTCTTGCCGGCGCCGTTGGGGCCGATCAGCGAAAACACCTCATTGGGCCAGACGTCGAAGGAAACATTGTCCACCGCCTTGAGGCCGCCGAACTGCACCGACAGATTGACGGCTTCGAGCATCGGCGTGGTCATGCAGAAAACCCCGGTTTAACCACAGAGACACAGAGGACACAGAATAAAGCGTAAAGCTGCCAACCAGCCTCCGTGCGACCGCCAGCAAACCGCAGGCAAGCAATCCCATTGCATTTCTCTGTGCCTCTGTGTCTCTGTGGTGAAAGTTTTTGACTCACTTCATCCGCTCCGATTTCATGTAGCTCTTCTGCCGCTTGAACATGCCTTTGCGATAGAAGGGAAAGATCTGCAGGAAGGTGCGAATCTTGAGCCAGCGCCCATACAGACCCATGGGTTCGAACAGCACGATGGCGATCAGGATGATGCCGAATATCGTCGGCTGCAGGCCGGTTTGCTGCCCCAGCGCCGATGGCAGCCAGTCCTTGCCGACGACGATCAATTGCTGCGCAAAGAACCAGAAGCTGGGGCCGAATATCGCGCCCTGGATCGAACCCAGGCCGCCGATCACCACCATCATCAGCAATTCGATCGATTGCAGAAAACCGAACTGGTCGGGCGTGATGAAGGTGATCTTGTGCGCGTACAACGCCCCGGAAATACCCGCCAGCGCGGCGGAAATGGCAAAGGCCGTGGTCTTGTAGTAGGCCAGATTGATGCCCATGCTCTGTGCCGATACTTCGGAATCGCGGATCGCCACGAAGGCACGGCCCGTCGGGCTGCGCAGCAGGTTGAGCATGCCGATTACGCAAGTCACCGCGATGCCGATCACCAGATAGTAGAAATTGACGTGGTCGTCGAAGTCGATGCCGCCAATGATCAGCTTGCCGATCTGCATTCCCGAGTTGCCGCCGGTGATGTGTTCCGCCCGCACCACCACTTCCTCGAGGATGAAACCGAAAGCCAGGGTGGCGATCGACAGATACATGCCCTTGACCCGTAGCGCGGGCAAGCCGATCATGACCCCGGTGAGTCCGGCGACCAGTGCCGACATCGGCAGCGACAGGGCGAAAGGCCAGCCGTTGGCCTGCAAGTAGGCTTCGGTGTAGGCGCCCATGGCGAGAAAGCCGGCATGGCCCAGCGAGACTTGCCCGGTGTAGCCGGCCAGCAGCATCAAGCCCAGGCAGACGATGCTGTAGATGCCGATGAAACTGAGCTGCGACAGGGTGTACTCGGACAGCAGCCAGGGCGCCGCCACCAGCGCCAGCGCCAGCAGCGCGTACCAGAAGCGCTGTCCATTGTGGCGGAACAGGCTGATGTCCTGCTCGTAACGGGTCTTGAATAGAAAGTGCATGCGGGATCCCGTTTAAACTTTCTTGGTCAGGTTGTCGCCGAACAGGCCGTTGGGTTTGACCACCAGCATGATCAACACCACCACATAGGCGGCGACGTCCTTGAAGCCTTCGGGCAGATAGAAACCCGAAAGCGATTCGACAATGCCGATCACCAGTCCGCCGACCAGCGCCCCGGGGATGCTGCCGAAACCGCCGACGACCGCCGCGGGGAAGGCCTTGAGACCGATAAAGCCCATGTTGGCATGGATGAAGGTGATCGGCGCCAGGAGGAGGCCGGCGACCCCGCAAATCGCCGCGGAAAGCCCCCACACCATCATGTTGACGCGACGCACCGGGATGCCCATGTAGAACGCCGCCAACTGGTTTTGCGAGGTCGCCTGCATGGCGATGCCCAGCCGCGTGTAGCGGAAAAAGACGAACAGCAATGCGACCAGGGCGACCGTCGCCAGAATGATCACCAGATGCTCCACCGACAGGACCAGGGCGTCGTTCGATCCCGGCTCGCCGCCGATCCAGATCACTTCATCCTTGTAGGGCACCGGCAAGGCATGGGTCTCCGTTCCCCAGTAGGGAATCATGGTCACCAGACCGCGCGCGAGGTAGCCCAGGCCGATGGTGACCATGACCACGGTAAACGCCGGCTGGCCGAGCAGGGGACGCAGCACCAGACGCTCGGTGCCCATGCCGACCAGGGACATGGCGGCGATGGTGACGAGAAAGGCCAGCCAGAATGGCATGCCGATCAGCGTCATCGCCGACAAGCCGATGAAGCCGCCGATCATCATCAAATCGCCCTGGGCGAAATTGACGGTCTCGGTCGCCTTGTAAATCAGCACGAAGCCCAATGCGATCAGCGCGTAGATGCAGCCGATCGCCGCTCCGCTAACTATGAGTTGCAGAAGTTGCAGCACCCGATGTCTCCTCCGGGTAGTAGTTTCGGTTAGACCCTACTAAAAATAATGCTTTATTGGTATTTTGATTTCGGTTTCAATTATGCATCAAGCGGGATAGAAGCTTTCTCCTTTCGCCGCCAGGTTGCGCAACAGTTCGGGTGGCGCGAAGCGGGCGCCATGTGTTTTTGTCAGTCGCTCCAATGCATCCAGCGCGTTGGCCAGGCCCAAACTGTGCAGCCAGCCGATCGGTCCGCCACGGAAGGGCGGATAGCCCCAGCCGAGTATGGCGCCGACATCGGCGTCGATCGGCGCACGCAATACATGCTCTTCGAGGCAGCGCACGGCTTCAACCGATTGCGCCAGAATCAGGCGCTCGACGATTTGTTCCAGCGTCACTATCGCCGTTGCCTGCCCGCGAAGCGGAATCCCAGGTACGCAAAGCGAGCCAGCGCCGACTTTTTGAGGGAAGTGCTCCGCCAAGCCCGGCCACAAATGTTTCGGACCCCCCGCCGGATAGTCGTAAAAACCGCCGCCGGATTTGCGGCCGAGCCGGCCGAGTTCGGCCACCATTTTTGCCGCGACGCGATCGGCGGCGCGCTCGACATAGGCTTCTCCGAGGTCGGCCCGGGTCTGTTGCGTGACCTTGTGGATCAGTTCGATCGATACTTCATCGGCCAGCGCCAGCGGGCCGACAGGCATCCCGGCAATCAGCCCGGCCTTGTCGATCAGCGCTGGCGGCACGCCTTCTTCAAGCAGCGCCATGCCTTCCGAAACATAGGTGCCGAAAACGCGGCTGGTAAAGAAACCGCGCGAATCGTTGACCACGATGGGTGTCTTGCCGATGGCCCGCACATAATCCATCGAACGCGCCAGCGTTTCGTCCGAGGTCGCCTTGCCGACGATGATTTCGACCAGCGGCATCTTTTCCGCCGGCGAGAAGAAATGCAAACCGATGAAATTGGCCGGACGCACCGATGCCTGCGCCAGGCCGGTGATCGGCAAGGTCGAGGTGTTGGATGCGAAGATCGCATCGGCAGAAATCACCGCCTCGGCTTTCTTCGTCACCTCCGCCTTGATCTCGCGCTTCTCGAACACCGCTTCGATCACCATCTCGCAGCCGGCAAGATCCGCATAGTCCGTGGTGGGGTGGATGCGTGCCAGCAGAGCGTCCATCGCCTCTTGCGTCATGCGACCTTTGGCGACTTGCTTGCTCCACTGTTTGGACGCATAGGCCTTGCCCTTATCCGCCGCTTCCTGCGTCGTGTCGAGCAGCACCACGGCGATGCCGGCCTGCGCAGTGCACATGGCAATGCCGGCACCCATCATGCCGGCCCCGAGCATGCCGATCTTCGAATACTTCTGGACGGCGACATGCTTCGGCCGCGAGCCCAGCTTGTTGGCATCCTGCATGCCGAAGAACAGGCTGCGGATCATGTTCTTCGACACCGGCGACATCACCAGGTGGGTGAAGTAGCGCGCCTCGATAGCCAGGCCGGTGTCGATGTTGGTCGCCAGACCCTCATAGACGCAAGACAGGATGTGCTTGGGCGCCGGGTAGTTGTCGTAGGTTTTCTCACGCAGCATGGCGTTGGCCGCCATCAGCATCTGCATGCCATTGGGGGTGTTGGGTCCGCCTCCAGGAATCCTGAATCCTTTGGTGTCCCATGGCTGCAAGGGCTTTGCTCCGGACGCGACGGCGTCGAGCACCCACTGCCTGGCCGCCGTGCGCTCATCGCCGACTTTCACCACGGCGTGGATCAGGCCGACCTTCAGCGCTTCCGCTGCCTTGATGCGCTTGCCTTCCATCAGCAGCGGCGCCGCCGCCTGCATGCCGATCAGGCGCGGCGTGCGTTGCGTGCCACCGGCGCCCGGCAGCAGCCCCAGGGTCACCTCGGGAAAGCCGAAGCGCGCCTTGGGATTGTCAGCGGCAACGCGGTAGTGGCAGCCGAGGGCCAGTTCCAGGCCGCCGCCCAGCGCGCTGCCATTGAACGCAGCCGCTACCGGCTTGCCGCCCAACTCGATGCCGCGCATCAGCTTGTGCCAGCCGCTGATCGCGGCGTGAAAAGCCGCCGCGTCGGTGGCGGCGCCGAGTTCGGCAAGGTCGCCGCCGGCGATGAAATCCTTTTTCGCCGAGGTCAGCACGATGCCCTTGACTGCGGGATCGGCCAGCGCCTTCTGCATTGCCTCGGCGTAAGCGCCCATCGATCCGGCGTTGAGGATGTTCTGCGACTTGTTCGGATAATCGAATTCGACGGTGGCGATGCCATCCGCATCGACGGAATAGTTCAGCATGTCAGACTCGCTCAATAATGGTTGCCGTACCCATGCCCGCACCGACGCAGAGCGTGGCCAGGCCCGTGGCCAGATCACGGCGCTCCATTTCGTCGAGCAGCGTGCCGAGGATCATGGCGCCGGTGGCGCCCAACGGATGGCCCATGGCGATGGCGCCGCCATTGACGTTCATCCTGTCGTGGGAGACATCGAGCACCTGCATGAAGCGCAGCACCACGGCAGCGAAGGCTTCGTTGAGCTCGAACAGGTCGATGTCCTTGACCGACATGCCGGCGCGTTTCAGCGCTTTCTCGGCGGCGTACGAGGGGCCGGTGAGCATGATCGACGGCTCGGAACCGATCGAGGCGAAAGAGCGGATTCGCGCACGCGGCTTCAGGCCCAGCGCTGCGCCCATTTCCCGGGTGCCGAAAAGCACGGCGGCCGCGCCGTCGACGATGCCCGAACTGTTGCCGGCGTGATGCACGTGATTGATGCGCTCGACTTCCGGGTAGCGCTGCAGGATCACGCTGTTGAATCCGTACTTCTCGCCCTGTTCCTGAAACGCGGGCTTGAGCTGCGACAGCGATTCGAGCGTCGACTCCGGCCGCATGTACTCGTCGTGATCGAGCATCACCAGTCCATTGATGTCCTTCACCGGGACGATCGATTTGGCGAAGCGCTTTTCGTCCCAGGCCTGTTTGGCACGGCGCTGGGATTCGGCGGCGTAGGCATCGACATCGTGGCGCGAAAAGCCCCATTTGGTGGCGATCAAGTCGGCCGAGATGCCTTGCGGCACGAAGGCAGTCTTGGCTGCTACTTGCGGGTCGGTCGGCCATGCGCCGCCTGACGAGAACATCGGCACGCGCGACATCGATTCGACGCCGCCGCCCACCACCAGATCGGCCTGGCCCGACATGACCTGGGCAGCCGCCTGATTGCAGGCCTCCAGCCCCGAGGCGCAGAAGCGGCTGACGGTGACGCCCGGTGCACTGGTGGCGTAGTCGGCATACAAGGCCGCAACGCGGGCGATGTCGGCGCCCTGCTCGCCGACCGGTTCGACGCAGCCGAGAACCACGTCGTCGACCTTCGAGGTATCGAGATTGTTCCGCTCGCGCAAGGCGCGCAACGCCGTGGCGGCGAGATGAATGGGCGTGGCCTGGTTCAGGCTACCGCCCTGCCGGCCCTTGCCGCGTGGCGTGCGCAGGGCGTCGAAAATGAAGGCGTCGGTCATCACAGGCTCCTGCTGATGAGTTCTTTCATGATTTCGTTGGTGCCGCCGTAGATGCGCTGCACGCGGGCATCGGCCCAGGCGCGGGTAATCGGGTATTCCCACATGTAGCCATAGCCGCCATGCAGTTGCACGCACTCGTCCATGACCTTGAACTGCAGGTCGGTGCACCAGTACTTGGCCATCGAGGCGGTCGCCGGATCGAGTTTCTCTTCGAGCAGCAGTTCGATGCAGCGATCGACAAAGACGCGGCCGATCTGGATTTCGGTCTTTAGCTCGGCCAACTTGAAGCGGGTGTTCTGGAACTTGGCAATCTCCTGGCCGAAAGCCTTGCGCTCGTTGGTGTATTGGATGGTCCAGTCGAGCGCCGCCTCGGCCGAGGCCATGGCGATCACCGCGATCTGCAAACGCTCCCAGGGCAGTTCCTGCATCAGGTAGATGAAGCCGTTGCCTTCGTCGCCGAGCAGGTTTTCCGCCGGCACCTTGACGTTGTCGAAAAACAGTTCGCAGGTGTCCTGCGCCTTCATGCCGGCCTTGTGCAGCGGCTTGGCCTTGGTGAAGCCGGGCATCGTGGTATCGACGATCAAGAGGCTGGTGCCCTTGGCGCCCTTGGCCGGATCGGTCTTGGCGACGACGATCACCAGGTCGCAGAGGTAGCCGTTGGTGATGAAAATCTTCGAGCCGTTCACCACGTAATGATCGCCTTCCCGAACTGCTGTGGTGCGTACGCCCTGCAGATCTGAACCGGCAGCCGGCTCGGTCATGGCGATGGCGCCGATCATTTCGCCGCTGGCCATCTTTGGCAGGTATTTCTGTTTCAAGACTTCGCTGCCGTAATGCAGCAAATAGGGCGCCACGATCTCGGAATGCAGGCCCCAGCCCAGGCCTGTGGCGTTGATGCGGGCCGACTCCTCCATCGTAATCACCGAGAAGCGCTTGTCGACGCCAACGCCGCCGTATTCCTCGGGCATGGTCGCGCAAAGAAAACCGGCGGCACCGGCCTTGTTCCAGATCTCGCGGTCGACGTGCGCCTGTTCTTCCCAGCGCGCGTGATGGGGCGCCACCTCCTGCTCCATGAAGCGGCGCACGGTATCGCGAAACGCTTCGTGGTCCTCGTCAAACAGGGTGCGTGGAATCGACATCATGGCCTGACTCTCCGTCTTTGCTGCAGAAGGGCGGCCATGCTACCAAGCAAGCGCTTGCTTGACAAGCACCGGGGGCAGGACAAAAATGTTTCATTCGCCGACCTGCTTTGCATCGATTCAAGGAGCGCACCATGATCCCGACACCTCCCATGCTCACCGCCAGCCATGAGGTCCTCAACCAGGCCCATGCCCTGGAAAACTACAACGCGTACAGCAACAATCTGCCGCTACAGGAAGCCGTGGCGCGTGAAGGTGCCGACTGGGCGCAAGACTGGCTGATGGCGCGCGGCGCCGAGGTCGGCAGCGCGGAATGGATAGAGCATGGGCGTCTGGCCAACGTCAATCCGCCGCAACCGAAACTGTTCGACCGCTACGGTAACCGCCGCGACGAAGTCGAGTTCCATCCTTCATGGCATGCGTGCCTCGGCTGGCTCAAGCGTCATGGTTGCGACACCGGCCCCTGGGCCGATCCCAAGCCCGGTGCCCACGTCGCCCGCGCCGCCGCCTACGTGATGTTCGCCGAGATAGAAGACGGCTCGCTGTGCCCGACCACCATGACCTATGGCGCGGTGCCTGTATTGCGCCACGTGCCGGAGGTCGCCCGCGACTGGATGCCGAAAATGCTCTCGCGCGAGTACGACCAGCGCTTCATACCGGTGGAACAAAAGCGCGGCGTGCTGATTGGCATGGGCCTGACCGAGAAGCAGGGCGGCTCGGATGTGCGCGCCAACACCACGCGCGCCGAGCCGCTGGACGATGGCAGCTGGCGCATCGTCGGTCACAAGTGGTTTCTCTCGGCACCGATGTGCGACGCCTTCCTGGTCACGGCGCAATCGCCCAAGGGGCTGTCCTGCTTCTTCGTGCCGCGCTGGACGCCGGAAGGGCAGCTCAACGAAATTCGCATCCAGCGCTTCAAGGACAAACTCGGCGATCGCTCCAATGCGGGAACCGAGGCCGAGTTCTGGGGCTCGCGCGGCTGGCTGGTTGGTGAGGAAGGGCGCGGCATCCCGACCGTGCTGGAGATGGGCGTCTACACGCGGCTCGACTGTGCCATCGGCAGCACCGGCATCATGCGCGGCGCCCTGTCGCAGGCGCTGCACCACACATCATTGCGCTCGGCCTTCGGCAAGCTGTTGCGCGAGCAACCCTTGATGGTGAACGTGCTGGCCGACATGGCGCTGGAAACCGAGGCCGCGACGGCACTGTCGCTGCGTCTGGCGCGCGCCTTCGACGCGCAGGAGGATGAAGCGGAGGGTCTGTTGCGCCGGATCCTCACGCCGGTGGCGAAGTACTGGATCTGCAAACGCTGCCCGACCCTGGTTGCCGAGGCGATGGAAGTGCATGGCGGCAATGGCTATGTCGATGAAGGGCCGATGCCGCGCCTGTTCCGCCAGAGCCCCTTGAACTCGATCTGGGAAGGCTCGGGCAATGTCATGTGCCTCGACACGCTGCGCGCCATGGCGCGGCATCCGAAGAGCATCGAAGTGCTGGCCGCCGAGATTGCGCCGGCGCTCGGGAAGAACAGGGGGTTCGATGCCTTTGTGGCAAAACTGAAAGACGGATTGAACAATCCGCAGGACATCGAGACTCGTGGGCGCGAACTGACGCAGGGAATTGCCCTGGCAATGCAGGGCGCGCTGCTGCTGAGCCATGCGCCGCAGCCGGTGGCCGAAACCTTCTGCACCTCGCGCCTGATGCCCAATCATTGGGGTGCCAGCTTCGGCACCTTGCCGGCGGCCACCGACTTCGTGGCGATCATCGGCCGCGCTTGGCCAGCCGCATGAACGCGCGCCGGGCGCAGGGCCGCCCCGAGCCGGTGCCAGCCGGCGGCACAGAGGATGCGGAAGCAGCCGAACCAGCGTCACCCCCGCCCTCGGGCCGGGGGCCGGGGGGTGGGCAAATGCAACCGGCCTGGCTCGCCGCCACGGAGTTTCTCGACTACCACCATCCGGTGGTGAAGGACTTCGTCGCCAGGAAAGTCGGCGCTGGCGATACGGCGAAGAAGAAGGCGCTGGCCCTCTACTACGCCGTGCGCGACGAGATTCGCTACGATCCCTACAGCGCCAGCATGCAGCGCGAGGCGATGCGCGCCAGTACCACGCTGATCAATGGCGTCGCCTACTGCGTACCCAAGGCGTTGTTGTACGCCGCCTGCCTGCGCGCCGTCGGGATTCCGGCGCGACCCGGCTTCGCCGATGTCAGGAACCATCTGACGACGGAAAAGCTGGCGCGCCTGCTCGGCACCGATATCTACGCCTGGCACGGCTATGTCAGCCTCTTTCTCGACGGCAAGTGGGTCAAGGCGACTCCCGCTTTCAACATCCAGATGTGCGAACGTTTTGGCGTCATGCCGCTGGACTTCGATGGCGAGACGGATTCGCTGATGCACCCTTTCAACTCGGCCAGTCAGCGTCACATGGAATACGTCAAGCAGCGCGGCGAATTCGACGACCTGCCCTATGAGCAACTGGTGGCCGACATGCTCGCCATGTATCCGGGTTTGGTCGCCAGCAGCGAGAAGCGGGCGACGGGCGACTTCGACCACGAAGCGATCGCGCGGCCCGCATCATGAGCGCCCAGCGCCGGGCCGACCGACGCAGGGCGCAGACAAGCCACGGCGCTGCGCCACGGCGAACCACCATCACCCCCTGTCTTGGGCAGGGGGCTGGGAGGATGGCCGTCAAATGAGTGTGCTGATCGAACGTCAGGGTGCGGTCACCACCGTCATCATCGACCGGCCAACGGCGCGCAACGCGATCGATCGCGCCACGGCAGTGGCTTTGGCCGACGCTTTTTGTGAATTTGATGCCGACCCCGCCGCCCATGTCGCCGTGTTGTGCGGCAGCGGCGGACACTTCTGCGCCGGCGCCGACCTGAAATCTTTTGTCGCCAAGCCTGACGACTGGCAACTCAGCGAGGAAGGCGATGCGCCGCTCGGTCCGACGCGGATGCTGCTGTCCAAGCCGGTGATCGCGGCGGTGTCCGGCTACGCCGTCGCCGGCGGACTTGAGCTTGCGCTCTGGTGCGATTTGCGTGTGATGGAAGCATCGGCGACCTGCGGCGTGTTTTGCCGGCGCTGGGGCGTGCCGCTGATCGATGGCGGTACGATCCGCCTGTCGCGTCTGATCGGCCATTCGCGCGCACTCGATCTGATTCTTAGCGGCCGGCCGGTCGGCGCCGAGGAGGCGCTGGCATTCGGACTCGCCAATCGCCTGGTGCCTGACGGCCAGGCACGGGCCGCGGCGGAAGCCCTTGCCGCGCAGATCGCCGCCTTTCCGCAAACCTGCATGCGCCATGATCGGCTCTCCAGCTATGAACAGTGGGGTCAGTCCCTGCCGGCGGCGCTGCAAAACGAATGCCGTCACGGCGCACTATCGCTGGACAGTGGCGAGGCGCGAACCGGCGCCGATCGATTCAAGGAAGGGGAAGGGCGCCATGGCCGCTTCCAGGATTAAAGCGGTCGCCAAAGTCGTGGAACCCAATCGGCGCGCCGACATCGTGCGCGCGGCGGGGCGGCTGTTTCACGAGAAAGGCTACCCGGCCACCACCATCCGCGACATCGCCGGTGCCGTCGGCATGCGCTCGGGCTCGCCCTTCTACCATTTCAAGACCAAGCAGGACATGCTCGGCGCCGTGGTGCTGGAAGGCATGCATGCGATTCATCAGGCCGTCGAGAAAGTTGCGGTTTCTGGCAAGTCGTCGCGGGCGACATTCGAGGCCATGCTGCGCGCCCATCTGAATCAATTGCTCGGCGAGGAAGGGCGCGACTTTGCCGCCACGCTGCTGCATGAGAGCCGCCATCTGAATCCCGAAGTGTCGGCTGAGGTCGTGCTGCTCAAAGACCGCTACGAACTGATGTGGCAGCAAGCCTTGAATGATTTGAAACGCGATGGGCTCATCGCCGACGACAGCACGGTGGCGCGATTGTTTCTGATAGGGGCGCTGAACTGGACCGTGCAGTGGTATCGGCCCGATGGATCACAAAGCGTCGCGCAGATCGCGCGAAAGCTGGCCAGTTTCGTGATCGGGAATTCGCGGCAGGATTGAGGCAAGGCGGGCGGCAGGCCGTCCCCTCCGGGCTATTTGTATTTCTTGAAAACCAGCTTGGCGTCGCGCCCCGCGCGCTCCAGGGTGCAAATTGAGGGATCATCGTCGTGTTTGGTGAAGAAGTCGTCGGCCTGCGCCGCCATCACCATGCGGATCGCTTCCTCGTCACTCGTACCGTACTTTTCGGTAATGAGCGTCGTCACTTCATCGAGATGTTCTTCATAGGTCATTGGCGGCCTCGTCGTTATTTGTTTCACGCTGTCGCAGCGCCAGGTAGAGCGTCTCGACCTGTGCCCGCGCCCAGGGCGTGCGGCGCAGAAACTTGAGACTGGAGGCAATGCTGGGTTCGTTGATGAAGCATCGTATGGCGATCCGCTGCCCGAGGCCATCCCAGCCGTAGGCGGAGACCAGCGCCTTGAGGATGGTTTCCAGGGTGAGGCCGTGCAGCGGATTGTTGGCTTGGGCGAGGCTCATGCGGCAAGCGGCTTCAATGGCCAATGTGGATAGACCCTTGGACTTCCTCCGGCGACCGGAAGCCGCGCCCGCTCGACGAGGCAATCGCTGTCGCCGACCTGATAGTCGCGGCACACGCCCGGCCGGATTTCGTAAATGCTGCATTTCATGGTGTCGCGGTCCACGGCCACGCACCAGCCATCGTCGAGGCGACGCATCACCGAGCCGCCCCATTTGTCCTCGACGCTCAAGGCCGCGGGAATGTCATCGTCGCCCATCAACATGACTTCCAGCCGGCAACAGCATGCCGCGCAATGGCTGCAGGAAATGCTTGCGCTTTCTTCGCTGTCGCCGGTATCGCGGTTTTCGTTCATGAGCTCATGCTTCCGCCAGCGCCATGTCAGGGGTCATGATGCGAAACAGGCCGCGCAGCCTGTCGCGTCGCGCCAGGCGCAGCAATGCCTTATCCGCCGTGACCAGCCAGTCGGCGGCACTGTCGCGGGCCAGTTCGAGAAACTTCTGGTCGTCGCGATCGCTGCAGCGTGGCAGGCTGGCGCTGCCCGGCCGTACGTCGTCGGCGCGAGTGACATCGAGCTGATAGGCATTGAGCGCGCCCAACTGACTCTCGGGCGAGAGCCCGAACAGGGGATAGCCGAGGACGCGACGGAATTCGTTGAAACAGGCCTCATTGGTGAGCGCCTGCCATTCACCGCTTTCGATTCTTTCCCGCAACGGAGCAAAACGGCTGTCGGAAAAAACATAGAGCGAGACCAGGACATTGGTGTCCAGCACCACCCGCCGCGTTGAGGCATTGGAAACCCGGATTTCAGGCGAGACTGACATCGAGTGTGCGATCGATCATGATTGTGGGCTGAGTTTACTTGAACGTTCGACCATGGCCGAATGTTCAGTGCTTATGTTGTTGGCCGTGTACGAATGCCGGGCAAAGCTGAATTCTCTCCGGCATTTCAGCCGGAGAGGTCTGGGCAAAATTTACTGCCAATTGGCGGCAACAACCGGTGCCAACGCATCCTGATAGGTCGTTGGCAATGTCGTCTGGCCGGCAGACGGTGGAGCAAATGCAGCCATTGCCTGCACTAGGTTCTCGACCTGACTATCCAAGAGCAACTTGCCGTCAGCGGTCTTGAACTGCTCCACATGGTAGTTGGAGCCCAAATACCAATTTGCCACCGTTAACGTATCTGCCGTACCAATTACACTGGCTTCCAAATTGTAGCCAATCTGCCTAAGCCAAATTTGATCCGAGGCGATACCTGAAAGGAAATGAACTTCGTCGGTATTTCCTGAGTTGGAGTACTCGTAGATCGTGTCATTACCGTAGCCGGCACCGAACAGGTAGGTATCGTTCCCCATGCTGCCGTCCAAAGTGTCATTGCCAGTTCCACCATCCAGAGTGTCGTTTCCCGCGTCGCCGCTGAGGATGTCGTCTCCGCCAAAACCACGCATCATGTTGTTGCCAGTCGTGCCATACAGCGCATCGGCTCCAGATGTGCCACCAAAATCAGCAGCTACCAACGTTGCGGTGTTCCAGATCGTGCCGTCCGCAAACTTGATGCTTTCTACACGATTGGCGCTCGCGTCGTACCAGCCTATAACGGTTAAAACGTCCGATGTACCGTTGATGCCAACATAGAGATTCGACGAATCGCGCCAGATCTGGACGTCATTTGTTGTAAGCCCGGCGCCTAGAGCGATGACATCGGTGCCCGATACTTCGTTGATTGTGTCCTGACCGTAGTCTCGATCAAAAATGTAGGTATCGTTTCCTGCGCCCCCCTCCAGTGTGTCGTTGCCGATGCCGCCATCCAGAATGTCACTGCCCGAGTCACCGTAGAGATAGTCGTCCCCACCATAACCCCGCATTGTGTTGCTGCTGGTCGTGCCAAAAAGCGCATCGTTTCCAGATGTACCGCCAAAAACAGCCGCCACCAATGTGGCGGTATTCCAGATCGTGCCGTCTGCAAATTTGATGCTTTCAACGCGATTGGCGCTCACGTCATACCAGCCTATAACGGTCAAAACGTCTGCGGTACCGCTAATACCAACATAGAGATTCGACGAGTCGCGCCAGATTTGGACGTCGTTTGTTGTAAGCCCGGCGCCCAGAGCGATGACATCGGTGCCTGACACTTCCGTGATTGAGTCTTGACCATAGTCACGACCGAAATAGTAGGTATCGTTCCCCGCGCCACCCTCCAGCGTGTCGTTGCCGGTTCCACCATCCAGAATGTCGTTACCCGAGTCGCCATAGAGGTAGTCGTCCCCAGCAAAACCTAGCAGCGCTTCACTACTGGTGGTGCCGTAAATTACATCGGCTTCGGAGGTTCCACTAAAGGAAGCCGCAGCTAGCTTGGCTGTATTCCAGATCGTTCCATCCTCGAACTGAACGCTTTCCACACGATTGGCGCTCGCGTCGAACCAACCTGATACGGTGAGGACATCAGCAGTGCCGTTGATTCCAACAAATAGGTTGGATGAGTCGCGTCCCAACGAGACGTTGGCGGTTGTGAGTCCCGCGCCGAGCCTAATAGTATCCGTACCGAATTCATCGAAGATTGTATCTTGGCCATCACCACTGCCGAACAGATAGGTGTCATTGCCATCACCTCCGCTCAGCCAGTCATTGCCTGCACCACCATCCAAAGTGTCATTGCCGTTAAGGCCGTAAAGAGAGTCATTGCCGGCGCCGCCGTTCAGTAGGTCGGCACCACCATTTGCAAAAATGGTGTCGGCGCCATCGAGCCCCATGAACACTTCACTCTGATCCGTACCCTCGAGTTGATCGCCTGCTGCCGTGCCGATATATGCTGCAGCAGCAAGTACATCGACTCCCCAGACCGTACCATCGGCGAATCGAACTTCCTCTACTCGGTTGCTTTGGATTCCAAACCATGACAACACTGTTATCGTGTCGGCACGGTCGTCAATGCCAAGATATAGATTGTTTGCGTCGCGCCAAAGCGTCACATCGCTGGGCATTAGATCAGCCGCAAACTTGATCGTGTCAACGTTGCCCATCGTCGTGTCAGAGTCAACGATTGTGTCTCTACCATCGCCGCGACCAAATACGTAGGTATCGTTGCCTGCACCACCTTCCAGAAAATCATCACCGGCCCCGCCCGTCATGGTGTCATTTCCTTCCTCCCCAATCAGGCGATCATTTCCGATGTGGCCGTATAGCTGATCGTCACCTTGACCTCCCATTAGAAGGTCATTCCCCACATCACCGAAGAGTTGATCATCACCGGCCCCACCGTTCAAACTGTCATCGCCCCAGAGACCAAACAGCACGTCGTCTCCGCTTCCGCTAATGGGGCTGGAATTGTTGCCAAGATAGTCAACGTTTGGCCCCAAATTCGCCAAAAACAGATCAAATCCGGTTCCATTTGGGTTTCCCTCGGCACGTAAAGCATCAAGTACCGGATTGGTTTCGCTTCCAATGACACTCTGAAGGGTGGCCACAAAAAGAGCCGCATAGCGCATGCCCTCCACCGGGTCTGTATCGTATCTGGAATGCAGCGAATCGCTGACACCAGACATTCCCCACCCAATCGAGCCATCGCTATTTGCCGTCAATGAAATCGAATCGAGTAGCGGTTTGAAATGGGTCTGCGTCATGATTTGGCTGTAGGCCCAGAACGCAAGTTGGCTAAACGTATCCCTTACAACGGCAGCTCCAATTGGACCTTCGGTATCCGAAGAAACATTTTCAAGCAAAACAAATTCCTTACCAACAAACTTTTCCAGGGTGTAAAGCTTAAGCGCTTCTCCCGCCAAGTAGATCCCACGACTATTCGGGTCTTCGCCTTGAACACCCGCCCAGTGGTACAGAATTTGGGATGTAAGTTGGTACTGCACGTCAAAGTCGGTTTCATTCTCAAGCTGAGATACAAGTGTCTTCAGTTCTCCACTTGTATCGCGCTGCATCGCTTGCCGCAACCCATGTACGTTTCCGAACCCGGCTACTTCTGGAAGCGCTTCGATCTCGGCACTGATAGTGATTAGGTCCTTGTCGACCGTGCGAGCCATATCCACGTTAAACCAGACATCAGCCGTATTCCCGCTTGATCCGCCAACTTTAGTGAAGCTGCCGATCTGTCGATGCTCATTGCCATAAATATCAATGTCATCCGGATTGTTCGGAACCCAGTTGCCAAAATCGTCAAAATGAGCGGGCCTGGACGAGTATCCGGTACTGATGCTCTCTACTCCGGCTTGCTCCAGCGTCATAAGTTCACCGTCATCGACGGCCCCATCACTGTTGCCGTCTTTCCAAACACGCAAGGTGCTGTATGCACTGTCACTAATGTCGATGCTGCCGTCTTGGTTGGCATCGAGCTCCATGAGCGCTTTGTAGCCGTTGGAAGCTAAGCTCCCATTGGCCAGGATCGTGTTGTTGCCAAAGAGCTCGCCACCGTCGTCTATCTGTCCGTTGCCGTTTCTGTCTAGCACGAGTAGGCCGTCGTCCTTGCCAACCCAGCCCGTGAGCTCGGAAAACCCATTCTTGTCATGGTCGAAGTGAATAATGCTTTGCTGACCCAGAGTTTCCACGCCATCACCGTCCAGATCCAGAATTAGAGGTGAGTAAGTTTGCTCGGCAGCACCGAATCCACCCTGTACAGCGTTGATAAGGCCGCCTAGTGACGGATCAGTTCCCGACACAAACTCAAATACTTGCAGCCAAGGATTCACGCCATCCATTGCGTTCCCTAGTGCCCGCGCCAAGTCGCTAAGTGAGACCAATACAGACTCGCCTGTTGATGACAATGCATCGCTCAGCCCGATTGCTAAATTGAGGAATTGCTTTTCAGCAGAATTCCCTGCAGCATCTAGTATTGCTACGAGTCCGTCCTGCGCGGCAAGCATGTCGTTGTATTGATCAAGAAGGGACTCCGGGATTCCCTCGATGCTTTCGCTCAGACCCATGGCAAAGTTCAAAAAGTCGTTCGCCACGGTTTCACCAGCCGCGTCCAGGCTGGTCTGGAATCCATCCCAGGCAGCGGCGAGATCCTGAGACATTTGGGTGACCTGCGCGCCCGCGTCCTGAAGCGCGGTTTGCAACTCGGGGTTTAGGGTGACCAATTCGTTAAAAAGATTGTCGGCGACAAGATTCGAAGCAAATTCAGTTGAGGTGACGAGATTGCCTACCTTCTGACGGGTTGCTTCCCAAAGCGCAACAAGCGGATTGGCCACCAATTCACCAAAATCCAAGCCCAGCACTTCACCATCGGCAAATGTCTGCGTAAAAGCCCAGTTGAAATACTCGCCTGCCAAATAGCCTTCAGCGGCACTTGCAGCATCGACAGCGTTGGAAACTACTGCCGCTATTGCAGAACCGGCTGCATTGTTGAGTTGCGTACCGACTTGATATCCGTCATTGAACAGCGCGACCGTATAGGGGTTCACCAATTCGGTTGTTAGCGTTCCGAGCACACCTAAAGGGTTCTCGGGTGTTGCTGCAATAGTCAGATCTATACTGGCTCCCGTTACAGCAGTGTAGACACCGTTTAACGCCCAAACGGCACACTGAGAGCCAAACGGAAGATTGTAGAAAGGTGGATTTGCAATCGCACTGTTAACGTATTCCATCAGCCGATCTCCCTGATCGGCTGATAGCGAGATGGGGCCGGAACTGTTAAAGATTGGATGGTAGAAATTGTCGAATATCTCGCCGGTACCCACGAGGCCAATCTGTTGAGGTGCAAACCCGACATATTCAATGTTGCCATTGACATCGGTTATCTTCAAAAATGTGTGTGGAATCATTTCCGACGGATCGGAGATGATTTGTGTCAGATCACCGATATACGTCAGGATTTCAACGGTTGCAACTCGTGCGGTGAGTTGCGTTGCTGGTTGCCCCATGACTATTTGCCCCCTGTATGATCAATAAATTCCAAAATTGGCTTATCAAAAAACGACTTGTCGCGATGAGATCTGAGCCAAAAACGGAAATGAGAAGCCTTGAGTCCGCTGTTCAGCATCGCCAAGAGAATTTCCTTGATAATCTTTTCATCCGTAATGCCATATAAATCGCATGAAATGGATTCCCACGAGGTGCAGAAGAAGTACTCCCGCTCGCGGCAGTCCTGCACTGAGGTACAAAGCTTTTCTCGTATCAGAATTGGCGAAAGAGTCTGTTTGCCAAACGTCGACGCATCGCCATCTAGCGGCCCTTTTGCCCAGCTCGGACTTGCTCCAAAAAACGTTAGCGTCAGCAAAACGATTACGATAGGAACAATTGGGGACAGACCACGGTTTCCAATGGCGCCCAGCTGTTCCATCAGTCGCTCGCACCATCCTTCGCCGTCTCGCCAGCGCCGACACTTCAAAATGTTCTTCGGTGCCATCGCTGCCATTCGGGTCAAAGACATTGCACTTTCCATTCGCATAGCCGTGTTCCTCCGTTCCCGGAATCCGAAACCTTGATGTTCGTTCGGCACCGTTGGTGATTCGCGCTTCTCATCCGGCGCAGTCCTATTTTGCTGAGCCACCTCTTTATACGATCCGGATATCTGGGTGGTCGCCACACTAGCACCCAGGCGCAGCCCGAACAAGTGCCCATTCGGGATAATTTGGCCAAACCGTATTACCAAAGACATGGCTGAAAATCTCGACACTCGCCATGCGAGTGGCTTTGCACTCAAGCCCTGATTCTTGAAACTTTTTTGTGGTGGCTGGTTTGTCAGCGGCTCGAAAGCGATGGCGCTCGTGCAAGCGAGCGAACCGTCAGGCGCGGCGTTTCATTCAGGCGAGCAATTGCCGCTCCGGGCGCCAACTTGTCAATTCGCCGGTGCGAATCCTTTTGCCGGAAGCATGAATTCGATACGCTCGGGAATCCGGAAACAATGAGGTTTCAAAAAGAAAACGGGCGCGGAGTCCGGGGACTCCGTGCCCGTTGTGTATCTCGGAATAGGCGAGGCTACTTATTCTGGGTGTCGAGGCGGAAGCTGACGAAAGTGCCTGGAGCATCCTCGATCACCTTGAGCTTGCCCTTGACGGGATCGCGGGCCGGGACTTTTGTATCGTCGAGATCGGTGATCCACTTCTGCCAATCCGTCCACCAGGAGCCTTCATGCTGCTTGGCGCCTTCGAACCATGCGTCTGGGGTCTCGGGCCGCGTCTTGGCCTCGTTGGTCCAGAAGCCATACTTGTTGGCCGACGGCGGATTGACGATGCCGGCAATATGTCCCGAGCCGCCGAGGACGAAGCGGACCGGGCCGCCGAGCACGTTGGAGCCGAGATAGATGCTGCGCCACGGAGCGATGTGATCCTCGATGGTCGAGATGAAGTAGGACGGTGTCTTGACCTTGGAGATGTCGATCGGCGTATCGAGCAGGGTAATGCCGCCCGGTTCGCGCAGCAGGTTGTTCAGGTACATGTTGCGCAGGTAGTAGCTGTGCATCTTGTAGGGCATGCGCGTGGAATCGGAGTTCCAGTAGAGCAGGTCGAAGGGGAAGGGGTCCTTGCCCATCAGGTAGTTGTTGACCACGAACGTCCAGATCAGGTCGTTGGAGCGCAGCATGTTGAAGGTGCCGCCCATTTCCGAGCCTTCGAGGAAGCCGCGCTCTTCCATTTTCTTTTCGAGGCTGGCGATCTGGCCTTCGTCGATGAAGACACCGAGCTCGCCCGGAATCGAGAAATCGAGCAGGGCGACAAAGAAGGTGGCCGAGGCAATGCGCTTGTCCTTCTTGGCCGCCATGTAGCCCATGGTCGAACCGAGCAGGGTGCCGCCGAGGCAGTAGCCGATCAGGTTGAGTTCCTTTTCACCGGTTTGCTCGCAAACCTTGTCGATGGCCGTCAAGGCGCCCTCGGTCAGGTAGTCGTCGAAGCCTTTCATTGCCAGCTTGGCATCGGGGTTCACCCAGGAAATCACAAACACGCTGTGGCCCTGGTCGGTACACCACTTGATCCAGGAATTGCTTTCGCGCAAGTCGAGGATGTAGTACTTGTTGATCCAGGGCGGGATGATCAGCAAGGGCCGTTTGTATTGCTGCTTGGTGGTCGGCGTGAACTGGATGAGCTGGATCATTTCGTTCTGGAACACCACCTTGCCGGGTGTAGTGGCGACGTTCTTGCCCATCTCGAAGGCCGAGGGGTCGGTCATCTTGACCCGCAACTGGCCGTCGCCCTCCTCAATGTCGCGCAACAGGTTGTTGAAACCCTTGAGCAGATTCTGGCCATGGGTCCTGACGGTCTCGCGCAGCACTTCCGGATTGGTCGCGGCGAAGTTGGAGGGCGACAGTGCGTCGATGAACTGGCGCGTGAAAAAGTTCACTTTCTTTTTCGAGATGTCTTCTAGACCCTCGACGTTGCCGACCGCGTCGTGAATATGTCGCGCCGTGATGAGGTAGCTCTGCTTGACGAAATCGAACAGGAAGTGTTCTTCCCATTGCGCGTCGGCGAATCGCTTGTCGCCCTTCTTCGGCATGGCCACCGGTGCGGCTTCCATGCCCATGGAGCGCAGCATCGAGTGCTGCCACAGCGAGAAATAGTCCCACACCAGGTTCATCTGGGCCTGCGCCATCTGAAACGGGTTGGCCAGCATCTTGGCCATCATGTCCATGAAGGCTTGGGCGATGCCCAGTTCATCGGAAGGGGCGGAAATGCCCTTCTTCATCTGGCGCTTCATGTGTGCCGTGATCAGATGCGAGGCGCGCTGGGCGACCTCGGCGTAAGTCTCGGCGATTTCCTTGGGATCAGGCAGTGCTTTGGGTTCGTTCGCGGACATGAGTGTTCCTCCGGTTAGCGTGAAATAACTCGTTCGATGCGACGGCAGAACGTCGAGCAAAGCGAGCCAATGAGTCGCCGCCCCCGCGTGGGGGCGGTTGGGAGGGGGCGGACCCTCTTGCAACGTATGTTTTGTTTCATCATCAGGGGCTCCGCTATTCCCCGCGTGGTTCATTGCTGATGTAACGGGTCAGGCCGCTCTCTTCGACGCGCTGCATTTTCCCGGCGTGTTCAAGATAGTTCAGATGGGCAATGGCTTCGCCCATGGCAAACATGGTCTGGTGCGGGTCCGGCAGTTCGCGGCCGAACAAGGTACCGATCAGATCGGCGGCGCTGTGCGCCTTGCCCCGGCAGGCCTTGAGCAGCACCTCGCAACGTTCGGCGTGGTGGGCATGCAGCTCGTCAACGCGCGCGTGCAGGCCGCGGAAGGGGCGGCCGTGCGAGGGCAGCACCAGGGTATCCGCGGGCAAGCTGCGGAAGCCGGCGATGGAAGAGAGGAACAAGCCCAGCGGGTCGCCGTCGGGGTTGCTGGCCAGCACCGAAATATTGGTCGAGATCCGCGGCAGCAGCATGTCGCCTGAAATCAGCACGCCCAGTTCGGCGCAGTACAGGCTCATGTGCTCCGGCGCATGGCCGAAACCGACAATGGTGCGCCACTCATGCGCTCCGATGCGCAGCAGCTGATTGTCGAACAGGCGGCGATAGGTGGCGGGAATCGCCGTCACCCCGCGCTTGTAGCCATTGCCGCGCGCAACCAGGCCGGCGATGCGGGCCTGATCGAGACCATGCCGGCGAAAGAACTCGACCATGCTGGCGATCGAGTAGCTGCCGATCTGTTCCACGATCATGTGCGCCGCGAGATACTCGCCCTGGGAAATCCACAGCGGCGCACCGGTTTCCTGTTCCAGCCATCCGGCCAGGCCGAGATGGTCGGGATGGCAATGGGTGACGATGCAACGTTTCAGCCTTCGGCCTCCGGTGGAGGTCATTGGCGACATTGCACTGTCGCCGACCGGCGCCGGCGTGGAGCCGTGCTCCGCGAATTCCCGGAGTCGTCCCTGACTCTGTCCGCCGGGGATACCGCTGTGCGGGCCGGCGAGCACCGACTTCCAGGCATCCTTGATCGGGTCCAGGGCAAAGCCGGTATCCACGGCGGTAAAACCGTCGCCGTCGGCCAGCAACCACAAGTTGATGTGGTTCAGCGCGAAAGGCAGCGGCATGCACAGCCATTCGATTCCCGGCGCGACGGCCACGGTGGTTCCTGGCGGCGGCGAGATTTCGTGCATGTAGGCGAGGGGAGCGTTCAAGCGGTATCTTTTTGCATCGTTGAGCGTAATCTGCTTAACTTGTAAATATTCCTTAGTCCATTTTATCCAATTTTCAGGACCTTATGTGCAGTGCAGCATTAGTGCGCGCCGGCCCGCCATCATGAGCGATACGCAAACCATCACAGAACTGGCGCGCGAGTTCGGCGTCACCACCCGTGCCATCCGCTATTGGGAATCCCATGGCCTGGTTTCGCCGGCACGCGAAGGCGGCAACCGGGTCTACAGCAAGCGCGATCAGACCCGGCTCAAGCTCGCTCTGCGCGGCAAGCGGCTGGGGCTCAGCCTGGCCGAGATCAAGGATTTGATCGACATGTACGACACGGCCGAGGATGAATCGTCCCAGCTGCTGTCGTTTCTCGACGCGCTGACGCAACGCCGCGCCGCGCTGGAGCAGCAGCGCGACGATATCCAGGCGGTGCTCAAGGAGGTCAGCCGCTTTGAGCGGCGCTGCCGGGA
>JAIPCT010000057.1 GCA_021738065.1 Burkholderiaceae bacterium
GTTTACCTGGCCGAACGGGGGGGCGACGGCGAATGGGTCAGGCTGACCTACGCCACCACGCTGTCCCGCGTCAAGGCCATCGCCTCATGGCTGCTCGGGCAGAGGCTTTCCGCGGAGCGGCCGGTGCTGGTGCTGTCGGACAACGGCATCGAACACGCGCTGCTGATGCTGGCCTGCCTGCATGTGGGCATTCCGCATTGCGCGGTGTCGCCCGGAAATTCGTTGCTCTCGAAGGACTTTGCCAAGCTCAAGGCCAACGTCGAGCTGCTGCGCCCTGGCGTCATTTTTGCCGATCCGATCGAGCGTTTTCTGCCGGCCATCGAAGCGGTGAAGGCGCTGCACGATGGTGTGGTGCTGGCCGGCAGCAACAGCCAGTCCGCGGCGGGCGCGATGGCCTTCGCCGAGATGGAAAAACTCGGCGCTGGCGACACGGCGAAGTATTCCGCCGTGCAGCGTGCATTCGAGGCGGTGACACCCGATACCATCGCAAAATTCCTGTTTACTTCGGGTTCGATCGGCACACCGAAAGCGGTCATCACCACGCAGCGCATGATGTGTTCGAACCAGGAAGCAAATGCGGCAATCTGGCCCTTCATGGCCAGGCAAAAGCCGATCATTGTCGATTGGCTGCCCTGGAGTCATGTCTTCGGCGGCAATTACACCTTCAACAAGGTGTTGTGCTGGGGCGGCAGTTTCTACATCGATGGTGGCAAACCGGTTCCGGGCCTGCTCGAGAAAACGGTGAAGAATCTCACCGAGATCGCTCCGACCCAGTACTTCAGTGTGCCGCGCGCATTTGACATGCTGGTGCCGCAGCTGCGCGACAACGCCGTCCTGCGCAAGAATTTCTTCTCCCGCCTGCAGATCATTTTCTATGCCGGTGCGGCGCTGCCTCAGCATCTGTGGGAGGAACTGGATCGACTGGCGCGCATGGAACTGGGCGAGCCGGTAACGCTGCTTTCTTCCTGGGGTTCGACGGAAACTTCGCCGGCTGCCACCGATTGCCATTTCCAGGCGGTGCGCGCCGGGGTGATCGGCGTGCCGATCCCCGGCACCGAGCTCAAGCTGGTGCCGGTGGCCGACAAGCTGGAGGTGCGCGTCAAGGGGCCGAATGTCTTTCCCGGCTACTGGAAGCAGCCGAAGCTGACGCAGGAAGCCTTCGATGAAGATGGCTTTTACATCATCGGCGACGCGGTCGAGTTCGTCGATGCGAACAAGCCCGAGATGGGACTTTTGTTCGACGGTCGCGTGGCGGAAGATTTCAAATTGCTGACCGGCACCTGGGTGCATGTCGGCAGCCTGCGCGTGGCGGGCATCGATGCGCTGTCCCCGATCGCGCAGGACATCGTGGTCAGCGGCCATGATCGCGACGAGATCGGCTTCCTGGTATTTCCCAACCTGCCCGAATGTCGCCGCCTGGCGAAACTCGGCGATGAGGTTACGGCGGACCGCGTGCTGGCTCATCCGGCGGTCAAGGAAAGAGTGCGCGAAGGCATGCTGCGCCTGAAGCGCGAGGGCGGCGGATCGAGCACCTATCCATCGCGCCTGCTGCTGATGGCGGAACCGCCATCGACCGAAGCCGGTGAAATCACCGACAAGGGCTACATCAATCAGCGCGCCGTGCTGACACGTCGCGCCGACCTGGTGCTGGATCTGTATTCCGACCTGGCGGACGGCGGCGTGATCACCCTGGGTGCCAACTGAAGGGCAATGAAGTGACTGAACAACTGATTAAAACCTCCTGCACAGACGGCATCTACAGCATCATGCTGGCGCGGCCGGCCAAGCGCAACGCCATCAGCGACCGCCTGCTGGCGGCGCTCGAAAAGGCCTGGGACGCGGCGCCGGAAGACACTCGCGCGATCATCCTGGCCGGCGAAGGCGAGCACTTTTGCGCCGGGCTGGATCTCTCCGAACACCAGCATCGCGAGCCCTTTGCCGTGATGAAGCATTCGCAAGGCTGGCAACGGGTGTTCAGCCGGATCCAGATGTCAGGCACGCCCGTCATCGCCGTTTTGCAAGGCGCCGTGATCGGCGGCGGACTGGAGCTGGCGAGCGCCGCGGCTGGGCGCCGCGCCGGGGCTTCGGCGATGTATCAACTGCCCGAAGGCCGCCACGGGATATTTGTCGGCGGTGGCGCCTCGGTGCGCGTGGCGCGCATCATCGGCCAGGGTCGGATGTGCGAAATGATGTTGACCGGCCGCACCTACCGCGCGGAAGAAGGTCAGCAACTGGGGCTTTCCCATTATCTGGTGGAAGCCGGCGCCGGCATGGCGAAAGCGCGGGAACTGGCGATGCGCATTGCCGAGAACACGCCGATGGCGAATTACGCCATGGTCACCGCCATTCAGCGCATCAGCAACATGTCCACCGACGACGGCTTTTATGTCGAGTCGCTCGCCGCCGGGTTGACCCAGACCAGCCCCGAAGTTGCCGCGAGGATAGGCAGTTTTCTCAAGGGCAGGAAGGGCTGAACGCATGGCGCTCGTCGCCGTGGCCGGTGTTGGCCGGGATGGTTGTGTTCCCCCAAACAGCACCGGGCACGAAGTCGTAGCGAAGGGTCAGTGGCAGGCCTTGTAGCGGAGGCCGCCGTGCCTGCTTCAGACTGATTGCTGCCTGCTGACAACGGCATACCCGGTGGCAGGTCCGCTCGAATTCCTGCCGTTCGGTGTCTGCCTGATCGGGTGGCTCTTGCCGACCCGTCAGGACTTTCGCAGGTAGTCACGGTAGTGAGGTTCAACCTTGGGGTGAAACGTGACCGTGCCGTGCTCATCAATGCTAACGAGCCCGACGTCGTAAAGCGCGTGGATGTCCTTTCGCAAGAGCAGGCCATCCGCCCCGCTGTTGTGCCCGAGCCGCCAATCGCGCCCGTCGCGGTGTGCAGCGTCCAGGGCCTCGGGAATCATGCAGCCGGTGACGACGCAAGCGCCATCATGGGCAAGAAAGACGCGCCGACGAAACGCAGCTTGCTCCGGCCTCGCAGCCACCTTGGCAAAGCGTGCGGCACGTTCCCGTAGCACTCCGTCTGGCGCTGTACCCGCGCTTGAGGCGGGCTTGGCGATCACGCTACCTTCCGAATAGAGTGCTGCGCACGAATCGCCATGTGGCGACCAGAAGGCATAGCAGTCTTGACGCTCCTCGACATCGTCGCGCCGAAATTCCTTGACGAAACCCTCCGAGCAACGGCCCATCGTCTCATCGACGATCAGGGATGTAAGGATGGGCTCGCCCGCGTCCAGGCATTCGTGGCCAATGCGATCCATCGCGTGTCGATGCTCCAGTGTGCGCAGCCCGAATGGCGCGCGGGCTTCGGCATATGTGACGGTCCCGCGCTGCCTCGCAACATCAATCAACCACTGACGCATGGCGGGCAGCTTGGCGAGGTAGGCGGCAGACGATGCTTTAAAAAACTTGCTAGGCACACGGTCAATGGGAAAAGCTCCTTCGCCGGAGAGGAGACGATGACTTGCTGCGTGCTTCTTCAACCGTTTAACAGAAATGTTCTCGCCAAGCTCTGCCCAAATCGAACCATCGGGTAGTGCGGTGAGTGAGACGATTGCGCGTACGTTCTCGCTGTCGTAGGACTGAATCTTTCGAGGCTGGGCCTTGGTGTCTTGTGCGGTGGCAAGGACGGCATACCCGGCAAGGCCGCCCGACCAAAGCGTGCGCAAGTGGTCTAGGCGCTCATTCAGACCGGCGGGTGATCGTGCCTGCGACCGCCAGCCAATCACACGCACGAAGCGGCGGCTTTCATCGAGGTCATCCGTCCACGTAGTCAGCAGCACTCCGAGGTCAGAACGAGCACCCCATGACCAACGCGTGTTGTGAAGGGGGAAACCCAGACGAGCGAGGAACTTGGTAATGCTCTCCATGCGGATGTCGGCGCCGTGTCCGGTGCGGAGCACTACTGCGCGGGTTGCGGCTGATACGGGAACAATCCATATCGGCCGTGATGCGGGTTTTTGCTGAACATCAGGGACTGATCTCGGTTCCGAACCGATTCGGGAGGATCAGTGTTCTCGACGATGATTACCTGCGTGTCATCGGGCATCTCCTGGAGGTAGTTGTAGAACTGCTCTTGCAGGTCGGTGCCTTTTAGGTCGTCCTCGTCGCCGTCGGGCTCGCGGTACGCGAGCAGCGGTGAGTCGAGAACGACAAAGCCCGTGTGAGGTGTCTGCCGGGTGCGGCAGAAGGCGAGCAATCCGAGCGTAAATGCCGCGTAGGTAATCGCGCGAAGGCCCTTGCCGAACGCACTGCGCGACTTCCCGGAAACCACTAGGTCGCGCGCCTTCGGATCGAAGAAGACACGGCCAACTTCGGGGAAGTGCCAACCCTTGAGTATGATCTCCACTGTCTGCGCAAAGCTGTCCGCAACGGTGGTCTGAATGTCCGCACTGGCGAGCGATCCGACTTTTTCGGCCTCCGCACTGGTCTCCAACTCGGCGCGGCGTCTTTCCATATCTTGCACGGTGGCATAGAGCGCCAGCGCTTCGCGTACCTCACCGCGCCTGTCTGCGAACTCGCCATAGGTTGCACGGAGCTTGGAGAGCTTCGGCGAAATCAAGCCGTCTACGGCATCCGAAATTGCCTTCAGCTCTTTAACGGCGGCGGGCATTCTTCTATCGAAACTCGCACCCTCACGTTCAAGCTCGCGGACCGTCGCGGCCAGTTCACCCCTGAGTACCTTGATCTTGGCAATCTCCTTACGGGCAGCTTCAACGACCGCGTCGATATTGCCGCCGCAATCGCCATCGGGTCGATGGTGTTCCGACTTTGCGCCACACAAAGGGCAATCTCCGGAGCCCAGTACATTGAAAAATGTGCCGCCCTCTTCGATGGCACCGAGCCGCTCTATGTCGGAGTCGTAATGGCGGTCAAGTAGGTTAAATCGTTCCAGCAGGGCACCGACTTCGGTCCTGCGATCACGACTCTCTTCGAGCTTCTTGCGTACCTCTCGGCGCTTTCCGGCGGCATGTTGAAACTCTGCCTCAGTGGTATTCACTTGCGCTTGGTGGTAAGCCAAAGAGGAGTCGATCCTTTCAAGCTGTTGACTCAATTCCTCGGGGCTCTTGGTCAACTCCTTGAGTCGCTCGCGATAATCATCAAGGAGCTGGTCGAGAAGCTGAATCTGCGCTTCACGCGAAAGCTCTTCCGGTTCGCGCTTCGCACTAGCAACCAGCGCGGAGTCATCGGTTCCCGTCAGGAGCAACTTTAACGTCGCCAAGTTCGGTGTGTTGGCGACGTAATTGCCGTCAAAGAGAGGCGAGGTCTGCTGCGTTATTTCCGTCTCGTTTACGATCGCCAGTCGTGCGATGTTGCGGAAACTCAGGCTCTGCAGCTCACCACGACTGTTCTTACGAAGGCGCTTCCCTACCAATCCGCAAAGCCCCAGGAGGAACGCTGAGAGGTTCGCGTCGTTCCTGTCACTGTGCTTCTCGTCAAGCACCTTCGATTCGACTTCGTCTGTTGGTAGCGTCTGGTGGAGGCCCATGTAGAGGCGAAAACCACCGCCATCGATGCTGCGCAAGACCGTGAACTGCTCACCGGCAAACGTCTCGATGCCGAGTAAGATGCGGTCGTAGCCTACGCGCTCAGGAATGTCACGCAATGCTAGTCCGCCGCCGAGCATGAAATCGATGGCCTCGACGATGAAGGACTTGCCTGCGTTCGACGCGCCATATAGGACATTCAATCCGGGCCCGAACGTCAAGGTGGCGGGCGGCTTCTGTGGCCCGAAGAAGCCGAGAAAGCGCAGGCGGAAACCGGGGGTTGCAGGAATCATGCTTCACCTCCCAAGCTCTGCTCAACGTGCTGAAACTCCTCGACCCACTTGTCGAAGAATCGGTGCATGACGCGTCGGAACTCTTGGTCGGAGAGTTTGCCTAGCGCCTCTAAAAGCCAGGCTGCCCTGTCTTTGAGTGCCCGCAAGTAAGTTGAAGAAACAGACGAGAGGAATGTCGTGGCGTTCTCGCCAGCGCTGTACGTTATGCCATCGGGGCTGATCTGGCGCTCAATCAGATGGCGGGTCATCATCAACAGTAGTGCCTCCTCGACCAGCTTACGACGCACCAGCAGTTCGGCGGAGTGGATGGGCGTAGGCGGATGCAGGTTGCCCGGGCCACCCACGTCGGCGGTATGCACCAGAAGGTAGTCCAGCGCGACAAGCCTTTGCAGGTCGTAGGTCTGGGGATAGGCCGCGCCGAGGATCGAAACAGCACGAATACCGGCCTCTAGTGGGCCGTTGAAGGTGATGGGACTGCGTTGCTCACTCATTTCGTTGTCCACCGCAGGCGCTCCTCGTTAACGAGCTGGTGGCAGATCCCGTCCCGGTCCTTCGGATTTGTACAAGCAATTAAGGCATTCGCCGTGATCTGCACTTCTTTCGCCGCCTTGGTGACAGCACAAACCTTCTGGTAGCCGTCCGCGTGGTCGGCATCGTGTGTGTCGATGACACCGGTGAAGATGTCATCCTGCAATGACTCAAATGTGCCCGGCGGTACTGTGTCACGGGCGAAGACGCGGAGTGACTCCGCCTCATAGAAAGCTTCACGCTGGCGACGGAAGTGCTCCTTGAGCTTCGGCGGCGACAGAGTGGCGAAATCAGCGATGTTCGTGCCGGTGTACTCGCCGTATGCGCCGAGCAACTGCGTCACGTATAGGCTCTCGGCAGGGGCAACCGTCGCTGGCGGCTTCTCAGCGACAGGTCGCTTCCCAAGCCCACCACCGAAGCGCTGCGCGTAGGCAGGCGTGGACCGATGGTCTTCAATGAGTTCAAGCGAGGTTTTTGCGCTAAAGATGGAGAAGTCGAAGGCGTCCACGTAGGCATAAAGCGCGTCGTCGAGCGGCACCTCCTGCTTGGTCGTTATTTTGCCCTTCACGCACTTGTCCCAGTTGGCTATGAGCTCCTCACGCAATCTGGTCGCGTTCGCCAGCAAGTGGGTGAGTTTTGGACCGGTGCCCCAAGGGGCTACGAAGTAGTAGCGACGCGGTAGAACGTACTGCATTTTGTACGAGTACCAGATGATCTTGCCGAACTCAGGCCAAACGTCGCCAGGCATCAAGGCCTTGTCATAGTGCTTGCACTGATAGTTGTCCCATACGCCGGTAAGGCACTTGTCGTCCGCAAATCCGGCAATGTCAATGCCCATGTCGCCAGCGCCAGCAAAGCGCTGTACCTGCTTGTAGGTCTTCTTGAGACAGTAGTGCGCCCACTCCTGCACGAACTCTTCCCAATCGTCCGCCGAATAGATTAGAAGGCGCTGCTGCGGAGGAACCGAGGGGCCGTTCGCCGCGAGCGCTGCCATGAGCTCGTTACCGGGGGGTGGCGGTTCCATGATGTCCACCCACTCGGTGCTCACGCGACTGCAGCCTCTTCTGCCAATGCGACGACGGCGAGGCCGCCCCTGAATGCTTGAGACAAAAACGCCTGAAAGGTCGCCAGCGCAGTGGCCGCGACTAGACGCTTGAACAGTTGCATCCTATTCCCCTGAAGTTGTTTTTGGGACTATAACCCAATGCTTCAGGCATGACCCATGTTCGATTTACCGCCTTTGCTTAGGTAGCGGCAGGGGATCAGAAGGTTCACGATTGGCCGGGTCCAGCCCGCCGTCCGATTCATATCCATTAGCTGGAGTGACGGGGCGACTCAGTAAGCCGCCGCTCCGAGCCTTGCCAATTCATGCCAGTCAATGACGGCTCCCGCTGCGTAGCTGTCGGTCATACAACGAATCCGGAGCGGCAGCAAAGGCCGAGCAGGAACCGTTGGATGGCCAAATCTCAATGGTCGTTGTCGGTCGTAGCCGACTGTGGGACATCAACACTCGACGATCTGCGTCGGCTTGTTTCGGGCCGGTAAATGTTTCGGTTATCCCTGTATCGCCGTATCGCCAACGCCGACTTTTATGCCTTGGCGTCTCGGATCCGCAATGACAACATGGGCAGCAAGGCTATGCCAGCGTCTGCATCCCCAGTATCTTGGCCGACTTTTGCAGGCGGGTATCGAAACACGCGAAATGAATTTCTTCGCTGGCTACTTCCTGCAAGCTGTGGGCAGCGGCGAGTTGAACGCTGTCGTAACCGCGCAGGGCAAAGGTATCGGCGTACTCAGCGGCCAGTTCCACCAGCGACTGAGTGATCTCGACGATGGCATAGCGGGGCCAGTCGGTGCGCAACCGTGTTCGGATGGTCTCGATTGCCTCGGTGTCGCTTGTATTTTCGCGCGCACGGCGTGCCAGTGCCGCCATGATTTCAGCCCAGGCAATGCGGCACACTGCAATAGCGGAGGACGATCGGGCCAGCGCCTGCATTTCTTCACTGGCGTCCTCCTTGATGTACAACTTGACCAGTGCCGAGGTGTCGCAGAACAGGATCAACGACGATCCTCAAGCACCATCTGGCTGACCGGGGTGCCGCGCCGCGCCATCTCAAGAGGAGCTCTTGGCCGTGGTTTTCCACCACTCCAGCACAAGCTGCCGTTGGCGATCAAGCCGCGCAGTCCTGCCTCAACATGAAGCGGGATCCCGACGATGCGGGCGATCGGCTTGTTGTGGGACGTGACTTCGATGATTTCGCCCTGCTGCGCGCGCGACAGCACGCGGGAAAGGCTGGCTTTTAGTTCGCGAATGGCGATGGACATGGCGCACTCCGGGGAAATGTGGACTCATTGTAGGCTGTTTTCGATGAAAAGTAGCCTCATTGGTCGGGCGGGGCGCTTCGTCAGGCGTTGTCGATTTCCAATGGATGATCGCGTCATCCGCGTGTGTTCGACTGCGGCGGAAACTCCGCCAGTTCGATTTTCGCGGCCGGCTTCCATCCCTTCTTGCGGTGCTCCGCCACCACATTGGTGAAAATCCCGCCGCGCACGTAAAAACGTGCCGTGAGGCGCATGAAGCGCGGTTTGGTCGCTTTCACCAGATCGTCGAGGATGCGGTTGCTGACATCTTCATGGAAATGCCCTTCGTCGCGAAAGCTCCAGATGTAGAGCTTGAGGCTTTTCAGCTCGACACACAGCTTGTCGGCGATGTAGTCCAGAGTCAGCACGGCAAAGTCCGGCTGGCCGGTTTTCGGGCACAGACAGGTGAATTCGGGGATTTCCATGTGGATCTGGTAGTCCCGGTGCGCTGCCGGATTGGCGAAGGTTTCCAGCGACTTGGCGCGGGATTGGGCGGTTGGGCTGGGCATGCTGTGGGGATGCAGGTAAGGGAGTCGGGACAGATTATAATGGCCGGGCTTCGGCGGCACACTTTCGCCATCATTTTTCCGGTTCAAACTTCGTGCGTCTAAACAAGCTGAAACTCTCGGGCTTCAAGTCCTTTGTCGAGCCCACGGTCGTGCTTTTTCCCGGCCAGCTGGCGGGCGTGGTCGGCCCCAATGGCTGCGGCAAATCGAACATCATCGATGCCGTGCGCTGGGTGCTGGGCGAATCCAAGGCCTCCGAACTGCGCGGCGAGTCGATCCAGGACGTGATATTCAAGGGCTCCGGCAATCGCAAGGAAGTCAGCCGCGCCAGTGTCGAGTTGTTTTTCGACAATGCGCAGGGCCGTGCCGCTGGGCAGTGGAGTCAGTACACCGAAATCACGGTCAAGCGGGTGCTCGACCGCGAGGGGAATTCCAGCTACTACATCAACAACCTCCACGTTCGCCGCCGCGACGTGATCGATCTTTTCCTCGGCACCGGCCTGGGACCGCGCGCCTACGCCATCATCGGTCAGGGCATGATCTCGCGCATCGTCGAGGCAAAACCCGACGAACTGCGCTTTTTCCTCGAGGAAGCCGCCGGCGTCACCAAGTACAAGGAGCGGCGCAAGGAAACCGAACGCCGCCTGGAAGATGCCCGCGAGAATATCGCTCGCGTCGACGACATTCGCAATGAACTGGAGTCGCAGGTCAGCCATTTGCAAGCCCAGGCAGCTGTCGCCCAGCAGTATCGCGGCTTGCATGAGCAGGTATCGAGAAAGCAGACGCTGCTCTGGCTGAAAAAACGCAACGACGCCCGTAGCGATGGGCAGAAAATGGCGCGGCAGGTGGAAGAGGCCGTCAATCGTGTCGAAGCTGAAACCGCGCAACTGCGCGAAATCGAGGCGCGCGTCGAGCATGCGCGCGAAAGCCACTACTCCGCGTCGGACGCCTTGCACGCGGCACAGGCCGAGATGTTTGCGGCCAACACGGAAGTCAGCCGCCTTGAATCCGAAATCGGCCACCTGCGCGATTCCCGCGCCAGACTGGAGGTCCGGCTCAGCCAGTTGAGCACCGAAGAGACGCACTGGCGCGCACAACAAACGGCACTGGCCGAGGACGAGGCGCGCTGGAATCTTCTGCTCGAGAACTCGCGGACACGCGCGGCGACCGCAACGGCGCGCCATGAAGAGGCTGCCGCCCGGCTTCCCGGTGTGGAGGACGCGGTGGATGCTGCCGGCAGCGCCGTCACCGAGGCGCGCCGCAGCTTGAGCGAAGCCGAGCAGGCTTTGCGCCTGGCCGAGGCCGACAAGGGACATGCGCTACGCGCCCTGGAAAGCCTGCATCAGCGGCGCAGCCGATTGGAGCAGGACCGGTTGGCGCTGGGCGCGCCGGATCCGGCCTTGCTGGCGGCATCAGGCGAGCAGGAGCGGCAGACGCAAACCGCATTGACGGCGGCGCAGGAGCGCCTGGCGGCGCTGCAGGCCGGCGTACCGGAATCCGAGGCGCGCCTGCGAGCGGCACGCGAGGCCTTGCAGGCGGCACACCGCAGCCTGACCGAAACCCGTGCACGGCATGACGCGCTGGCGCAGTTGCAGGCCAAGGTGGCGCAACGCGGCGAAATCGGCGACTGGCTCAAGGCACGCAATCTGGCCGAGGCAAAGCCGCTTTGGCAGGCCATACAGGTTGAATCGGGTTGGGAAACAGCGGTCGAGGCCGTCTTGCGCGAGCGCTTCTCGGCTCTGGCGGCGGATGCGGATACCCTGCGCGCCGCCCTGCAAAATCCGCCGCCGGCGATTCTTGCCCTGGCGTTGGCGCGTGAGGCGGCGGCCGCGCCATCCTCTGGCGAAAGCCTGCGCGGCAAAGTTCGCTGCTCGGACCCGCGCTGGGCCGGCGTGCTCGATGAATGGCTGGCGGATGTCGCCGTCGTCGATGATCTGGCGGCAGCACTGCCGCTGGCCGCCGGATCATGCGTCTCGCGTGCCGGTCACTTGCTGACCTCAGCGGGCCTCACACTTTACGTGCCGGACGCCAAAACGCATGGCGTCATCGAGCGTCAGCGCGAAATCGACGAGTTGGCAGGCCAACTGCTGAGCCAAGCCGCGGCCGAAGCCGCGGCACGCGAAGCGCAGGGCCGGGCCGAGCAGCAACTGACCGAAGCCCAGGGCCAGTTGGGCGCTGCCCGGCGGGCCACGCAGGAAGCACAGCAGGCTTTCCACGCGGCGCAAGTTGAAGCGCTGAAGCTGGCCCAGGCCCAGGCGCGCTTCGAGGAACGTTCACAACAGATGGACCGCGATCTGGCCGAGGTGCAGCGACAGGACGAAATGGAAAAGGCGCGCGGTGAGCGCGCCGATGCTGAAGGCGATCTCCAGCGCGAGCGCCTGGGCGAAGTGCGCGAGCGGCTGGAACAGGCGCTTGATCTGCATCGGCAAAAAGATGCGGCGCTGCGCGAAGCGCGCGCCCTGGAAATCCAGCTCGGACGCGAAGCGCAAGAGGCCGGATTCTCGGAGCGCGAATGCCTGTCGAAGCTCGAGGACAATGTACGCGCTGCCGAGACCGCGAGCACTCAGCTGCAGCGCGTGGAAGCGGAAACGGCCGCGGCCAATGCCGAAGTCGCGGGCATCAGCGACGCGGTGCTGCACGAGCAGCTGCACACCGCGCTTGACGCCAAGCAGGGCAAAGAGTCGGCGCTGGCGGAACGGCGAAACGTGCTGGAAACGGCGGCCGGCGAGCTGCGCAGCCTCGACGAGCAACGCCTGAAACTGGAGCAAGGCGTGGTTCCGCTGCGCGACAAGATCAATGATCTCAAGCTCAAGGCGCAGGCCGTCCAGATCAACGAAGAACAGTATCGTGAGCGTCTGGCCGAGGTGCATGTCGTCTCCGAAGCCGACGAAGCGCCCTACGCCGAGGAACTCGCCGCCGGCGGATCGGATCGGCTCCGGGATAGCGTGCTGCAGGGTGAAATCGTCCGCCTGACTGCCGAAATCGAAACGCTCGGCCCGGTCAACCTTGCCGCGCTGGATGAACTTGCCAGCGCTTCTGAACGCAAGGGTTTCCTCGATGCGCAGTCGGCCGATCTGAACGAGGCCATCGGCACGCTGGAAGACGCCATCCGGCGCATTGACCACGAAACGCGCGAGCAGCTTCAGGAAACCTACGACAAGGTCAGCATGCATTTCGGCACGCTGTTCCCGCAGCTGTTTGGCGGCGGCGAGGCGCGACTGGTGCTCACCGGCGACGAAATCCTCGATGCCGGCATCCAGATCATGGCGCAGCCACCCGGCAAGAAGAACACCACCATTCATCTGCTCTCGGGTGGAGAGAAGGCTCTGACGGCAATTGCGCTGGTGTTCGCCCTGTTTCAGCTCAATCCGGCGCCATTTTGCATGCTCGACGAGGTGGATGCGCCGCTCGATGATTCGAATACGGTGCGTTTCTGTGAAATGGTCAAACGCATGTCCGTGCAAACCCAGTTCGTATTCATCTCGCACAACAAGATCGCCATGGAAATGGCGCAGCAGTTGATCGGCGTGACGATGCAGGAGCAGGGTGTGTCGCGCGTGGTGGAAGTCGATATCGAAGAAGCGCTGCGTCTCGCCGATGACCAGAAAGTGGCCTAGCGATTCGTGGCGGCATCCGGGTGCCGACCTGGTCGGCCGTAGGCAATGTGGCGGTAAACAAGAGGTAGTTTGAACATGGCATTGAGCGAACTGCAGATCGCATTGATCGGAGCCGGGATCGTGGCTATAGCCTTGGTCTGGGGCTACAACGCATGGCAGGATCGCAAGCATCGCAAGACTGCCGACAGGATATTCAAGAGCAGCCCGGGCGATGTGTTGCTGGGCAATCAGGAAATTGCCGGCGCCGACCAGCCCCTCGATGAAACCCATCGTGAAATGCACCGTGAGCCAGGCGAGCGGCAGGAGCCGCGTTTCACCGACGAAGTCGATGAGGTCGCTGACGTCGACGAGCTGGATGGCGCGATGGCCGCTGCCGAGCCGGCCGGCGAAGACCTGCCCGAGCTCGCTCCCGAGCCGCAGTCAAAGCCGATGCTGCCGGAGGAATGGGCCGATGCCGTGGCGGATTGCGTGCTGCGCATGGCCGCTCCGAATCCGATTCCCGCCCCCACCGTCTGGGCCTTGCTGAGCGCCTGGTCGGAGGAGTCGAGCAAGGCCGTGCACTGCCTTGCTCATGATGAAGAGCAGGGTCGATGGCTGGTGGTGGCTGCCGACACGAGCGGACACTATCGCGAATGGGCGGTCGCGCTGCAACTTGTCGATCGGCGCGGACCGGTGTCAGACGCTGAATTGGGTACCTTCCTCGACAGCATGCAACAGATTGCGCAGCAGACGGGCGCGGAGCTGGAGCAAGCTTCGCTCGCCGAAACCCTGGCGCGCGCCCGCGCGCTCGATGAGTTCTGCGCCGCGGTGGATATCCAGTTCGTGCTGCATGTCGTCGAGGCATCCGGCGGCGTATTTGCCGGCACCAAGCTGCGCGGTGTCGCCGAAGCGGCCGGCCTGCTGCTCGAAGCCGATGGCGTGTTTCGCCAACGCGATGCCGTCGGCATGGAGTTGTTCACGGTTGCCAATCTCGGCGACGAGCCGTTCGCCGCCGAGTCGATCAAGTCGCTGGCCACGCATGGCCTGACCTTGAGCCTGGATGTGCCGCGCGTGAGCGATGGTGTGCAGGCATTCAATCACATGCTGGCGACGGCACGCCAACTGAGCGACAGGCTGGGTGGCGTGGTGGTGGATGCGCAACGCGCTCCGCTCGCCGATGCCATGATCGATGCAATCCGGGCCAAGTCCAACGAGTTGCAGCAACGCATGCGTGACGGCGGCATTGTCCCCGGCAGTACTCGGGCGCTGCGGCTGTTCTCCTGATGTCGGTGCCGGCTGGGTCGACTGACTCAGTGCTCGATCCGGAGCAACGTATTGCGGCTTTGCGCCGTGAAATCGAGCGGCACGACCATGCCTACTACGTGCTCGATGCGCCGACCATTCCCGACGCGGAGTATGACCGCCTGTTTCGCGAGTTGCAGGCACTTGAGCTTGAAAATCCTCAACTCGTCGGCGCCGATTCACCGACGCAGCGCGTTGGCGGCAAGCCCCTGCCCGAATTTGCTCCCGTGCGTCACAGCCGGCCGATGTTGTCGATACGCACCGAGACCGATACCGAGGCCTCGGGCGCGCGCGCTTTCGACAGCCGGGTGCGGCGCGAACTGGGACTGGATGAGACTGCTGCAGCCATCGAGTATGCGGTGGAACTGAAGTTTGATGGTCTCGCCATCAGTCTGCGTTATGAAAACGGACTGCTGGTGCGGGCGGCGACCCGGGGCGACGGCGAAACCGGCGAAGACGTGACGCAGAACATTCGCACCGTGCGCTGCATTCCCCTGCGACTGCAAGGCGAGGCGCCACCCGTCCTTGAGGTGCGCGGCGAGGTATTCATGAGCCGGCCGGATTTCGAGCGCTACAACGCCAGACAACGGGCGCTGGGCAAGGCCGCGCTGGTGAACCCGCGCAACGGTGCCGCCGGCAGCGTTCGCCAGCTCGATCCGGCCATGACGGCCGCTCGGCCTTTGTCATTTTTTGCCTACGGTTTGGGCGAATGCGGCGGCTGGGAAATGCCGGCGACGCACAGTGCCGTGCTCGATGCGCTTGGCGTTTTCGGATTGCCGGTCTGCGTCGAGCGCGCCGTGGTGCTGGGTGCCGATGGTTTGATCGGTTTTCACGCGCGGATTCGCGCCGCACGCAACGACCTGAAATTCGATATCGACGGCGTGGTCTACAAAGTGAATTCGCTGGCGCTGCAACAGCGACTCGGCTTCGTCACGCGCGAGCCGCGCTGGGCGGTGGCGCACAAGTATCCGGCCGAGGAGGCGCTGACCACGGTGGAGGCGATCGAAGTCCAGGTCGGCCGCACCGGCGCGATTACGCCCGTGGCGCGGCTGGCGCCGGTATTTGTCGGCGGCGTCACGGTCACCAATGCCACCTTGCACAACGAGACCGAGGCGCGGCGCAAGGACGTGCGCGTCGGCGACACGGTGATCGTGCGGCGCGCCGGTGACGTGATTCCCGAAGTCGTGTCGGTGGTTCTTGAAAAGCGTCCCGTTGGAGAAGGTTCGGACGCGAGGTCGCAGCGTCCGGCTTTCGAGTTGCCGAAGAACTGCCCGATCTGCGGTTCCGCCATCGAGAAGCCGGAAGACGAGGCCATTGCCCGCTGCAGCGGCGGCCTGTTCTGCCCGGCGCAGCGCAAGCAGGCGCTGCTGCACTTCGCCGGCCGTCGCGCCATGGATATCGAGGGGCTGGGCGACAAACTGGTCGAGCAACTGGTGGACAACGCCATCATCAAAACCCCGGCCGATCTCTACAAGCTCGGCTTGCTGGCGCTCGTCAATCTGGAGCGCATGGCGGCAAAATCGGCGGACAACATCATTGCCGCCATCGAGAAGAGCAAGCACACGACGCTCGCGCGTTTCATTTTCGCGCTGGGCATCCGCAACGTCGGCGAGGCGACGGCAAAGGACCTGGCCCGCCACTTCGGCAGCCTGGATGCCCTGATGAATGCCGACGGCGATCGCCTGCAGCAGGTGCCCGACATCGGTCCGATCGTGGCGGCGTCCATCGTCCGCTTCTTTGCCGAAGCCCACAACATCGAGGTGATCGAACAACTGCGCGCCGGTGGCGTGACCTGGCCGGAAGGCGAGCCGATGGCGGTGGTGAATTCGCCCATCGCGGGAAAAACCTTTGTCCTGACCGGCGCACTGCCCACGCTGTCGCGCGACGAGGCAAAAGACATGATCGAAGCACAGGGCGGCAAGGTCGCCGGCTCGGTGTCGAAGAGAACACATTTTGTCGTTGCCGGTGCCGATGCCGGCTCCAAGCTCGACAAGGCCCGGACGCTTGAGCTTGTCATACTGGATGAAGAACAGTTCAGGGAGTTGCTGGGAAAATGAAGAAGCTCACCAAGGCAGTCTTTCCCGTTGCCGGTCTCGGCACCTGCTTTCAGCAAGGCACTATCGCCAGCCCGAACGAAATAGTGATTTTCGTTTGGAATCCGTCGATATCGTTTGGGAGATGATTTCCTAATGAGTACCGTCGTTCCGCAAGTGGTGGCAAACCGGATACTTATGCTGCGCGGTCAGAGGGTGATGCTGGATGCCGATCTTGCTGAGTTGTACGGCGTTCAAACCCGGGTTCTCAATCAGGCGGTAAAGCGCAATGCCGAACGGTTTCCTTTGGATTTCATGTTTCAACTGAATGCCGCTGAGAAGGCTGAGGTAGTCACAAATTGTGATCACCTCGCCAAACTAAAATTCTCTCCGTCGCTGCCCTACGCCTTTTCAGAACACGGTGCCCTGATGCTGGGCAATGTGCTCAAGTCATCTCGTGCCGTCGAAGTCAGCTTGTTGGTGGTGCGCGCCTTCGTGCAAATCCGTGAGATGCTTTCCACTCACAAGGAACTCGCGGCCAAACTCGATCAATTGGAACGCAAGGTGCCCAGCCATGACCAGGCCATCGCTGGTTTGATCGACGCGATCCGACAATTAATGACGCCCCCGGTTCCCACTCGCCGGGGTATTGGTTTCACAGCCGATATGGACTCCAAGCCAAGGAAGAAGAAATGAAGATGAAGTTTCAGAGAAGCCTAACGCCTGAATCATCGGCGTCAAGCGAAGCGGCCGTAGTTAAGAAGGTCACCAAGGCAGTCTTTCCCGTTGCGGGTCTGGGCACCCGCTTTCTGCCGGCGACCAAGGCCAGTCCCAAGGAAATGATGCCCATCGTGGACAAGCCGCTGATCCAGTATGCGGTGGAGGAGGCGGTTGCCGCCGGCATTAGGGACATGATTTTCGTCACCGGCCGCTCCAAGCGTGCCATCGAGGATCATTTCGACAAGGCCTATGAACTCGAGAGCGAGCTGGAGCACCGCGGCAAGACCGAGTTGCTGGAGTTCGTCAGGAACATGCTGCCGAAGAACATCAACTGCATTTATATTCGCCAGCCGGAAGCGCTGGGCCTGGGGCATGCGGTGCTCTGCGCCTATCCGGTGGTGGGTGACGAACCCTTCGCCGTATTGCTTGCCGATGACCTGCTCGATGGCGATCCGCCCGTCATGAAGCAGATGGTGGATGTTTATGACCACCACCACAGTTCGGTGATCGGTGTGCAGCAGGTGGCGCGCGAGGATACCCGCAGCTACGGCATTGTCGACAGCCAGCCGATGAGCGACGGGCTTGAGCAGATCCAGCGGATTGTGGAAAAACCGGAACCCGAGGATGCGCCGTCGACGCTCGCGGTGGTCGGCCGCTATGTGTTGACGCCGCGCATCTTTTACCATCTGGCGCACATCGGCAAAGGCTCCGGCGGCGAGATCCAGCTCACCGACGGTATCGCCGCCCTGCTGGCGGAAGAGCGCGTGCTGGCCTATCGTTACAAGGGCACGCGCTATGACTGCGGCGCCAAGCTGGGCTACCTTGAAGCAACCGTGGCCTTCGGTCTGCGTCATCCCGAAGTCGGCGCGGAGTTCGCCGCCATGCTGAGGCGTTTGTCATGAGTCCGGCAGAAGCACAAAAAATTTTCGACGAAGCCGACTTGATCTGCTCCGCCGAAAAGTCGGCGCTGGCGGTACGGCGGGTTGCGGCAGAGATCACGGCCCGCCTTGCCGATGCCAACCCGCTGGTGCTGGCGGTGATGGGTGGAGCCGTGGTTTTCACCGGACAACTCTTGCCGCAGCTGGTTTTTCCGCTGGACTTCGATTACCTGCATGTGTCCCGCTACGGCAATGTCACGACCGGCGGGCAGCTTGAATGGATCGTCGAGCCGCGCTCTGCCGTTGCCGGCCGCATCGTTCTGGTGGTGGATGACATTCTCGACGAGGGCCATACCCTGGCCGAGATATCCAAACGCCTGTTGGCACTGGGTGCCAGCGAAGTGCTGAGTGCCGTGTTCGCGGACAAGACGCTGGGCCGCGCCAAGCCGATTGCCGCCGATTTTGTCGGCGTTCATTTGCCGAATCGTTACGTGTTTGGCTATGGCATGGACGTCAAGGGTGCCTGGCGCAATTTGCCGGCGGTTTACGCGGTCAAGGGCATGTAGCCATCAGGCCGGACTGGAAGCCGATACTGAACGGGGCGCATCAGACACCGTAAAAAAATTTTGCCAGAATCGCGTGCAGGGCTTGCAACTACAGCGAATTTAGTGGAACAATGCGTTTTTCTAAAAACAAGGGGAAATCGATGAACAAGAGTGAACTGATCGAAGCCGTAGCCGAGCGTGCCGAACTTTCCAAGGCCGCCGTCAACAAAGCCATTGATGCATTGACCGAAGTCATTACATCCGTGATTTCCGCTGGCAATCCAGTGGCCCTGATCGGCTTTGGCACGTTCAAGTCGGTAAAGCGTGCCGCTCGCACCGGCAAGAACCCGAAGACCGGCGCTGCGCTGAAAATCGCGGCGAAGTCGGTACCCAAGTTTTCCGCTGGCGCTGGCCTCAAGGCCGCTGTTGCCGGCAAGAAGCCGGTAGCCAAGAAAGCAGCGGCGAAGAAGCCTGCTGCCAAGAAACCCGCCGCCAAGAAACCTGCGGCCAAGAAGCCCGCTGCCAAGAAGAAGTAAGACTGGCAGGGCAACAAACAAAAAGGGCAACCCTCGGGTTGCCCTTTTTGATTTCAGCTTCCGGCGGAGAAGTCATGGACATGGAATGCCGCTTGAGTGTCGCCGGAATCAGTGGCGCCACGATCGGCCATCGCGATCCCGGCCGGACGCGACCATGTCTAGTCGAGCACGTGCGACACCAGCCCGTCGGCCAGCTTGGGTTCGAACCAGGTTGATTTCGGCGGCATGACGTTGTTGCTGTCGGCCACGGCCATCAGCTGATCCATGCGCGTCGGATGCAGCGCAAAGGCGACCGCCATCTCGCCGGAATCGACGCGCTTTTCCAGTTCGCCCAGGCCGCGAATGCCGCCGACGAAATCGATGCGCTTGTCGCGCCGCAGATCGTGTATTTCCAGCAGCGGCGCCAGCAGATGGTTTGAAAGCAGCGAGACATCGAGGCTTTCGACAGGATCATCGGGAATCATTTCGGGCTTGATGGTGAGCTTGCGCCAGACGCCGCCGAGATACATGCCGAATTCACCGGGCCGTGAAGGCTGCACGCGCCCGCTGCCGGCCTCGACGGTAAAGGCCGCGTTGAGGCGGTCCACAAGTTCAGACTCTTCCAGGCCGCGCAGATCCTTGACCACCCGGTTGTAATCGAGGATCTTCATCTGATGATGCGGAAAGATCACCGCAAGAAACGAGTCGGCGGACAACTCTTGCCCTTGTTGATGCCGCGCGGCAGCGACGCGGGAAGCGGCGGCCGAGCGGTGGTGGCCGTCGGCGATATACAGTGCCGGCATCGCCTCGAAAGTTTGGGTGATCGCGGCGATCTGAGTCGCCTCGCTCAGCACCCAGATCTGGTGGCGAATGCCGTCGGGGGCGGTTACGTCGCTGGCGGGCGTGCCCCGCGCCAGCGCATCGATCAGGGCGTCGGCGGCTGCCGACTCCGGATAGGCAAGCAGCACCGGGCCGGTCTGGGCGTTGAGCGCCTCGATCTGGTGTACGCGATCGTCCTCCTTGTCCGGTCGCGTGAATTCATGCTTGCGAATGCGATTGCTGTCGTAGTCGGCAACATTCGCTGCCGCCACCAATCCGGTCTGTACGTGGTCGGCGGCCGCATCGGTGCCGGGCATGGTCAGACGATAGGCGTAGTAGCAGGGCGTGTCATCCCTGATCAGGACACCGGCGGCAATCATTTTCTTGAGGTTTTCCGCCGCCTTGGCATAGACCTCGGGCGCATACGGATTGGTGTCGGGCGGCAGGTCGATTTCCGGTTTGGAGATATGCAGGAACGACCACGGCTTGCCGTTCGCGCTTGCACGGGCTTCGACACTGGACAGCACGTCGTAGGGCGGAGCGGCAACTGCGCCGGCCTGTCCTTTGGCCGGGCGCAGACCTCGAAAAGCTCGAATCAGACTCATCAGATGACTTTCAGGCGGGGGTGTGTTGGGAGATCGAATCGCGCAACGCGGCGTCCGCGTCGCGAATCATTTTTTCCGTCGTCGGCCAGTCGACGCAGGCATCGGTGACCGAACAGCCGTATTTGAGTTGCGACAGATCGGCGGGAATCGGCTGGTTGCCCGCTTCGATGAAGCTTTCGATCATCAGACCGACAATCGAGCGCGGGCCGGATTTGCGCTGGGCAAGGATCTGATTCACGCAGTCGTGCATCACCAGCGGCTGCAATTCCGGCTTCTTGTAGCTGTTGGCATGGGAGCAGTCGACCACGATGTTGCGCGGCAGGCCGGCTTTGGTCAGCGCGTTTTCCGCCAGTGCGACGCTGACGGTGTCGTAGTTGGGCCGCCCGCCGCCGCCGCGCAATACCAGATGCCCGTAGCGGTTGCCGGCGGTGCGAACCACGCTGGAGCGACCTTGCATGTTGATGCCGAGAAAGCTGTGCGGGCTGGCGGCGGAAATGATGGCGTTAACCGCAGCATCAAGCGAGCCATCGGTGCTGTTCTTGAAGCCCACCGGGGTGGATAGTCCGGAAGACATTTCGCGGTGGGTTTGCGACTCGGAAGTGCGCGCACCGATCGCCGACCAGGCGATGAGGTCGCCCAGGTATTGCGGCCCGATCGGATCCAGTGCTTCGGTACCCGCCGGCAGGCCGATTTCGTTGACCGCCAGCAGAAACTCGCGGGCCTTTTGTATGCCCTCCTCGATATGGAAGGAATCGTCCATGCGCGGATCGTTGATGTAGCCCTTCCAGCCGGTCGAGGTGCGCGGCTTCTCGAAATACACGCGCATCACCAGCACCAGGGTGCCGGCCACTTCATCGGCCAGTTGCTTGAGACGCCGAGCGTAGTCGAGACCGGCCACGGGATCATGGATCGAGCAGGGGCCGAGGACCACGAACAGGCGCGGATCGCTGCCGGCGAGAATCCGTTCCAGCGAACGCCGTCCCGCCACAACCGACTTTGCGGCGGCTTCCGACAGCGGCACGCGACGATGAATTTCCTCCGGCGTCGGCATCAGCTCGAAGGCTTCGATATTCAGATTTTCAGTTTGTTGCATGTCGGTTACCAGATGCGCTTGACGCCGTAGTCGGAAAACGCCCGGTCAGAACTGACCACGGGCAGCTTGCGGTTCTTTGCCTGGGCGACCAGCAGGCGGTCGAAAGGATCGCGGTGATGCAATGGCAGCGTTTCGATGGCGGCAACGTCGTCGAGTTCGATGCCGAGCAGGCGAAAGCCGTTGGCCTCGATATGACTTGAGACATAACGACCGACCGGTTGCGCCAGTTTGATGCCGCCCTGGCCTGACTTGATCGCCAGCTCCCAGGCAACGACCACGCTGACAAGAATCTCGTTGTCGGGGTTGGCGATGCAGGACTTTGCCTTGGCCGACAGTTTGTCGTCGCCTTCCACCCAGCGCAGGAAGGCATTGGTGTCGAGCAGCGCAATCACCCGGTGTAGTCCTCGAAGCCCTCCGGAATGGCGTCGAAATTCTCGGCCATGAACAGGATTTGTCCCTTGCCGGAGCCGGGCGTACGCTTTTGCCTGGCGCGCTGAATGGGAACCAGCATCGCCAGCGGCTTGTTGTCGCGGGCGATGATGATTTCCTCGCCCATCATGGCTTTCTGAACCAGTTCCGAAAGATGGGCCTTGGCTTCGGCGATGTTGAATTGCTGCATGGAAGGCTCCTTGTCTGTTGGTCATTTTAGATGACCAACAGAGACTGGTCAAGGTCCGAGTTTGCGAAACAGTTCGCGCACTGCGGCGACCCGTTCCTTCAGCTCCGTACTGGATTTCTGCCAAAGCAGCTTGTCCTGTCCGGCCAGTTTGAAGCTGCGGTCGCTCTGGATCAGGCGGATGATTTTCGCGGGGTCGATCGGTGGGTTGGGCACGAACTGCAGTTGTATCGCGGCGGGACCGGCGTCAAGCTTGGCCAGGCCCAGGATGCGGCCGGCCAGGCGCAGGCGATGGGTTTCCAGCAGGGCCAGGGTCTGCGCCGGCATTTCGCCGTAGCGGTCGATCAGTTCCTCCTGCATGGCGCGCAGCTCGTCCTCGCTGTCGCAATTGGCCAGGCGC
>JAIPCT010000058.1 GCA_021738065.1 Burkholderiaceae bacterium
GTTTCGGCGGAAAGCCGGTTGGGTGGTGAGGGTGTCATGACAGACCTCCAACTGACCACCGATTATATCCGACTTGTTTTGTCGGCTATTTGAGCCTGACTGCACAGACAGGCCGCAGACCGACGCGATACTTGCCAGTCGCCTCAGATACCCATAGTCTCGAAAATCGAGTCCAGCCTCTCTTGCAGCGTGGCCGCATTGAATGGCCTGACGATACAGGCCGAGGCCCCGGCCTGGACTGCTGAATTGATATCCTCTTTCTTGGCCTCGGTGGTAATCATTATGAAGGGCAATGCGCCCAACTGCGCGTCGGCTCTCACGGTCTGCAGCAATGTGAGCCCGTCCATATTCGGCATGCTCCAGTCGGAAACAACCAGATCGAAACCCCCGCTACGCAACTTGGCGAGCGCCGCGACACCGTCAGCGGCCTCCTCGACATTCGTAAAGCCGAGTTCTTTCAACAGATTACGCACGATGCGGCGCATGGTCGCAAAATCATCGACGACCAGAAACTTCAGTGAGGTGCGATCGGGCATGGTCTTGTCCGTGCAGGAGGCGAGTAGCACGCACTATGCCTTAAGCCGGAAGACGCTAAAACCGCGAATACGGGCGGGAACCGCCTAGCTATCTCCGAGCAAACTCCGCCACCAGCGCTTCCGGTTTTCGGGCGCGGGACGGGCGGAAACGATTTCATCGGGGGCAACCCGGCTCATGATCCAGCCCGGCGGCGGCGGATTCTTCGACGAGCCGCAGGAGGAGCCGAGGTTGTTCGGATCGAAGATCTTGATCAGACGAGGATTTTCCAGGTCATCGGCGTAAACGATACCGCAGTAGGACTCTTGGTGATCGGCCCGCAACAAGGCATCGATGCCGGCGATAAAGGCTTTGACCGTCGATGGATCGGCCGGCACCGGCCCCGCCGGCGGCACGGCCACAGCCTCCGACGCGGTTCCCGGACTGGCGACGCCGACCGCCTGCAGATACCAGCCGGCGGCCGGATCGATTCGCTGCCAGAGCGCGGTGAGTTGGTCCCAGCTCAGCACCGACCAGACACGGCCGGTGTAGAGGCGCTGGAACTCCGTCACTACTTCCTCTCGGTGACGGTCTGGGTGCCGTCCGAGCCGAACGCAATGTTGGCGTCGACGAAGTAGGCGTTTACGTTGCCACCGAGCATTTTCACCGTATCGTAGGCTTCGCCGGAACGGGCGCCGGTAGGGCAGACGAAAACCACCGGCTTGCCCTTGGGCAGGCTGTCCATTTTCTTCTCGACGTCGCCGACGGGAAGATTGATGGCGCCGGGAAAGGAGCCCTTCTTGAATTCCCTGTCGTCGCGCACATCGACGATGGCAATCTGCGACGGGTTTTCCTTGACGATGCGGTTGAAGGAGGCGACGCTGATGCTGCCTTTTTCCTTGCCCGCTTCAATGGGAATGTCGGCGGCCGTGGCCAGTGGGGCAAATATCAGCGCGGCGGCGCACAGGACGATGCTCAGATAAGAGTTCTTCATGTATTGATCTCCATGGATTGACAGGCCGGACGGGGATGGCGGATGCCGCCATCCCCGCTGCGATTATTTCTTGCCTTCGGTGGCGGCCTTCCAGGCCGGATAGCCCGCAGCATAGGTGCGCACCTTTTTGTAACCGAGCGCCATCGCCTTCTTGGCCGACTTGTCGGACAGATCGCAGGAGAAGCCCTGGCAGAAGAAGATGATTTCCTTTTGCTTGTCCTGCGGCAACTTGCTGACTTCCTTGTCGAAGCTGGTGTCGGAAATGTTGATGGCGCCGGGAATGGTGCCCTCGCTTTGGACGCGGCGGGCCGGCCGTGAGTCGATCAGCACGATGTCGGCCTTTTCGGCGATGATCTTCTGCATGAAGGCCGTGCTGACGGAAGCGGGTTCGCCCTTGGCTTCCCAGTCCGGAATGCCGGCTTCATAGACCTTGAGGTTCGTGTAGCCAAGCTTCTCGGCCTTCAGCGCCGATTTTGCCGAGAGGTCGCAGGTCGGGCCCTGACAGTAGAAGATGACCTCGGCGTTCTTGTCGGCGGGCAGCATGGTCGGGGCCAACTTGTCGAACTGCGATTCGGGAATGTTGATGGCGCCAGGGATGTGGCCAATGTCGTAGCGGCGGGCAGCGGGGCGCGAATCAACGACCATCGAGGCTTTATCGTCACGCGGCAACGAGGCGTGTCGATTGATGTAGGCATAGTCGACGACGTGCTTGTAGCGAATCAGTCCATCTGCCGATTCGGCGGCCTTGGCATTCGAAGAGCCTGGCGGCGTCTGGGCACAGCCGGAAACAAGGGCTATGGAAGCCACGATGGCAAACAGTTTGAATTTCATCATAAATTGATCTCCTTGGAACGTGGTGATTAGAGGACGGTGAATTTTTCGGTGCTTTCGTTGTAACGAACCAGCGCGTACCAGAGCAGCAACAGGCCGCCGCCGATCAGCAGCGCCCAGCTCCAGCCGCCGAGCATTTCTGGCAAGTAGGCCTGGAAGCCCACTCTGGTCATCTCGAACAGCTCGACATTGGTTTCGTCGATGGAGGTCAGGCCGAGGCTCTTGAACACGGCGCTGGCGGTCGATCCCATCCACGAGAAGAAGAACATCGTCACCCACAGCTTGAGGTGGCCCTCGCCCATGCGCCACAGCGATCCGGAGGCGCAACCGCCGGCAAAGACCATGCCGATGCCGAAGATCAGGCCGCCCACCAGTGAACCGATCCAGAAGGTTGCGGGAATCGCGAGGTAGGGATCGATCACCTTTTTCTGGAACAACAGCGCGGCGAGTGGTATGCCGATCGCCAGCGCCAGTAACACCGCCTTGGTCATGTCGCCCTCGGCAGTCATGAAGGGCTCACGAAAGGCGCGAGCAAAACATAGACGCGAGCGGTGCATGATGAAGCCGATGGCGAAACCGGCGACCACGATCACCGCCCTGGCCACCAGCTTGTCGTCGTCCGAGCCATACCATTGCGTGGCCCAGATCAGCACGGCGACGATCACCGCCAATCCGAACAGCGGATACTTCTGGCGAATGCCGTCCGGAATGTCGAGCGCAGGTGGCGCCTGCATTCCCCATTCGACATGCTCCAGGGTCCACAGCAGCAGTTTGAGCCCGATCGCCGCGCCGGCCAGGAGGCCGGCCGCCATGGCCCATCCCGCAGGCGAGGAATGCAAGACCGGATTGAAGAAGCCGCCGGTCGTACACCCGCCGGCCAGCGCCGCGCCGATGCCGAGCATGCTGCCGCCCATGGCGGCCCAGAGGTATTCGAGCTTCGGCGGGCGATTGGGACTGAACTGGCGCGACAGCAGCGCGGCCGAGAAGGCGCCGAGCACCAGCATGATGTTCATCAGCGACATGCGGTGCATGGTAAAACTGTCAAGCTCATGGGGTACGCCGAGCAGCGGACCAAGGCCGATCAGGTTGTTGAACCAGTCGCCCCAGAACTTGACGCCGCCAAACACACCCCAGACGAGGCCGCTGGTCATCAAACCGATAATGACGAAGACCAGCAGCATCGCACCGACAAAGGGCGACCACTCGTCGACGAATATCCTCTCGTAGTCGGCCTTGAAGCCCGCCGACCAACCCGATCCGCTATCGCCGCTCATCACCGTTCCCCGATCGAGGCTCAGCGACTAGCTGCAAGTCGCGGGAGAATCGCCGTCCTTGGCTCCCTTGATCAGGAAGGCTTTCATATCCGCAGCCAGTTCCGCATCCGGGTTGTCGGCGAACTTCTCGGCCGCCTTGTTGGCCGACTTGATGCTGGCGCGATAGGCCTTGCTGACATACTGGCTGACCGTTTCCTTGCCCTTGGCATGCTTGTCGGCCTGCAGGTAGGCGGTCCATTCGGCTTTAGTCTTGGTACTCGGATTGATCGTGCCGATCGGCAACGCGGCGTGACAGGAGGTGCATACGCTGCGGTAGTAAATGCGACCGACTTTCCAGTTGCCGTCATAGGCAAAGGCCGAGGACGCGAGCAGGCACATGGCGGCACCAGCTGTCAGGGTCTTGATCATTTTCATGGTTGTACTCCTTAGGCAAATCGGGTTACAGAATTCTAGTTAAGACGTTTGGCTGGCAGATTTAGACCTTGTATCGCCACCCAAATTACATTAATCAATCGACATCTTCCCAGCCGGTGATCATGGCCTTGATGTGGGCCGTCGGTGTATGGCCTGCCGTGGTCAAATAGACGTGGGCGATGAGGAAGGCCAGCATCATGAAGGCGCCGATGGTGTGGCCGGTGGCGACCCACTCCAGCGGCAGGTTGCCCAGCCCCCAAGCAGCCCAGTCGCCATAGAACAGATACAGCCAGCCTGTGATCCAGATCAGCGGCCCGACGAACAGCATGATGCCGAGGTAAGCCAGGCGTTGCAGCGGATTGTGCTTGCGCAGCTGCGTCAGACGGAATGGGTGCGGCGCGTTCTTGAAAATGCCGAACAGGTAGTACTGCGCCATTGCCACGACCTTTTCCGTGGTCGGGATGTACTGCTTCCATTCGCCGGTGGTGAAGTGCCAGAAAATCGCGAAAACCCAGAGCCCGACCAGCGCCCAGGCGGCATTGGTGTGGTAGAGCACCGCCTTTTCAAAACCGAAAATGGTGTAGGTGCCATGGATGTCGAAGGCGGTGAGCATCAGGAACATGATCAACCCGGCCTGGGACCAGTGCCAGAAACGCTCGAAGCGTTTGAAAACATAGATACGTTCGGTCATTTCGCTCTCCTTAATGCTTGCGGCCGGTGACGATGCGCAATGCGCCGTGCCCGAGCACGCCGAGCAGTGTCAGCAGGACCACGGCCCAGCCTGTGTTATCGACCAGCGCGTTGTTGTCGCGCGCCGGCAGATACACGCCCTGAATGCCTGCCAGACGCCCGTTCTTGCTGTGGCAGTCGGCACAGCCCAGCGCCTTTTCCTTCGGCGCGACCATGTGGGTGATCGGCCAGGACATGACGGTATTGACGAAGTCCACCTTGCCCGAGAAGGGCTGGCCGGAATCCTTCATGCCGGTTTCGATCGCCTTGTCCCAGACCAGCGTGGTCCAGTAGCCGTCCGGTCCGGTAGTGTGCGGTGTGACCAAGGTCTTGTTTTCCGGGTCGTAGGGCTGCGTTCCACGAAACACCTTCATGGGCCAGATCATCGACTTGCCGTCGGTCGGGCTGCCGCCCAGCTTGTTGATCGGCGTGCGCTCGGTTGGGCTTTTCTCGATCTTGCTGGTCAGCAGGGTGTACTCGACATAGCCGTTAAACCAGGCGTATTCCGGCACGACGTTCTCGCCGAGCTTGAAGTCGCCCTTGCGCGATTCGTAGATGTTGTGGCCTTTTTCGTCCTTGATGGCGAACTGCTTGCCATCCTTGTCGACCTTGCCCGACGTCGACCAGTCCCATTCCATCTTGGTCGGGATGCCGCCGCGCGCGAAATTCGGGATGTGGCAGGTCTGGCAGGCGACTTTGCTCGCATGCTGATTCAGGCGCGCCTCTTTCTTGTGCGGGCCGTTGCCGTGGCAGGCAACACAGGTCGCCGGATTGCCACTGCCGGCCTTGCCGCGGCCCTGTATGCCCTTATCGTCTTTCGCGGTTGGCGCGTAGCGACTGCCGGCGACGTCGTGGCTGGAGGTCTTGTGGCAGGTGGCGCAGGTGAAATCCAGGCCCACCGCGTCCATATGCACGTCGAGCTCTTTTTCCGGTGCGGCCAGCGAACTGTCCAGATCGCCGTGCTTGACGCCATCGCCACCACCGCCGCGGAAGTGACAGCCGCCGCAGGTGTCGCGGCTGGTCTTGCCGACTTTCTGCGCGATCTTCGACAGATCAATGCCCTTGACTATGTTGCCTGACCCGGGCGGAAACTCGGTGTCCTTGCCGACTACGTTGCCCGCCATGCCGGGGGGCTTGACGTAGCCGCCGCTGGTGTCGTGGCAAACCAGGCAATCGACGTTCTCTTCGGAAGTGAAGTCGAACTTGTTGTCCTTCCAGCCATATCCGACGTGGCAGGTGGTGCAGGCCGCCTGATTGGAGGCGATCGAAATGCAGTAGTTGTTGAGGACGTTCTTCTTGCCCAACGTCTGGTTGGTGGCCGGGTTGAGGTATTCCCATTTCCAGTGCTTGGTACGGTGGATCTGGCCGGCAGCTTCGGTATGGCAACTCAGGCAGGCCTTGGTCACTTCCGGACCGGTCAGGAAGGTTTTCTGCAACTCCTTGAATTTGGAGTGATTCGCAGTCGTGTTGAGTTTTAGCGGCTTGGCTTCCGGTGTTGTTTCATCGGCAAGCGCCGGGCCGGTGGTGGCCAACCAGGCGGCGCAGCCTACGAGTAGCGCCGTTCGGATGAATAAGCTTTTCATGACACATCCCCATTTCTGATGGCATAGCAGAATTTACGTATTTCATTATCTGCTTATATACCTATGGAGACTTGATTCAGATCAATAAAGCTGTGTGATATCCCTCACCGCACCGGTGTCGGCCGAGGTGGTCATTGCGGCATAGGCCTTGAGGGCGGATGACACTTCGCGCACGCGATTCACCGGCTTCCAGGCTTCTGCGCCGCGCGCCTCCATCGCGGATCGCCGTGCCGCCAGCGCCGACTTTTCGACCATTAACTCAATACGCCGGTTCGGGATGTCGATCTCGATGGTGTCGCCTTCCTCGACCAGGCCGATGGCGCCGCCAGCGGCAGCTTCCGGCGAGGCATGGCCGATCGACAAGCCCGAAGTTCCGCCGGAAAAGCGGCCGTCGGTGAGCAACGCGCAGACCTTGCCCATGTCCTTGGATTTCAGGTAGGAAGTCGGGTAGAGCATTTCCTGCATGCCGGGACCGCCCTTGGGGCCTTCATAGACCACGACAACGACATCGCCGGCCACGATCTGGTCGGAAAGAATCTTCTCCACGGCTTCTTCCTGCGATTGGCAGACCCGGGCGCGGCCGGTGAATTTTAGAATCGACTCATCGACGCCGGCCGTCTTGACGACGCAGCCTTTCTCCGCGATGTTGCCGTAGAGCACGGCCAGGCCGCCGTCGGTGGAATAGGCATGCGCCTGGTCGTGAATGCAGCCATTGGCACGGTCCAGATCAAGCTTCGGATAGCGCCGGTTCTGCGAAAACGCCACCTGCGTCGGCACGCCGCCCGGTGCTGCACGATAAAACTCATGCACCGCCGGCGAGTTGTTGCGCTTGACGTCGCAGCAATCGAGCGCTTCGCCCATCGTCGGATACAGCACCGTCGGGCAGTCGCGGTTGATCAGGCCGGCGCGATCCAGCTCGCCGAGGATGGCCATGATGCCGCCGGCCCGATGCACGTCTTCCATGTGGTACTGCTGGGTGGCCGGCGCGACTTTGGCGAGACAGGGCACTTTGCGCGACATGCGGTCGATGTCGGCGAGATTGAAATCCACCTTGCCTTCCTGCGCGGCGGCCAAGAGATGCAGCACCGTGTTGGTCGAACCGCCCATGGCGATATCCAGCGCAATGGCGTTCTCGAAGGCCGCGAAGCTGGCGATCGAGCGCGGCAACACCGAAGCATCGGCGCCCACGTACCAGCGCTGGCAGAGTTCGACAATCAGGCGGCCGGCCTTGAGGAACAGCTTTTCGCGGTCGGCATGCGTCGCCAGCATCGAGCCGTTGCCGGGCAAACTCAGGCCCAGGGCTTCGGTCAGGCAGTTCATCGAGTTGGCCGTGAACATGCCGGAACAGGAGCCGCAAGTCGGGCAGGCCGAGCGCTCCATGTCAGCCACTTCGGCGTCTGTGGTCTTGCTGTCGCCGGCCTCGATCATGGCGTCGATCAGATCGACCATGCGGTACTCGCCGCGCCACTTGACCTTGCCGGCTTCCATCGGCCCGCCGGAAACAAATACCACCGGAATGTTGAGGCGCAAGGCCGCCATCAGCATGCCCGGCGTGATCTTGTCGCAGTTGGAGATGCAGACCATGGCATCGGCGCAATGGGCGTTGACCATATATTCGACCGAATCCGCGATCAGTTCGCGCGAAGGCAGGCTGTAGAGCATGCCGCCGTGGCCCATGGCAATGCCGTCGTCGACCGCGATGGTGTTGAACTCCTTGGCCACGCCGCCCGCCGCCTCGATCTCGCGCGCCACCAGCTGGCCGAGGTCCTTGAGATGCACGTGGCCCGGCACGAACTGGGTGAAGGAATTCACCACCGCGACGATCGGCTTGCCGAAGTCGCCATCCTTCATCCCGGTGGCACGCCACAGCGCGCGAGCGCCCGCCATGTTGCGACCGTGGGTGGAGGTGCGTGAGCGGTAGGCGGGCATGGTGATACTCCTGCGGTGAGTGTCGAAAGTCCGATTCTAGCGCCGTAGTGCCGGCGCCGACTTTCAGCCGTCCATTCGGATGGGCGAATCTGAGACAATTTGGAACCTTTCCGGTTCAACAGCGTGAAACCCCATGTACATCGACGGTAACTGGCTGCCCGCCGCCAGCGGCGCCATATTCGAATCCCGCAACCCTGCCACGGGTGAAGTCATCGACACCCTGCCCGACGGCAACCGCGAGGATGCTGAGCGCGCCATCGCCGCAGCGGCCCGCGCCTTCCCGGCCTGGGCCGCGCGTACCGCGCACGAACGCTCGGCGATTCTCTACAAAGCCTGGACCCTGATGCTGGAACGCAAGGCGCCGTTGGCCGAGCTGATGACCCGCGAGCAGGGCAAGCCGCTCAAGGCGGCGCAGAACGAAGTTCAGTACGCCGCCGACTTCCTGCTCTGGTTCGCCGAAGAAGCCAAGCGCGTGTATGGCGAAAGCATTCCCTCGGCACGCGCCGACCAGCGCTTCTTTGTCGCCCATCAGCCCGTCGGCGTGGTCGCCGCGATCACGCCATGGAACTATCCGATATCGATGATCACGCGCAAGGTGGCGCCGGCATTGGCGGCCGGTTGCACGGTGGTGTTGAAGCCCGCCGAGACCACACCGCTGTGCGCCCGCGCCGTGTTCGAAATCCTGCACGAGGCCGGGGTGCCGCCGGGCGTGCTGAACCTCGTCACCGCGCGCGATCCGAAACCGATAGGCGCGGTGTTCGCCACCCATCCCGCCGTGCGCAAACTCACCTTCACCGGCTCCACGGCTGTCGGCAAATTGCTGGCACGCGAAGCCGCGGCGACGATGAAGCGCGTCTCCATGGAGCTCGGCGGCCACGCCCCCTTCATCGTCTGCGCCGATGCCGACCCGGTTCATGCCGCCAAAGGTGCGGCGGGGGTGAAGTTTCTCAACACCGGGCAAGCCTGCATTTCGCCCAACCGCATCTATGTGCACAAAACCATCGCCGCCGCTTTCATCGATACGCTGGCCAAGCGCATCGGCGCGATGAAAGTCGGCAACGGCATGGAGCCGGGTGTCGGCATCGGCCCACTGAACAATGCCGCCGCGCTGGAGAAAGTTGACCGTCAGGTGCAGGATGCGATCGCCAAGGGCGCGCAGCTCATCTGCGGCGGCGAGCGCCTGGCCGACAACGGGCTGGACCGGGGCTGCTTCTACGCACCGACCCTGCTGACCGGCGTCACGCCGCAGATGCTGATCTACCGCGAGGAGACCTTTGGCCCGGTGGCGGCGGTGTGCCTCTATGACGAAGGCGACGACATTCTGGCGCTGGCCAACGACACCGACTACGGGCTCGCCGCCTATGTCTATACCCGCGACATCGGTCGTGCCATGCGCCTGTTCGAGGGTCTGCGCTTCGGCATCGTCGGCGTGAACGACATCAACCCCACTGCCGCTGCCGCACCTTTCGGCGGCATGAAGGAAAGCGGTCTGGGGCGGGAAGGCGCACGCGTCGGGCTGATGGAGTATCTCGATACCAAACTGGGCGGCTTCAGCGTGTAAGCTTGGCGCCGTAGTACCGAAGCGCCGTATCACCAGCGCCGAGTTTTGCGGCATCCTCGCCGTATCGCCAGCGCCGAGTTTCCAGGCGTTATGCTTATGCCATTCATCGCGGTGCGCCGCGCTTCAGTGAGAACCCATGCTGATTCATCCGCAGTTCGATCCGATTGCTGTTTCCCTCGGCCCGGTGGCGGTGCGCTGGTACGGGCTGATGTACCTTGCCGGCTTCGCGGCCTTTATCTGGCTGGGCCGGCGTCGCGCTGCGTCCCAATCCTGGCACGCCATGAGCGCGCAGGACATCGACGACTTGCTGTTCTACGGCGTGCTCGGCGTGGTGCTCGGCGGCCGACTGGGGCAGGTGCTGTTTTACGAACCGGCTTACTACCTTGCCCATCCGCTGGAAATATTTGCCGTCTGGAAAGGCGGCATGGCCTTTCACGGCGGCTTTCTCGGCGTGCTGGTGGCGATGGCGCTGTGGGGCCGCAAGAGCGGCAAGACGTTTTTCCAGGTGACCGACTTCATCGCGCCGCTGGTGCCTCTGGGCCTGATGGCCGGGCGCATCGGCAATTTCATCAACGGCGAACTGTGGGGTCGCGTCGCCGACCCCACGCTGCCTTGGGCGATGGTGTTTCCCCACGTCGATCAGTTGCCGCGCCACCCCTCGCCGCTGTATCAGGCGGTGGGCGAAGGCCTGCTGCTGTTCGTCATCCTGTGGCTGTTCTCGGTGCGCCAGCGCGCGGTCGGCGCCGTATCCGGAATGTTCCTGATCGGCTACGGCGTGCTGCGCTTTGTCGCGGAATTTTTCCGCGAACCCGATCACGGCATCTTCGGCCTGTCCTACGTGGTCAGCATGGGGCAATGGCTGAGCCTGCCGATGGTGCTGGTCGGATTCTGGCTGGTGTTGCGCCGACCTGCCGGCGCGACCGCTTGATGGCCTGATCGATTTGTTCGGGTGGCCGGGCTCGGCCCCGGCTTTGTGCCGCTGACTGCGGCGCTGCGGGTGGTTAAAACAGGCGAAGTCGGCAAGGACTTTGCTCCCCACGGAGGAGGAGGCATCTGCGCACTGCGTTTGCGGGCCCACCCGTCCTCAAACGGCAACCTTCACGCTAAGCACTGACCTCCGCCTTCGCCACCCGCGCCGCGATGTGGGCCAGCGCCTCTTCCACCTGATCAATGAGGATCAGGCACAAATCACCCGCATTGAGTTTTTCCAGGGCCAGATCGATGGCGACAAACTCGCCGCGCACCTCGTCGATCACGGTCGTTCGTTGCGCCCCGACCAGGCCCTCGCGCAACAGGGCCAGCACCTCTCCGTCGACCCGTCCGCGCTGGCAGGCATCCTGAAACATCACGACATCGTCGAACGCCGCGCCGAGAATTTCGGTCTGCTGCCGAATATCGGCATCGCGCCGGTCACCGGCGCCGCTGATGACCACCGAACGCCGCTTCGCCGGCATCGATTCCACGGCGCGCACCAGTGCCGCCACGGCGTCCGGGTTGTGGCCATAGTCGGCAATCACCGTCGCGCCGCGATAGTCAAAAACATTGAAACGTCCCGGCGCACTGTCAATGTCGGTCACGAAACTCGCCAGGCCTGTACGTATGCTCTGCCACGGTATGCCGGTCGCCCACGCGGCGCCGATCGCTGCCATGGCGTTCTGCACTTGAAACCCGATGCTGCCATTCCGGGTGATCGGTATCTCCGACAAGGGAAATACCTGCCGGGAATGTCCGTGCAAGGCAATGATGGCGCCCTCTTCGACAAAAATCACCCGCTGTCCCTGTGCCCCGTGCGCCGCCATGACAGGCAGTCGTCCGTCCTCGGCGAAGTAGATCACGCCGGCGGGACAGTCATGCGCCATTCCGGCGACGATGGGATCGGCCGCATTCAGCACGGCCAATCCGTCGGGCGCGACGTTCTGGACGATCACGCGTTTGAGCACCGCCAGATCCTCGACGGTGGTGATGTAGTTCAGCCCGAGATGATCGCCGAGGCCGATATTGGTCACCACGGCAACCTTGCAATAGTCGAAGGCCAGTCCCTCGCGCAGCATTCCGCCGCGCGCCGTTTCAAAAACCGCCGCATCGACATCCGGATTCATCAGCACATTGCGCGCGCTCTTCGGTCCGGCACAATCGCCCGTGTCGATACGCCGGCCCTGCACATATACGCCGTCAGTCGTGGTCATGCCGACGCGAAGGCCGGTCTCGCCCAACAGGTGCGCAATCAACCGCACCGTGGTGGTCTTGCCGTTGGTTCCGGTCACGGCGACGACCGGTATCCGGCCGTTGTCACCCTCCGGATACAGGCTTGCGACAACCGCCTCGCCGACCGCACGGCCCTTGCCATACGACGGTGCAATATGCATGCGCAAGCCGGGGGCGGCGTTGACTTCGACAACGCCGCCGCCCTGGCTTTCGAGCGCCTGCGATACGCTGTCGCACACCAGGTCGACGCCGCAGATGTCCAGGCCGATCATTTGCGCGGCGTCGATTGCACGGGCAGCCACTTCCGGGTGCACATCTTCCGTGACGTCGGTGGCCGTGCCGCCGGTCGACAAATTCGCATTGTTGCGCAGCACCACGCGCGCGCCCTTGGGCGGTATCGAATCCTGCGCATAGCCCTGGACGCCAAGTCGCGCAATCACGATATCGTCCACTTTCATCTTGGTCAGCGAGGTCGCGTGTCCATCGCTGCGCCGCGGATCGGCATTGACCATGTCGATCAGCTCGATGACCGTGTGCACGCCATCGCCGATCACCAGCGGCGGATCACGCCGTGCCGCGGCGACCAGTTTGTCGCCCACCACCAGCAGGCGAAAATCGTGTCCCGGCATGTAACGCTCGACCATCACATCGTCGCGACACTCGTGGGCGGCGCGATAGGCGATCTCGAGATGTTCGCGACTGACAATATTGACGGTAACACCCTTGCCCTGATTGCCGTCCTGTGGCTTGACCACCACAGGCAAGCCGATCTCCAGCGCGGCAGCCCAGGCATCCTCGGCATCCGCGACCGGTCGGCCGAAGGGTACCGGCACGCCGGCAGCACGCAACATGTGCTTGGTGAGCTCCTTGTCCTGCGCAATTGATTCGGCAATCGCACTGGTTGAATCGATCTCGGCGGCCTGGATTCGGCGCTGTTTCGACCCCCAGCCAAACTGCACCAGGCTGCCCGAAGTGAGGCGCCGGTAAGGAACGCCGCGGGCCACGGCCGCATCAACGATGGCGCCGGTCGATGGCCCCAGACGCCTGTCCTCATCGAGGTTACGCAGGCGCAGCAGCGCCTCTTGCAGATCAAAGGCCTTGTCTTCGGTCGCGGACTGGATCAGATCGCGCGCCAGTTCAAGGGCGAGCCGCCCGACCTCCTCTTCGGTGTACTCGACGGCGACCTGAAACACGCCCTGCTCGAAAGTGGCTTGGGTGCGACTGAAACTCACCGCACACCCTGCCTCGGCCTGAAGGCAAAGCGTCGCTGCCTCAAGCACATTGGCCATTGAAATCGGCGTCGTCCGCCCCTTCGGATGGAAGCTGCCGATTTCCGGAAAGCGCGCCCGCAAGCGCTCCTCGAAGCCGGGCATCTGGTCGATCGATGTCTCTGCGGCGGCACATCCAATGACGGCCTCAAGGGACGTGTGACGGCTCCAGATATTGGGGCCGCGCAATGCTCGAATCCGGCTGACTTCCATGAAAAGACGTTCCTTAGGAATCGGTGTTGGTTGGTTGGGCCGTAGGGCTCAAACTTCAGTCGGCCTGTACCACGAGCGCCCGCGCCTCTGCTTCGCGCGCGGTTTGTTCGATGGCAAAGGTCTCCAGTCCCGCGCTCATGAGCTCGACTGAAATATCCAGGGCCCACGCAACCGCGACGGCAGGCAGCAAGCAGCCCGGATCGATCACGCCGAAAGTGAACGCGGCATTCACTACCGGTAGCTCGATTTCTTGCCCGGCATTGGCCAGAACAATCTGATCGCCACGGCGGAACACTACCCGGCCGCCGCCCTTTCGATGTTCCGCGATCACGGGCAAGTCACCCGAATCGGCGTAGAAAATTACGTGTCCATCGCATAGAGACGCCATCTCGACGACGCGCGCATCGCCGGCATTGAGTACCGCAACACCGTCGGGAAGAATGACGTCGACCTGGGTCCGCAGCACGTTGAACACCTGATCATCATCCTCGATATGGAACTCCGCCAGATCGTGCGCACCTCCGACACCCGTCACGACACCAATCTGGCATTTGTCGTAAGGCAGGCCATCGCACAGGATGTTCCTCGCCGCGGATTCGAATACGGCTGCGTCGATCGCCCGGTTCATCAACAAGCGCTGGGATTGATCAAAGCGGATCGGATCGAGACCATCAAGGCGACGGCGATCAATAAACAATCCCTCCCTGGATGCCAGTCCGACATGCCATCCAGAAATCCGCATCAACAACGCAATCAGTTCCGCGGTTTGCGTGGTGCCATGCTCGCCGCAAACACCCACGATCGGAATCCGGCCATTTTCACCGCCCGGAAACAGGTGTTCGACGATTGCCGCGCCCACCGGGCGCGGTGTGCCCGCCAGCGGTTTCAGGTGCATCAGCAAGCCCGGTCCGGCATTGACCTCGACGACGGCGCCGCGCTGCTCCGCCAGCGGCCGTGAAATATCCTCGGCCACCACGTCGATGCCCGCCACATCCAGGCCGACAACCCGCGCGGCCAGGCTGACGATTGCGGCGACGTCTGGATGCACCTTGTCGGTACACTCATAGGCGACATTGCCGTTGCGCTGAATCAGAACACGCCGCCCTGCTTCCGGAACGGCTTGTGGACCTAGGCCCTGGCGCTCCAGGTCCTGGCGAATCGACGGATTCTCGACAATCCCGATTTCACTCAGCGGCGCGTCTTCCGTCACGCCACGACGAGGATCAGAGTTGATCTGCGCCTCGACAAGATCAAAGACGGTCGAAACACCGTCGCCGGTGACCCAAGCGCTCTCACCGCGCGCGGCGGCCACCAGCTTGCCACCGACGACCAGCAAGCGATGTTCGTTGCCGGGTATATAACTCTCGACCATCACCTCGCTGCCGTGGCGCAGGGCGAACGGATACGCGGCCTCGACTTCGGCTTGAGTCATGAGTTCGATCGACACCCCTCGTCCGTGGTTGCCATCGACCGGTTTCACCACCACCGGCAGGCCGATGTCCTCAGCGGCCTGCCAGGCTTCGGCCGGACTGTCGACCACCCGGCCTTCAGGAATCGGTACGCCGCAGGCGCCGAGGAGCGTCTTGGTCAGATCCTTGTCGCTGGCAATGCCTTCTGCGATGGCGCTGGTCTGGTCTGTTTCAGCGGTCCAGATGCGACGCTGCCTCGATCCATGGCCCAGTTGCGCCAGGTTGCCGTCGTTGAGCCGGATTGCCGGAATGCCGCGCTCGGCGGCGGCACCGACAATGCAGGCGGTGCTGGGTCCAAGGCAGTAGCGGTCCACCAGCTCCTGCAGTTGCTTGACGGTAGCGTGGACATCGTGGGGCCGGTTCTCGATCGCCGCCATCAGCAGATCACGTCCGGCTTCAAGGGCTGCGCGGCTGACCCGCTCGTCCCGCGCCCGGACCGCCACCTTGTAAATGCCGCGGACGGATGTCTGCCGCGCCTTGCCAAAACCTGTCTGCATCCCGGCAAGGTTTTGCAACTCAATGGTGATGTGTTCCAGGATATGGGCCGGCCAGGTTCCGTCGCGGACCCGCGACATGAAGCCGCCAGGCTCGCCCACTCCGCAGCGATGCACCATCAAACCGGGAAGCCATTCCAGCAGGCGCTCGTAGAGACCCGGAATGGTGTTGGAAGGACGATCTTCCAGGGCGCCGATATCGACCCACGCCTCGATGACCGGGCGATAGGTCCAGATATTCGGACCGCGAAGGAAATTTACGCGTAGAAACTCGATTGTTTCGTTCTGATTCATGAAAGTCGGGCCGCGATAAAATGCGATGGATAAACTTGGGATTCAGTGGAACCCCGGATTTGCTGCCTGGCGCGCTAGTTGACGTATTTTCTCGCTTTTCGGGTCATAAAGACCGGCCACATTGCAAGGAACCTGGCATTTTGTTCCGATCGCCTGTCGTGTGATCGCTCAACCGCCACCGTATTTTTTGGAGATTGCTGATTTCTGCATGCCCCAGTCGAGAGCAAAGTTAGATTCAGAAGTGCTTTGCCCTGCCGCGTTTTTCTTGCCAACCGTAGCAAATTGATGCCCACCTTGCAAATTCCACCCTTACCCTTTGCGACACCGCTGCCGGAGCACTGGCAAAGCGAAGCACAACACATGCTTGGCGTAAAAGCTAAGGTCCAGACATGGGCCGAAGTTGACCTGGATGATCGATTGAACTTCGGCCTGGGGATAATTGTTCTTGGCGATGGGCGCCTGGTCGCGCGCGCGCCCAATGAACCGGACTGGCAGACCTGGGAACTGACCGGTGATCTGAGCCTCAAGCATTTTGATCATGCCGGCGTGGGAACACTCGAACTGAGCGACAGCGTCAAACGGCTGAAGGTGTGGCGCTATACGCTGAGCCAGAATCTGGCCATCCTGCGCTTGATCACCGAATTTGATCTGCAGGTCCGGAGTCTGCGTGCCGGCCACCCGGTTACCCGCAGCAGTGAAGAAATCTGCCCCAAGTGCAAGACTCCGCTTGAGCCCGGCGCCGACGAATGCGCGATTTGCACCCATGAATTGCACACGCCGCCCTCGACCTGGACCCTGTTTCGCCTCTGGCGCTTCGCCAAGCCCTACCGCGGCCAGCTGCTCGCCGGCTTTCTGCTGATGCTGGGTTCGACGGCGGCAACACTGATACCGCCCTACCTGACCATGCCGCTGATGGACGAGGTGCTGATTCCTTTCCAGAGCGGTGCCGACATCGACCCGTGGACGGTTGCTCCGTATCTTGGCGGCCTGCTAGGCGCCGCCGTGATTTCCTGGAGTCTGGGCTGGGCCAAAACCTACATTCTGGCTATTGTTTCGGAACGCATCGGCGCCGACTTGCGCACCACCACCTACGAGCACCTGCTGCAACTGTCGCTGGAATATTTCGGCGGCAAGCGCACGGGAGACCTGATGGCGCGCATCGGCTCGGAAACCGACCGCATTTGCGTGTTTCTATCGCTCCATTTGCTCGATTTCGCCACCGACGTGCTGATGATCGTGATGACGGCGATCATTCTGTTTTCAATCAATCCCTGGCTGGCGCTGGTCACCCTGGCGCCGCTGCCATTCATCGCCTGGCTGATCCACCTGGTCCGCGACAAACTGCGTACAGGATTTGAAAAAATCGACCGCGTCTGGGGTGAGGTCACCAACGTGCTGGCCGATACCATTCCCGGCATTCGCGTGGTCAAGGCCTTTGCCCAGGAAAAGCGCGAGTCGCAGCGGTTTCGCGAAGCGAACCGGCACAACCTGATCGTGAACGACCGCCTCAACAAGACCTGGTCGCTGTTCTCACCCAGTGTATCGCTGATGACGGAAATCGGCCTGCTGGTGGTCTGGGCCTTCGGCATCTGGCAAGTGGCCCGGCACGATATTACGGTGGGCATGTTGACCGCCTTCCTCGCTTACATCGGCCGCTTCTATTCGCGTCTCGACTCGATGAGCCGCATCGTCTCGGTCACCCAGAAGGCCGCCGCCGGAGCCAAGCGGATTTTTGACATTCTCGACCATGTCTCCAACGTTCCCGAACCGACCAATCCGGTCCCCTTTGAGAGCGTCAAAGGTCAGATCGAATTGCGCGAAGTGGGCTTCCGCTACGGCAATCGATCGGTGATTCGCAACCTGTCCCTGACCATCCAGCCGGGGGAAATGATCGGACTGGTGGGTCACAGCGGATCGGGCAAAAGCACGCTGGTCAATCTGATCTGCCGCTTCTATGACGTCACCGACGGTTCCATCCGGGTCGATGGCATCGACGTGCGATCCTTGCGCGTCGCCGACTATCGGCGCCACATCGGCCTCGTACTACAGGATCCGTTTCTGTTTTTCGGCTCGATTGCGGAAAACATCGCCTACGGCAAGCCTGATGCCACGCGCCAGGAGATCATCGCGGCGGCGCGCGCGGCGCACGCCCACGAGTTCATCCTGCGCCTGCCTTTGGGTTACGACTCGCTGGTCGGCGAGCGCGGGCAAGGCCTTTCCGGCGGAGAACGGCAACGCATCTCCATCGCCCGCGCATTGCTGATCAATCCACGCCTGCTGATTCTGGACGAAGCGACCTCCTCGGTGGACAGCGAAACCGAGAAGGAAATTCAAAGAGCCCTGGACAATCTGGTTGCGGGCAGAACCACGATCGCCATCGCCCACCGCCTGTCGACCCTGCACAAAGCCGATCGCCTGGTGGTCATGGACAGAGGCGAGATCGTGGAGGTCGGCTCGCACGACGCTCTGATGGCGCAAAAAGGTGCCTACCATCGCCTCTACGAAGCCCAGGCCCGCAATGTCGATGGCGGCCCGGTCTCGCGGCCAGAAGGCAACATGGATCGAGCCAAGCATGAACCCGCCTGACTATCAAATCAGCAGAAACGCCTTTGGCCATCTGGTCCTCACCAGGGCCGGCGGTGAACGCCATGAGAATGTCGTGCCCATCCGCGCCTTTCCGATCGCCGCGCCCGGTGAAGGTGTGTCCCTGGTCGGCCAGGACGGAGAGGAACTGGCATGGATTGAACGCCTGGATGACCTCGACAAACGGACGCGGGACGCGATCGAAGAAGACCTGGCGCTGCGCGAATTCGTTCCGGTCATCGCGCGTCTGAAACGCGTTTCCACCTTCGCCACACCCAGCACCTGGCTGGTGGACACCGACCGCGGCGAAACTTCGTTTGTGCTGCGCGGCGAGGAGGATATTCGCCACCTCGGCCAGAACGCCCTGCTAATCTCGGACAGTCACGGCATTCAATACCTGATCGCCGATCTGCCGGCCCTCGACAAGCACAGCCGCCGCTTGCTGGATCGTTTTCTCTAGCAGCCTGTCGGGCTTGATTCGCGGGATGCGTTGCCACCAAACCGGGATGGATACAAGGCGCGCCGCGCAGGCAATGGTTGTTCCATTGCGAAGCGGTGCAACGCCGCAGACGCCCGGTTTGGTGGCAAACCTTCGGGACGGGGTCGATTCGGGATGCAGCGCAAGGCGCGCCGACGAAGCTTTGGCCGCTCCCCAAGCGAGGAGGCGCAACGCCGCGATGCGCCCGAATCGACCCCGTCGCACCCACGAATCAAGTCCGACAGGCTGCTAGCGTATCCGGTAGGAGTAGTGGCAGGCGACACAGGCGCTTGTCAGCTTGGGCAGCAAGGCCAGCGCCTTGTCGCGATCGCCACTGGCCGCAGCCTTGGCGAACTCGCTGGCGTCACCGTGACCGTCCATGCCGAGCCGATGCATTTCGCGCGGCATGTTTGGGCCGGGGCGCGCATCGAAAGGCTTGTCCATGTGCTTACCCATGGCGCCGCGCCCGAGCGACTTTTCCGCGGCTTCGCCCGCCTCCTTGACTTTGCCTTCCGCCATCAGCGTGAGTATTTCGCTGATGGCAAGCAGGTTGCCGCGCATTTCGTCGCGCAGCGATTCCTGCGCGGCGGGCGGCAGGGGCGCCAGCTGCCGGGCGTCCTGGGCCAGCGCCTGGCCAGCGAGCAGTACTGTTGCGGCGATAAAAATTGCTTTCATGTCCAGCTCCTTAACGGAAAACTACGGTTTTATTGCCGTGGACAAGCACTCTATCCTCAAGGTGGTAGCGCAGTCCGCGCGCCAGCACGGTTTTTTCGATGTCCTTGCCGTAGCGCACCATGTCCTCGACCGAATCCGAATGGTCGATGCGAATCACGTCCTGCTCGATGATCGGACCCTGATCGAGTTCCGAAGTGACATAGTGGCAGGTAGCGCCAATCAGCTTGACGCCACGCGTATAGGCCTGATGGTAGGGCTTGGCGCCGACAAATGACGGCAGGAAGCTGTGATGAATGTTGAGTATCCGTCCCGGATACGCGGCGCACAGTTCGGGTGACAGGATTTGCATATAGCGCGCCAGCACCATGGTGTCGCCGCGAACCTGCTCGAACAGGCGCCGGACTTCGGCATGGGCGGCCGACTTGTGTTCGGCGGCTACCGGCACGTGATGAAAGGGAATGCCGTGCCACTCGACGAAGCCGCGAAAATCATCGTGGTTCGAGATCACGCAGGCGATCTCGATGTCGAGCTCTTTCGACTGCCAGCGCGCCAGCAAATCGTAGAGGCAATGCTCCTGTTTCGAGACCAGCACCACGACTCGCTTTTTGACCGCTGAATCATTGATTCGCCAGTCCAGCCGCAACTCATCGGCCAGGGGCTGAAAGCGGCTGCGGAATTCGTCGAGTTCGAAAGGTAGCGAATCGGCCCTGACTTCGATGCGCATGAAGTATCGGGTAGCTCGCGTATCCGATGCTTCGTCGGCATGGAAGCTCGATTCGAGTATCCAGCCCTTGTGCTCGGCGATGAATCCGGTGACGTGCGCGATGATGCCGACCCGGTCCGGGCAGGAAGCTGTCAGCGTATAAAAGCGGTCGCGGTGCATCGATAACCTTTCAAGCCACGAAGGACACAGAAATGACCTGGGCCGTACATCAGCGGGCCTTCACGACGCCCCTGGAGTTCTCGCGGGCTAAATGCGTTTGCTTGCCTTGTCGATCTCGGTGCGAAACTCTGCGTAATTCATGGTCACCGGAAACTGCGGAAACTCGTCGATCACATTCTGCGGCGGATGGAACAGGATGCCGGCGTCGGCTTCGGCCAGCATCGCCGTGTCGTTGTAGGAATCGCCTCCGGCAATCACCTTGAAGTTGAGTTCCTTGAAGCGCTTGACCGACTCCATTTTCTGGTTGGGCATGCGCAGATGATAGTTCACCACAAAACCGGCGGCATCCGTCTCGAGTTTGTGGCAGAACAGCACCGGCATGTTGAGCTGCGCCATCAGCGGCATGGCGAACTCGTAAAACGTGTCGGACAGGATAATGACCTGAAAGTCGCGGCGCAGGCCATCAAGAAAATCCCGGGCACCCGCCATCGGCCCCATTTCCGAAATCACCTTCTGGATGTCCGGCAGGCCGAGTTTATGGGTTTTCAGCAAGTCCAGCCGGTACTTCATCAGTGTGTCGTAGTCAGGCTCGTCGCGTGTCGTGCGCGAGAGTTCCGGAATGCCGGTGCGCTTGGAAAACTCGATCCAGATTTCCGGAACGAGCACGCCTTCGAGATCGAGACAGACGAGTTGCACTGAATTACTCCAAAAGTCGGCGTTGGCGAGACGGCGGTCAAGCTCGGCCTGGACTGCCGGGCGCCGCGAAAGCGCGCGATTTTACCCGCTCGCGGCCTTTGACAGGTTTACAACAGCGCGTACGTGGTGTTGGTACGACACACGCTTTTTCCGTCCTCGGCACCGCGAATGTCGATCTCGCCGAAGGCCAGCGCCTTGCCGGCGCGGACGATCCGCGCCTCGATCAGCGCGTCCTGGGCCGAGAGAGGCTTGAGAAAACTGGTCGACAACTGCACCGTGGTGCAGGGTCGGAATTCACCGAAATGATTGATCAGGGCCAGCACCATGGTCGTATCCGCCGCCGCCATCATGGCCTGGCCGCACAGCATGCCGCCGACTCGCGACAGCTGCTCGCTTTGCGCCAGACGCAACACGACGGAATCATTGCTGAAGGACTCGACCCGCAGATCGAGGGCTTGCACCCACGGCGCAAAATAGTCGGCCAGGGCGGCTTGCAGGGTTTCCGTTTTCATCGATTGATCCAGGCAGGGATGAGGGTGGCGAACGTTTTTTCTACGGTATTCCGAGTACGCTCAGATCGAGCCGTCCAGCCTTCATCGGCGGGCACCAGAAGTAGGCCCCGGAAACGGGGCGGGTGTAGCGGAACAAGGCGTCCGTCACGCCATCCTCGGCGCCGACCATTCGCTGCAACAGAGCTTCAAAGGCGACGAAGGATTTGCCGAAGGCAACGAACACCAGCCCCGCGGCAGCGCCCTCGGCCCAGGGCATCGAGCGCCGCAGCACGAAGGCTTCCGGCTCGAAGCTTTCCTGCGCCGTGCGCTTGACATGGGCCGAGAGCGGCGCCTCGTCGATTTCCTCGTTGTCGCTCCTGCGGCGGCCGATACTGTTGTCTTGTTCCGTAGTGGTCATGGCCTCGAAACTGTCGAAATCGTGCAGCCATTGCTGGACCGCGACAAAACTTCCGCCGTCGAGGCCGCTGCCTTGCCCTTGCACAACGGCCGCGACGAGCCCCGCCTCGCCCTGCGGATTCTCCGTGCCGTCCTCATAACCGGTCAGATCGCGGCCCGATTGGTACTGGAAGCCATCG
>JAIPCT010000059.1 GCA_021738065.1 Burkholderiaceae bacterium
GCCCTGGCTTCGACACAATCCTTAAAGTCATTGGGGCACTTGGGCTGAAGTTGCATGCCGAAGCCAGTCACGGCTAACGAAGTGCCCAACCCGGCAGTCCAGCGGACGCCGTGCCGGCGCCGCTGACTTTCACGTTGGGGCTCAAAAATGTTTCAATACATCCGCATGGTTCAACGTCTATTTTCAGCGGTAGCACTTTCGCTGTTCGCTCTAACGGGGCATTCCATTGCTGAGGAAGTTGGTCCTGCGGGTGCCGCAGAGTCAAACCTTCGCATCTATATTGACCAGCGCTGGCTATACGGCAATCCTGAGCAAATGCTCGACGCTCTCTACTACCGCGTCTATCAGATACCGGTAAATGGAATGCAACTTAGCGTAGGCAGAGTCTTTTCAAAGGATCGAAACGCCGCAGTCGTAAGCGATTTTGTAGCCCACGCGATCAAAGCGAACGCGATCGCCCCCACGCAAGATGAAGCGCAAAGGCAGTTTCACCTTTGGGGAGATTGCTTGGTCAAGGCATATCGATCTAAGTTTGAACCTAATGAATTGGAGAAACTTCAGCGTCATTTTGAGGCCGGTGCCGTTCGCTTCTTTCCACAATTTGGCCGAGCAGTCGAAGCGTGGGATTTCGAGGCGATGCAGAGGGCATCTGGGCTAACTGCCAGATCGCCGGCTGTGGCGGTTATGCGGAACAAACAAGATGCAACGGGTGCGGAACAACGGCAGGAACGCGTTTACCTAGCGATTTCCAACCCAGTCAACGAAATCGCGATGGGGCAGTTTGCCAACCGAAACCAAGCGAGTGCCATTAGAGATGAATTAGCCGTTGCAGCTATGGAATTGCAAGCTACGGCAGCCTCTCTTGGTGTGGAAGCAAAGACATGGGCTGAAATTGAAGCGTATGCCATGTCTGATTTTCCGCATAAGGAGAAAATGATATATCGAAGTTGCGAAAACGATCCAGCCTATCTCACGAAGCCAATGCGGGCTTGGTTTTCTGGTGTGTTCGGCGCTATGTTGCCGTACTTCGATAAAAATCGGGCGGCTCTGAGTAGAGAGTGATGGTGCGCTCGCTATGCCCCAACCCATCAATCCACCGGACGCTGCGCGATGAAGCCGCGCAGCGCATGTGATTTCAAACGTTCCATCTTTCGAAATGGAGTCTTGGCAGCCTAACAATTCTGGTCGTCCTGACTTGCGCATCAATAACATATTTGTTATTCTTCGGCCGTGGACTACACGATCAATTACTACAGCGACGCCGTGCAGGAACAGATCTTGGAACTGCCTGACACTCTCGCAGCAAGGTATGTCGTGCTTACACGCAGGATGATTGCCCTTGGCCCAAATATCGGGGAGCCCCATACCAAAGCTTTTGGCGAGGGGTTGTTTGAGCTACGGCTCAAAGGCGCTGAAGGCATAGCCCGTGTGTTTTTCTGCACGCTTGTAGGAAAGCGCATCGTCATGCTTCACAGCTTCATCAAAAAGTCCGAGCGCACTCCTTCGCGTGTGCGCGAAGTTGCCGAAACCCGAATGAAGGAGGTCAAACGTGCAAACACATGATCAGTTGGTTAAGAAACTCATGCGCCGACCTGGCGTACGCGCTGAGGTTGAACGTATTGAACGAGACGAAGGTGTTTTGCTGGATGCCTTGCTCAAGGCGCGCCAAGAGGCTTGTTTAACTCAAGCGCAGGTTGCTGAACTTATGGGTACTCAGGCGCCGGCGGTAGCTCGTTTGGAGCGCGCCCTCGCAACAGGTAAGCATTCTCCATCGATCGCCACCCTTCGAAAGTACGTTAAAGCGTGCGGCAAGAGTCTGGTCTTGCGGGTCGCCTAAGGCTGAACCCATGATTCCTCGGGCGCTGCGCGATAAAGCCGCCAGCGCCAGTGACTTCCACGTTCCAGAACGTCCGCTTTCTCAGGTGGCGTATGACCGCTAAGGGCACGAAGCGGGCATGACTGAGGTCATGGTCTGAATCCCACTATCCGAATAGATACCGCGCCGTAACATGTTGCGTGCCTATTAATCACGAGTTCAGGATAGGCAAGAAAACTAAGCTGCCGGCCCGAAGTTCTCGTCGCAGAAGCGGTTGATCTCATGCTCGATACGCGGACCCAGGGCCATGAGCAGGAAGCCGAGCTTGACGTAGATCTCGACTTCCTTTTTGCTCACTTCAATATGCCCGGCAACTCCCATGCGCTGAAAACGCAGGGTGTTGCCATCCCACTCATGATCGAGGCCGAATTCCTCGCCCAGTTCCTCGGCAATATGCTCGGCGCCCTTGCGGGCGCGTTTGAGCGTCGTGCCGTGAAGGCGACAGACCCGTATTTCGCTCATGTGGCTGCGTGCCTTTGCCGGGCCGGTCAGGCCTTTTCGTCGCGCAGTTCGCGGCGCAGGATCTTGCCGACGTTGGTCTTCGGCAGTTCGTTACGGAAGGCAATCTGGCGCGGCACCTTGTAGCCGGTCAGATTGGCGCGGCAATGCTCGAGCAGCGAAGCCTCGGTCAGATTGGGGTCCTTTTTCACCACGTAGATCTTGACGGCTTCCCCGGTCTTGGTATCCGGCACGCCGACCGCCGCCGACTCCAGCACACCCGGATGCATGGCAAGCACGTCCTCGATTTCGTTCGGATAGACGTTGAAGCCCGAGACCAGGATCATGTCCTTCTTGCGATCGACGATCTTGACATAGCCGTTGGGCTCCATGATCGCCACGTCGCCGGTGCGCAGGAAGCCGTCGTCCATGATGACCTTGGCGGTTTCCTCGGGGCGATTCCAGTAGCCCTTCATCACCTGCGGCCCGCGGATGCACAGCTCGCCGGGTTCGCCGAGGGGCAGATCCTTGCCGTCGTCGTCGCGAATGACCACTTCGGTGGAGGAGATCGGCATGCCGATGCTGCCGTTGTATTCGACGAGGTCGATCGGATTGATGGTCGCTGCCGGCGAGGTCTCGGTCAGTCCGTAGGCTTCGAGCAGGGTGGTGTCGGTGATTTCTTTCCAGCGCTCGGCCACGGCCCGCTGCACGGCCATGCCGCCGCCCAGCGTCAGGTGCAGGTGGCTCAGATCGATCTTGGCAAAATCCGGATTGTTCACCATGGCGTTGAACAGGGTGTTCACGCCGGTAATGGTGGTGAACGGGTATTTGCCGATCTCCTTGATGAAGCCGGGAATGTCGCGCGGATTGGTGATCAGGATATTGGTTGCGCCGATCTTGAAGAAGGTCAGGCAGTTCGCCGTGAGCGCAAAGATGTGATACAGCGGCAGCGCGGTGATGATCATTTCCGGGTCGCGCTGGGCGGGCTTGAGCCAGGCATGCGCCTGCTGCAGATTGGCGATGATGTTGCGATGGGTCAGCATCGCGCCTTTGGAAACTCCCGTGGTGCCGCCGGTGTATTGCAGGAAGGCGATGTCCTCGTGGCCGACCTCGACCGCTTGTAGTGGATGGCGACCGCCTTCGATCAGCGCGTCACGCAGTTCGATGGCCTGCGGCAGGTTCCACGCCGGGACCATTTTCTTGACACGCTTGACCACCAGATTGACGATCATGCGCTTGGGGAAATCCAGCATGTCGCCCAGTTGGGTCATCAGTACATGCTTTACCGGGGTGCGGGCGATAACCTTTTCCAGCACGCTGGCGAAGTTCTCGACAATCACGATCGCTTCGGCGCCGGAATCCTTGAGTTGATGTTCAAGCTCGCGCTCGGTGTAGAGCGGGTTGCAATTCACCACCGTGTAGCCCGCACGCAATGCGCCATAGAGGCAGATCGGGTATTGCAGCAAATTGGGCATCATCAGGGCGATGCGGGCGCCTTTTTTCAACTTCAGCACCGACTGGCAATAAGCGCCGAAATTCGCCGACTGCTGTTCCAGTTCGGCGTAGGTGATGCTCTTGCCCATGTTGATATAGGCCACGCGCGGTCCGAATTGCTTGACACTTTTGTCGAACAGATCGCCGATGGAACGGAACTCATTGACATCGATTTCAGCGGGTACGCCAGCCGGATAGTGCTTGAGCCAAATCTTTTCCATTGTCTGCTCCTTTTGAAGTTTGCCCATTCTAATCACAAGCCATGGACGCGGGGGCGGACGCGCCGGGTTTCAGTCATTCGTCAAGCCAGCTTCGCATTTGTTCGAATACTTCGGCGTTATTGAGCAGATCCAGGTGGTTCAAGCCGTAGCCTGTCCATTGATGCGACGCAGCAAACTCAAGGCGGCGGCGCTTCTCGGTGTGCTGTCCGAGCGCGCTGCTCAGAGGCACCAGTCCGTCGCCCAGCAGTTTTGTGCCCAGCTTGCCCGGTGCTTTGGCCAGCGTAACGCCCATCGCGTAGCATTCGACGTGCTCCGGCAGCGGCACGGGCTTGACCTTCCGCTTGCGGGCAAAGCGGTCGCCCTGTTTCCAGTCGGCTTCAAGGATGCTGCCGTGGCGGAGATCGGTAATGCCGGCGCTGCGAATTTTTCCCAGACGGGCCAGCGCGGCCGTATAGGGGCTGACCTCGAGGATGACATCCACCCAATTGCCGCCGCGCTCCAGCGGGGCGCCGTGGTGCGGGGTGCCGAGAAAGACCATCTGCCGCAGATGCTTCAGCCAGGCATGGCCCGCGGCCTGGCCATAGTGGCAGGCACTGCGCGCGACCAGGCCGCCCATGCTGTGACCCAGGATCACCAGCTTTTCAATCGGCACCGGCCAGTTCTCAAGCAGCGCTTCGAGCATGTCGGCAAAGGCCTGGCCATTGCTCGACACGTGCAGGCCGCTGTTGTAGCGCAGATAGAGTGGCGTGTATCCGGCCGCTGCCGCCAGCGCCGCACCGTGGTCATGCCCCTTGCGCTGCCACTGCAAATCGTTCATGCAAAGGCCGTGCAACAGAATCAGCAGTTTGCCGCCGGCAGCGGGAAAGCTTGCGGCCAGATCCGGCGCGGTCAGCACCAGCGGCTTGCCGTCACGGCGCAACTGCATCTGGATTGCGAGAGGATTGGCACTGGCTGCGAGGTGATCGCCGAGTACGCCGTTGAGCGCAGCAACCACCGCCTCACGCGGCCTTGATGAGGATTTCGGCTCCCGCTCGAGCAACGGAGTGAGTTGTCCCAGCAGGGCGTCGATGCCGCTGCCGACCAGGCGAGTGGTGCCCTGGATGCTGCGGTACACCAGTCCGGTGATGCCCTGGGTCGGTTCCTGCGTGAACGTGCCGACCGGCCCGGGGGTGCGCGAGATGTTGTGGTGCATGGTCTCGACCAGTCGCGTCAGTCCGATCGTGGCATCGATGGCGAGGCGGCTGATGCCGCGGATGTCGGTGGCTTGAATATGACGTGGCTTGTTCATGGCGGCGGTCCCGGCCGCGACCCCGTGTCGTCGGCGACACGGCCGATCAGATTGTCGAGCACGCCCCAGTCCAGCGCCGCTTCGGTGGCGTCGGCGAGACGCTCGATATCCGCCTCGCGGCGCTGCGCAAAGTCGGCGGTCAGCGGCGAGTCCATTCCTGCCCAGGCCAGCAAGCCGCTCAGGGCCTGGGGATGATCGAAGATGCCGTGGCAGTAACTGGCGTAAATCCGGCCGTCGTCCGATTGCGCGCCGTCACGGCGGCCGTCGGCGAATACCAGCGCCGCGCGCTGCAGCGCCGGGCCGTGCGTGGCGCCCATATGGATTTCGTAACCACTGAAGGCTGGCGTGCCGGGGAGCTGCAAATGGCCACTGACCTGGCGCAATTGCTTCTCCGGTTCGAGGCGGGTTTCACAGTCGAGCAGGCCGAGTCCGCGCTGGCTGCCGACCGGGCCTTCCAGCCCGAGGGGGTCGTGGAGCTCGCGCCCCAGCATCTGGAAGCCGCCGCAAATGCCGATCAGTTTTCCGCCATAGCGCAGATGGCGCTGGATGCCTGCTTCGTGTCCCTGTTCCCGCAGCCACTGCAAATCGGCCTGCACGGCTTTGGAACCGGGCAGCACGATCAGATCGCAGGGCGGAATGGCCTGGCCCGGTCCGATCCAGTCGAAATCAACTTCGGGATGCAGGCGCAACGGATCGAGGTCGTTGTGGTTGGAGCAGCGCGGATAGACAAGGGCGACCACCTTGAGGCGGGTCGTCGGTTTGCTCAGCGTTTCCGTGGCGACGGCATCCTCGGCGTCGAGCATCAGGCCGTGCAGGTAGGGCAACACGCCCAGCACCGGTTTGCCGGTGCGGCTTTGAAGCCAGTCGAGGCCGGATTCAAGCAGGCCGATGTCGCCGCGAAAGCGGTTGATGACGAAGCCCTTGACGCGTGCCTGCTCCGATTCCGAAAGCAGATCGAGTGTTCCCACCAGATGCGCGAACACACCGCCGCGATCGATGTCGGCGACCAGAATCACCGGCACGTCGGCTGCTTCGGCGAAGCCCATGTTGGCGATGTCGCGGTCGCGCAGATTGATTTCCGCCGGACTGCCGGCACCTTCCACCAGCACGCAATCGAATTCGGCAGTGAGCCGCTGCCAGCTCGTCATCACCGCCTGCATGGCGACGCGTTTGTACTCGTGATAGTCGCGCGCATTCAGGGTGTCCACCGCCTTGCCGTGGATGATCACCTGCGCGCGCTGGTCGGTGGTGGGTTTGAGCAGCACCGGATTGAAATCGATGCGCGCGTCGAGGCCGGCAGCGAGCGCCTGCAAGGCCTGGGCGCGTCCAATCTCGCCGCCATCTGCGGTGACCGCCGAATTGAGCGCCATGTTCTGCGGCTTGAAGGGTGCGACATGGATGCCGCGCCGCTTGAGAATGCGGCACAGCGCCGCGACCAGGGTGGTCTTGCCGGCGTCCGAGGTGCAACCCTGGACCATCAGGGCGCGGCCCGCAACAAGTTTGCGGTCGGCCATCGTTAAAATGCCAAGTCTTTCATCGTCCAATTATCCCATGCACCCGCCATCGTCTTCCTCGTCATCTTCCTTGCTGCTTCGGCCGTTGCTGGTATCTGCGGCGCAGCAGGCATGCCAGGGCTGGCCTGGCGCGCTCACTGGCGTGGCCTGGCTTTGGCGCTCGACTGCAGCATGGTTTAGCTCGAGCCGGCGCGGCAATCGCCAAAAGTCGGCGCTGATGCAGCCCCTGCGCAGCAAGGCGGTCGAGCAAAAAACGCTCTCCTCGCCGCTGCGGATGGCGATACGGCGCGTTTCGGGGCTGTTCGCGCGGCGTTGGCGCGGGTCAGGTGCCAGCGATGCTTGCGGGTCTCGCAGGCTGGAGCAAACACTTCAGCCAATCCTGTTGATCCTGTTGTCCGCGCTGTATGTTTCGCCGGCTCAGGCCGAGATCGTTGTCACTGATGCCAGCGGCTCGCGCATAGCGCTCGCTGCCCCGGCCAAACGCATCATCAGTTTGGCGCCGCACATTACCGAGCTGGTGTTCGCCGCTGGCGCCGGTGACAAATTGGTGGGCAACGTCGAGTTTGGCAACTATCCGCCCGCCGCCAGGTCGGTGAAACACGTGGGTGGCTATTCCCTGTTCGATCTGGAATCCATTGTCGCCCTCAAGCCGGATCTGGTGCTGGGTTGGGAAAGCGGCAACCCGCCGACCTTGATTTCCCGTTTGCGTAGCATGGGCCTGACGGTGCACCTGTCGCAGACCCACCGCATCGAGGAAATCGCCGGCGAGTTGGAGAGAATCGGCATTCTGGCTGGCACCGAAACTGTTGCAACTGCGGCGGCCACTGCTTTTCGCCAGCGCCACGCGCGACTGGCGGGCCAATTCAGCCAGAGGCCGTCGATCGATGTGTTCTACCAGATATGGAAGCAGCCCCTGATGACCGTCAGTAGCAAGCAGATCATCAGCGACGCGATTCGCCTCTGCGGTGGACGCAATGTGTTCGCCAAACTGCCGACGCTGGCAGCGACGGTCACTGTCGAAGCCGTGATCGAGACCAATCCGGAGGTGATTGTCGCCAGCGGCATGGACGAAGCGCGGCCCGAATGGCTGGACGACTGGAAGCGCTGGAGTGGGTTAGCAGCGGTGCGCGCCAACAACCTGTATTTCGTCCCTCCCGACCTGATTCAACGCCACACGCCGCGCATCCTGGAAGGCGCCGCGATGCTCTGCGAGCATCTTGAAACAGCGCGGCGCAAGCGCGGCGCATCCGGCTCGGCCACGGGTCGGGAAGATCGCCGGCAATAGACCGCGTGGGGACTATACTTGTAGTGTGATTCGGATGTTTTCAACAAGGAGGGGATCATGAAAACCACCAGGTTGTTTCTGATGACAGCACTTGTCGGCGGCTCTTTGGCCTGCGGTCAGGTCGTGGCAGCGGATTCCTTGCGGCAAACCGTTTCGATCGATGATCGCATTCCGACCGCGCAGGAAGTCGAGGAGGCCTTGTTCCCGAAAGGCATTCAGGCGCTGAAGCAGGAATGCGCCCAGCTCGAAAAAGCCGGAATGCGTTGCCAAAGCGTGGTTCCGAAGTCGGCCCTGCAATCGGTGCTGATTACCTTCGAGCGCGGTTCCTCGAAGCTGAGCGACGAAGCCAGGATGTTTCTCAAAGTCGTCGGCACCGCCTTGCAAAGCCGGGCATCGTCGTGGACATCCTTGCAGATCGAGGGCCATAGCGACATCACCGGTACGCGGGAAATCAATGAGCGCCTGTCGCAAGAGCGCGCGGATGCCGCCAAGGCCTATCTTGAAGCCAATTTCGGCTTGAAGAACATCGCCACGGTCGGTCGCGCCAGCGATGACCTCAAGGACGTCGAAAATCCCACCAGCGTGGTCAATCGCCGGGTCGCGTTTATTCCCGAGTGGTAGTCCGGGCGGGCCGTGCGCCCGATGCCGAGGAAATCATCGGCAGTCGATGATTGAGATTGACTCGGCAGCAGGCTTGGTCGCTGCCGTGCCTTGAACGCAGCCGGCTTATCCGTCTTTGGCTTTTGTGTTTCGACCGCGAAACGCCATTCCCATTTCAAACGCCGCGCGCGTGAAGGTCAGGACCTCGGCAAACTCCCTGTCGTTCAGTGCGCGCGCCTCGTCGTCGCTGCGGTAGATATTGGCAAATTCTCGTTCCCGCGCCGACTGGATCAGCAGCTTGCCGACACCGAGCTCTTCGAGGCTGTGCCACAGCTCCGGATTGGAATTGCGGGTGAACTTCATGACGAAACCCACCGGATCGTTGCGACCCAGCACGGCGGCGAGACGCAGAATGATCTCGAAGGGAACGGCAATGCGGCCTTTTTCCCAGGCCTCGACCAGCGAGGGATCCCGAAGGTTGATCGCCGTTCCGACTTCGGTAATGGTGAGGCCGGCTGTCTTGCGCAAACGGCGCAGGGCGCCGCCGGTCTTGGCCCAGACATCCGGTTCGCCGAGGCTCGGCAGGAAGGCGCGGAGCACGTCGGCGGCGGCTTCCAGCGGCTTGCCATCGCGCAATGCCCTGGCAACCAGGGATGCGGTTTGCAGGCTGCCGGTTGCGCCGACGGCCGAGGCGCCGATGTCGAGGACTTTGCCGGCCATGGAGCGCATCTGGTTGACCAGGCCCGCCTCGGTGGGCGAAGGAGACGGTTTTTTGCTCGCCTTGGCTGTCGTGACCGGCTTCGCCGGCGGGCGCTTTCTGGGGAGGGATTTGCGTTTATTTTGAGTTGCGGGGGCGACCATGAGTCCTCCTGTCCGGCGTGCGCGCGCCTGTCTACTTCCCTTGTATCCTCTGGCGCGACTCGTGCCGCTCTTGTGCCTCGATTGAAAACGTGGTGGTCGGGCGCGCCAGAAGCCGACGCAGGCCGATCGGATCACCCGTCTCTTCGCAATAGCCATACCGGCTGTCGTCGATTCGCTTCAAGGCGGCGTCAACGCGCGGCAGCATCTTGCGCTCGCGATCGCGGATGCGCAGCTCCAGTGAGTGCTCTTCTTCAATGGTGGCACGGTCGTTGGGATCGGCTTCCGATTCGCCATCACGCAGGTGATCGATGGTCATGGTGGCGTTGTCGAGCAGGTCCTGACGCTGCTTGCGCAAGAGGTCCCGGAAAAACGACAACTGTGCCGGATTCATGTAGGCGCTTTTAGGCATCGCCAGCAGCGCCTTCTCGCTCAGAGTTTTGGGTGAATTCGGCATGGCAGGTTTCCTGGCTGGTTCTGGTCTGGACCGAGGCCGCCCAGCGTCGGCGGCTTTTTGGTCCTTGAGTGATGCGGTGGCATCGGTGAGTGCCGGCCAACTGTGTCGGAACCATCGATGTTTGCAACTGTAACGAAAGACCGTGCCTGCGTCAGAGGAATCTGCGAGCCACGTCAGTGCTGTTTGCATCTTGCACCAGTTCGGCGCCAACGATCAATTCACTGCCGTGAATATTTTGGTTCGCGGAATCGACGGCGGGTATGCCGCGACATGTCGATAAAAGTCGGCGCTGATGAAACAACTGCGCTACAAGGCGGTCGAGCAAGAAACGCTCTCCTCGCCGTAGCGGATGGCGAGACGGCGGCGCAACGCCGGGTGCCTAGAACTCCACGCCGGGCATGGCCTTGATACCGTCCGCGAAGGCGTGTTTGATCATGCCCATTTCGGTCACGGTGTCAGCCGCGGCGATCAGCGCCTCGGGTGCGCCGCGGCCGGTGATGACCACGTGCTGTATTGCAGGACGCATCGCAATATCCTGCATCGCTTCGCTTAGATCGAGCCAGTGGTATTTGAACGCGTAGGTCAATTCGTCCAGCACCAGCAGATCGATGCCCGGGTCTTGCAGGTAGTTGCGAACCTGTTGCCAGGCGGCGCGAGCCGCTGCCGCATCCTTCTCCTGATCCTGGGTTTCCCAGGTGAACCCCTCACCCATGACATGCCACACCACATTGTCCTGACGCCGGAAAAAGGCTTCCTCGCCGGTGTCGGAGCGGCTTTTGACGAACTGCACCACCGCCACCCTGAAGCCGTGACCGAGGGCGCGCGCGACCAGGCCAAATGCCGACGACGACTTGCCCTTGCCGTTGCCGGTATGCACCAGCAGCACACCGCGTTCGGTGGCCGCGTGGGCGATCTTTTCGTCGATCAGGGTCTTTTTTCGTTGCATGCGGTGGTGGTGTTTTTGTTCGGTCATGGCAGCCTCAGCAGGGAACAAACCAGCGTTGTCCATCGCTGCGCAATTCTCGCAGCGGGTGGCCGTAAAGTCGGGTCAGGTTCGCTTCGGTGATCACTTCAGCGGAAGCACCGGCCAGCCACTCGCCCTTGCCGAACAGCAGCAGCGCCTGATCACAGTAGCGGGCAGCGAAGCCCGGATCGTGCATCACCGCGACGATGGCGGCGCCGCCCGCGGCACGGCGCGCGAAGAGTTCCATCACGGCGATCTGATGCGAAAGATCAAGGTGGGTCAGCGGCTCGTCGAGCAGGAACAGTTGCGGCTGTTGCGCCAGCAGCTGCGCCACGGCCAGACGCTGGCGTTCGCCGCCGGACAAGGTCTGCACGTCACGCGTGGCAAAACCGGCGAGGTCAACCTCGTTCAATGCGGCTCCGGCGATGCGTCGGTCGGTCGCGCTTTCCCAATCCCAGCGACCGAGATGCGGATGGCGTCCAACGAGCACTGTTTCCATCACTGTCGAAGCGAAGGGGTCCATCTGCTGTTGCGCCAGGTAGCCGCGTATTCGGGCCAGCGCGCGGGGCGAATTGCCGGCGCCGGATTGGGGCAGGGCGTGATCGGCAATGCGGACTTCTCCGGCATCCTGTTCGCGCAGTCCGGCAACAGTGGTAAGCAGGGTCGACTTGCCGGCGCCGTTCTTGCCCAGGATCGCCCAGGTTTCGCCGGCCTCGACCCGCCAGTCCAGACCGTCGCAGACGCGGTGCCCGCCGATATTGACGGTAAGTCTCTCGGTGCTGAGCAAAGGCGACATCATTGTCGGCTGCCGCGCTGGCGGCCCAGCAGGAAGAGAAATACGGGAACACCGAGCAAGGCGGTCAACACGCCCACCGGAAGTTGCTGAGGCGCCACCACGGTTCGCGCCAGCGTATCGGCCAATACCAGCAGGCTGCCGCCGGCCAGCGCCGAGGCCGGCAGCAAAAGGCGCTGATCGTTGCCCCAACCCAGCTTCAGCAGGCCCAGGCGCACCAGATGCGGCACCACCAGGCCGATGAAGCCGATGCTGCCGGCGGTGGTGACGGCGACGGCGGTGAACATCGCGGCCAGAAAATACACACCATGCTTGACCCGGCGCACCGAGACACCCAAGGCGTGGGCCAGGGTGTCGCCGCGCGCCAGCAAGTTCAGCTCTCGCGCAAACGGCAAACTGACGAGCAGGCCAATGGCAAGCACCAGCAGGGCTGGCCATGGGTTGCTGGCATGACCGGCGTCGCCCATCAGCCAGAACAGCATGCCGCGCAGCCGCGCTTCCGGCGCGATGGTCAGAATCAATGCCACCACGGCGCCGCTGCCCGAGGCGACGATAACACCGGTGAGCAGCAGGCGAACGCGGGTCCAGCTGTTGTCGCCGTGCGCCAGCCCGAACACGATCAGCATGGCGGCGAAGGCGCCGGCGAAAGCCGAGACATTGATGAGCGTCAGTGCCAGACCGGCGAGCATTGCCAGCAGCGCACCGACCGCGGCGCCACCGGAGACGCCGAGGATGTAGGGGTCGGCCAGGGGATTTCGCAACAGCACCTGCATCAGCGCTCCGGCCAGGGCCAGCAGTCCACCGCAGGCAAAGGCTGCCAGCGCGCGCGGCAGGCGCAGGCCGCGAATCACCTCCACGGCGAGACCTTCGTGGCTTCCCGTGAGGGCGCCGAAGACATCTGTCAGGGAGGCGGCGACACTGCCCGATGCCAGCGCCACCAGCAAGCTCGCCAGCGCCAGTCCTAGCAAGGCGATGATAACCAGCAGTGCGCGGCGGCGTGTGGGCATGGAATCAGTAAATCGTGGGGCACGTCGGCGCATGCACTTTGGTGCATTTCCGCCAAAGTGTTGGCAGGGCGGCGCGCCGTCTCGCCAGCGCCGACTTTTCCTCAATCTCCAGGCTCGGGGTCATGGCGCCTGTCAAATCCTGACGTTGATTCCGGCGATTAAACTACGCGAAAAGTTCATCGGGTAGATGCTGTTATCTCCAGTCCATACCCCATTCACTCGATTGAATATGTTGTTGAAGGTCACGAAGTAGTCCATCGAATTCCGTTTGTGGCGGAAGCTCAGATTGGTTGCTTCGAACGCCGCCTGGCGCTGGGCGTTGTTGTTGTCGAAATCGCCGATCGCATAACTCTTGGCGCGCCAGGAATGGGTCAGCGTGGCGTCCGAGCTGGCGTTTATCGCATAGGTCGCCGCCAGGTTCAAGGAATGTCGCGGAACGCCGGGCATTTCCTTGCCGGCATAGGCGCCAGCGGCGCTGTTTTCACGATCGATCACGGCCTTGGTCCAGGCGTAATTGGCGTTGATCGACACGTCGGCGGTGGCTTTCCAGTATTGATGGACTTCGATGCCCTGCTTGTGGGATTTGTCGATGTTGGTGTTGTTGAAGCCGATGGGATCGTAGTAGATCTCGTTGGTCAGGTTGGCGCGGAACAGGGCCAGCTTGAACCGGTTGTCCCGCCCGGCGTCGCGGTGAATGCCGACGGTGAGCGTCTTTGCCCGGGCCGGGGCGATGAGCCCGTTGAAGGCGCCGCCGGCGTTGAAGAAGCGGTCGACATCGGGCGCCTGGAATGATGCGTTGACGTTGCCGAACACGGTATATTTCTCGGTCAGGCGATGGTTGATTCCTGCGTCCCAGGCGCTCAGGCGATGGTTGCCGGTGGTTCTGGCGCCCGCCGTCGGCGTGTAGGAATAATCAACCTTCTCGTGACGCCCACCAAGCGAGAACGTCGTGTTGCCGTGGCGATAGGCGCCCTGGAAATACTGTCCCGAATTGTCCTTGGCGGTGCGATTGGTGGTCTGCGTGCGCGATGCGTCCGCCTGTTGCCAGCCGACGGTGAGGGACAGCGATGGTCCGGTGTAGATCAAGGCCACGTCATTGCCCTCGGCGTCATAGCCGGCCTTGAAGCTGCCCCACCACGCGGTCGATGCGTTCTGCTGGTCCAGCCGATGATGGTCGGCGGTCAGCTTGAGGGTGTCGGAAATACGGTACTCCATTCCGGCACGCCAGCGATCGACATCCGACACATAGTTGGTGAAGATGTTCGCGCCGCCGTTTTGCGCCGGATTGGCGTTGAACTGCGCCAGGGTCAGCGCATTGGCGTAGCGTGTGTCGACATGGGCCGAAGACAGGTCGAGGCGCAGCGTCAGGTCATGCGTCGGGGTGGCGGTGAGTCGGGCGCGCTCGGCGCGCAGGGAGGACGCGTCCTTTTTGCCGCTGCTGTCGGGCGCGCTGAAGCCGCCATGCCGGTCGTTGTCGGCACTCACCGTGAGGCTGAGCGTGTCGCCGGACATGCCGGCGGTGGCCGACGCCGCCAGGGCGCCGTGGCTGCCGGTGCTGATCCCGAACGATACGCCGTCGTGGTGGGGGGTGGTGATGTTGATGGCGCCGGCCATGGCGCCATCGCCTTGCATGACCGAGCCGGTGCCCTTGGCGATCTCGATCCGGTCGACGGCGGAAAGAGGGATCGCGCCGAGCAGTTGCGGTTGCAGGTCGATGTTGTTGAGGCGCTGCCCGTCGATGCTGACCACCACGTTCTGGTTGCCGGCTTCCAGGCCGTAGCCGCGCATTTCGATGACTGGCGTGAAGCGATTGCCGTAGTTCGGCATCACGGTCAGGCTGCTGTGCTGACCAAGATAATCGAGCAGCGTTGTCGCACCCGAGTTTTCGATCATGCGTCGGCTATGCACTTCCGCGGCATGCGTTGCCTCGGTCTCTCGGTGGGAAACGCGCGTGGCGGTGACGACGACGGCCGCGTCATCGGGTTTTTCGGCGTGGACGGGAAGAATGGAAAAAGCGGCGGCCGCCATCGCGGCGGATTTCAACTTGACGTACATGGAAATACTCCCAAAGCCGGCAAGCGTCCCCGCAGCCGGTAGGTGGCAAATTGAATGCTTTGGGAGGTGAGGGTGATGGACGGGGTGGACACAAACCCCCGGCACGCCGCAACCCCGCAACGCATTCGCTGGTTTGTCCTTGGCCGGTCTCCGGGCTCGAAAGTCTTAGTTCATCGCCTTCCCAGGGTTGACCCAGTGGCATTTTGATGAACTCGCACTTCCTTACCGTTGCGGGGGCAGCGCCGGAATCGAGAATTTCACTCTCACCGGCTTCCCGTTTCACCCGGCATCAAAACAATGCGCGGGCACCACGAACAGGGGCGAAATATAGCATGGCTCGGACTCGTCGAGCTGGTTTCTACGCGACCGACTTTTTGCCTGCTTGATGAAGCAATAATTTATGGATAAATATATCCCTATTATGAGAGAACTTGATGTGGGTCAAGGAGAGCGGGGGTGGGGAAGCGCAATCTGGCGACCATCGCGCAAGTAGGGGCAAAATGACTGCGCAATGCGGGTTTACTCAGGGATCACTCAAAAGGAGAGCAGGATGAAACGGACGTTACTCGGATTTTTTGCTGTTTCTGCCATGGCCGGTGCCATGGGCAGTGCTTTTGCGCAAGATGCAGCACCGACGCTGACCGCGGCAGAAAAAGATGCCGCCAAGAAGATTTACTTTGAGCGTTGCGCCGGCTGTCACGGTGTGTTGCGCAAAGGTGCGACGGGCAAGAACCTCGAGCCGCACTGGACCAAAACGGCCAAGGATGGCACGAAGACTGAAGGCGGCACGCTGAAACTCGGCCAGTCGCGTCTGGAAAAGGTCATTGGCTACGGTACCGACGGCGGCATGGTGAACTTCGACGACATCCTGACCAAGGATGAAATCACTCTGATTTCAAAGTACATCCAGAATACTCCTGACGTTCCGCCGGAATACAGCTTCAAGGACACCATGGATTCCTGGAAGGTCATCGTGCCGGTCAAGGATCGTCCGACCAAGCAGATGAACAAGTACAACCTGAAGAACTTCTTCTCCGTCACCCTGCGTGATACCGGTGAAGTTGCGCTGATCGATGGCGACACCAAGGAAATTCGCAGTATCGTCAAGACCGGCTACGCCGTGCATATTTCGCGCTTGTCGAAGTCCGGCCGTTATGTTTACGTGATCGGCCGCGACGGACGCCTGAGCCTGATCGATCTGTGGATGGAGAAGCCTAGCGTTGTGGCGGAACTGAAAATCGGTTTCGATGCCCGCTCGGTGGACACCTCGAAGTTCAAGGGCTTTGAAGACAAGTACGCGATTGCTGGTTCCTACTGGCCGCCTCAGTACGTAATCATGGATGGCGACACGCTGAAGCCGCTCAAGGTTGTCAGCACCCGCGGCATGACGGTGGATGGCGAATATCACCCCGAGCCGCGCGTGGCCTCGATCGTTGCCTCCGAGATCAAGCCGGAGTGGGTGGTGAACATCAAGGAAACCGGTCAGATCCTGTTGGTGGATTACTCCGATATCAAGAACTTGAAGACCACCACGATCGCTTCGGCGAAGTTCCTCCACGACGGCGGCTTCGATGCGTCCAAGCGCTACTTCCTGGTCGCGGCGAATGCCTCGAACAAGATCGCCGCTGTGGATCTCAAGACCGGCACGCTAGCGGCTTTGATTGACACCGCCAAGATCCCTCACCCGGGTCGTGGCGCCAACTTTGTGCATCCGAAGTTCGGTCCGGTCTGGGCCACGGGACACCTCGGCGCCGATGTCGTGACGCTGATTTCCACGCCGTCGGACAAGAAGGAGCATGCCAAGTACAAGCAGTACAACTGGAAGGTCGTCGAGGAAATGAAGCACGTGCCGGGCAATCTCTTCGTCAAGACGCATCCGAAGTCCAAGCATTTCTGGGCCGACGCGCCGCAGAATCCGGACAAGGATCTGGCTGAGTCCGTCGCTGTGTGGAACATGTCGGATCTTTCCAAGCCGACCAAGGTGATCAATGTCGCCAAGGACTCCGGTCTGCCGGAAACCAAGGCAACGCGCCGCGCGGTGCATCCCGAGTACAGCGCCGACGGCAAGGAAGTCTGGATTTCCTTGTGGGGCGGCAAGACAGATCAGTCCGCTATCGTGGTCTACGACGATGCAACGCTGAAGGTCAAGAAGGTGATTACCGATCCGAAGATGATCACCCCGACCGGCAAGTTCAACGTCTACAACACGCAGCACGACATTTATTGATCCTGACGCGAAGCTGAACTGCGCCTGGCGTCGGATTCGTCCGCGTCAGATGCAGGCAGCCTAGTAAAACTTGATCAGCAGCAAGGACAAAGGGGCGCAAGCCCCTTTATCCTGTAGGTCTTTAGAAACCACGTAATGGATAGGGGTAGTTTCATGGCGGAAAATGGAAAATCCGGGTTCCTGGCAATGATCCGGCGACCAAGTGCAAAGTATTCATTGGCAAGCCTGCTGGTCGTTGGCTTCTTCTCCGGGATATTCTTCTGGGGCGGTTTCAATACCGGGATGGAAGCCACGAATTCCCTTGAATTCTGTATCGGTTGTCACGAAATGCGCGACAACGTATATCAGGAATACAAGAAAACCATCCACTACACCAATCGCACCGGCGTGCGCGCGATTTGTTCCGATTGCCACGTGCCCAAGGACTGGACGCACAAGATGATCCGCAAGATCCAGGCGAGCAAGGAACTCTGGGGTAAACTCACGGGTATCATCGATACGCCGGAGAAGTTCGACGCACACCGCTTGCAGATGGCGGAAAGCGAATGGGCGCGAATGAAGGCCAATGATTCGCGCGAATGCCGCAACTGCCACAGTTTCGACGCCATGAATGTTGAGCGGCAGAAGTTGCGCGGTTCGAAGATGCACAAGATCGGCATCGAGGAAAAGCAAACCTGTATCGACTGCCACAAAGGTATCGCGCATACCAAGCCGAAAGGCATGAAGGATGACGACGAGGAAGAAGAATAGTCTTCGTTGCGGCCAAGCCTGACAATTCCTGTTCTATTGTTCGAGAGGAGCATCAAATGAGCAAGTCCATCGTTGCCACCGCCCTTACCGGTATTGTGTTTGCAGTCGCTTCCCAGGCAGTTCTTGCCTCGCCCGACTGGAGCAAGGTGCCCAAGCGTGATATTCACGTTTTTCACGCTGGCGTAACGCCGATTGAGTGGGTGACCAAGAAGTCCGATCACAGCGGCTCGGCCGGCATGCGCAAGGGTGAAACCTGCGCTGGCTGTCACGAGGAAAAGGGCGCGCTGAATTTCGATTTCAAGCGCCTGGCGGGCAAGGAACTGGAGCCCAAGGGAGCGCCCAAGACGATGACATTTCCGGTCGGGTTCCAGGCAGCCTATGACAAGGACAATCTCTATATTCGTTTGAGTTTCAAGGCGCCGTCCGGCGGAGCAGACAAGGGCGACAAAGAGAATGAGACCAAGGCCACGGTGCTGTTCGCCGATGCCAAGGTGCCGAAGGCCGATCAATACGGCTGCTGGCAGTCCTGTCACGGCGATGCGCGCTCCATGCCCGGTGCCGACGACAAGAAAACCAAGTACACCAAGGAAGGTAGCTACGATCTGATGCAGTGGGCCAGCAAGGGCGGCAAGGTGTCGGACGGCAGTGTTTCCACGGAGCGCAAGATGAGCGGCGGCACGACAGGCGCCAAGGCCGAGGGCGGCAAGAGCGGCGACCTGTACACCGTGACCTTCACCCGCAAGAATCCTGGCGAAGGCAAGGCAGTTCCCTTCGGCGTCGCGATTCATGCCGACAGTTCTCACGGTCGCTTCCATCACGTTTCGCTCGGCTATACGCTGGGCATTGGCGCCGATGGCGACGTAAAGGCGACCAAGCAGTAAGCAAGGGTCCTAGCCTTTGGTGTGTGAAAAATGAAACGGGCGCTGGCCTTGCTGGTGCTCGTTTCTGCTTGTGCAACCGCACAGCAGACTGTGGAAGTGACAGTCAAGGACTACCGTTTTTCTCCACAGGAGCTTCGTATCAAAACCGGAGATTCGGTGAAGTGGATCAACGCCGAGAATCGCACCAGTCATTCCGTTCTTTTTCTGGGTGAAGCGGGGTTTGAGTCCGAGCGATTCTTTCCCGAGGAGTCCTGGCAACGAAGCTTCGACAAGCCCGGAATCTACAACTACCGTTGCGGACCGCACGAGGAAATGAGGGGTAGCATCATTGTCGAGTAGGCGCATGAATATCCTCGCTTTGCCATTCCTTTTTCTGGCGGGTTCGGCTATCGCAATCGCGGAGCCGTCGCCCGCGCGGCAGAAGGAGTTGGTGCACCTGGTGCGCCAGGATTGCGGCTCGTGCCACGGCATGACGCTGCAAGGTGGCTTGGGGCCGGCATTGTTGCCGGCGACGCTGGCCGGCAAGCCGGTCGAGGGTTTGGTGGCCACTATCATCGGTGGCCGTCCGGGTACGCCGATGCCGCCTTGGCACCGTTTCCTGGCGGAAGACGAAGCACAATGGATCGTAATGAAACTGATGGCGGGATTTCCTCAATGAAAGCGATCGCGAACACCCTGTTGGCAGGCCTGCTGGTGATTCTGCTCGGTGCCTGCGGCAGCGTGCCGCTACGCGGTACCGGCGATCTCGGTCTGGTCATCGAACGGGCCAGCGGCCATGTCACGCTGGTGAACACCAGCACCCGCTCCGCCTATGGACGCATCGGCGGTCTCGGCGATCTCTCGCATGCTTCCGTGGTGTATTCGCGGGACGCGCGCTACGCTTTCATTTTCGGTCGCGATGGCGGATTGAGCAAGATTGACCTGCTCGAAGGCCGCATCGTCAAGCGCGTCATCCAGTCGGGCAATGCCATTGGCGGCTCGATTTCCCAGGATGGCCGCATTGTCGTGGCGCAGAATTACTCGCCCGGCGGCATCAAGGCGTTTGATTCGGAAACCCTGGAACTTTTGTCCGAGGTTCCGGCAGAGTTCGAGCCGGGCCGCTATTCCAAGGTCGTTGGCCTTGCCGACGTGCCAGGCAACAAGTTCGCTTATGCGTTGTTCGATGGCGGCGAAATCTGGATCAGCGATTTTTCCGATCCGAAACGGCCGCTGACGACGCGTTACCCGGCAGGGTTGCAGCCCTACGACGGACTGATCACACCGGACGGTCGCCATTATCTCGCCGGCCTCTTCGGTGAGGACGGGATCGCGCTGATTGACCTTTGGCAACCGGAAAAGGGCGCGCGCAAGATCCTTGAGAATTACGGTCGCGGTGAAGAAAAGCTGCCGGTGTTCAAGATGCCGCACCTGCGCGGCTGGTCCGTCGCAGCGGGCCGCGCCTGGTTGCCGGCGATCGGTCGTCATGAGGTGTTGGTCGCCGATGCCTCGACCTGGAAGGAAACCGGACGGGTGGCGGTCAAGGGCCAGCCGGTGTTCGTCATGGCCAGTCCTGACGGCCGCCAGATCTGGGTCAACTTCGCTTTTCCCGACAATGGCTGGGTGCAGGTCATCGATACCCTGAGCGGCAAGATCGTGCAGACATTGGCGCCGGGCAGGGCTGTGTTGCACATGGAATTCACGCCGCGCGGCGAAGCAGTCTGGCTGTCGGCGCGCGACGACAATCGCGTTGTCATCTACGACACCAAAACCTTTGCCAAACTGGGCAGTCTGGCGGCCGATGCGCCTTCCGGAATTTTCTTCAGCAGTCGTGCCGCACGCATCGGATTCTGATGATGGATTCACCCTACACGCCGCTTGAATTCAGCTTGCTCAACGCCTGGCAGCGGGATTTTCCAGTCACCTCCCTGCCGTTTGCCGAACTGTCGGCGAAAGTCGGCGCTGGCGAGACGGCGATTCTGGAGACACTGCAGCGCTTGCAGGCGCGCGGCGCCATCAGCCGTGTCGGCGCGGTGTTCGCTCCGCGCCGCGTCGGGGCTTCAACGCTGGCAGCGCTCGCCGCACCCGCCGGGCGTATCGAACAGATCGCGGATCTGGTCAGCGCGCGCCCTGAAGTGAATCACAACTATCAGCGCGAACATCACTACAACCTTTGGTTTGTCGCCACCGCCGCTGATTCCGCGACGCTTGCCGCGGCCTTGACGGCCATCGAGCACGAGACGGGCTGCGCCGTGATTGCCCTGCCGCTGGAGCAGGAGTATCACATCGACCTCGGCTTCGATCTGCAATCGGCGCACAAACACCACGCCGAACTGCCCGTCACCCCGGCACGCGAGCCGGATGCCGTCGAAAAGAATCTGATCGCCGCGCTGCAACCCGGCCTCCAACTGGAGGCGCGCCCTTTTGCGACACTTGGCGAGCGCGTCGGCATGGGCGAGGACGAAGTGATCGCCCGAATCAACGGCTGGATAGCGGAAGGCCTGATCAAGCGCTTCGGCGTGGTGGTGAGGCATCACGAACTGGGTTACCGGGCCAATGCGATGGTGGTGTCCGTTGTGCGGGATGGGGAAGTCGATCGGATCGGTGGCCAGTTCGCGGCCGACCCCGGCGTCACCTTTTGTTACCGGCGCAGCCGCAGCCTGCCGCACTGGCCATACAACTTGTACTGCATGGTGCACGGC
>JAIPCT010000001.1 GCA_021738065.1 Burkholderiaceae bacterium
CCCTGCATGCGCAGCTGCAATTCGGCGGCGCCGGCTTCTTCGCGGGCGATCTGGAAGGCGTCGAGGTAGTAGACGCGGATGTCGTTATCGACGATGAACTTCTGCGCCCACAGCGGAAAGCTGGCCCAGGTCTGCTTGCCGAGATTCGACTGGATGATGAAGAAGCCACCCTTCTTCAGCCCGGACAAGGGATTGCTGTGGCCGAACACCGCCGGATCGGGTGAGAGCACGACATCGACAAACACATATTCGCAGTTGATGCGTATCGGCTCCGGCGCCGCCGAAAGATAGTAAGTAGTCGGCTGACCCTTTTTCTCGGAGCCGTACTTGGGGTTGGCCTTGATGTCCCAGCCGAGCAGTTCAAACAAGGTCATCGCCAGGTTCTTGCCGGTGGTAATCGCACCCCAGCCGCCCACCGAGTGCATGCGCACGGTAATCGCGCCCTTGGGCAGGAGGTTGGGATTCTCGGAACCGCGCACGCCCAGCGCCCGGATGTTCGGATACTTGTCGGCGAGATCCTGCTGGTGCACCTCGTCCTTCGGGTTGAGCGGATCGCGGGCGAAATCGATCGACAAATAGAAGAACTTGCGCTGTGTGCCCGCATTGGCAGCCTCAGGCAGCATGTTCTCCACCGCGCCAATCAGCGCCTCGGGTTGCAGGTCGCGTGAGCCCAGACCGTAGCAACCCGAATACAGGCGTGGCATGTCGCCGGCAGCGTAGCTGGCGTAGTCGGGATAAGGCTTGGCCTTGTCCTGGCCGGGCGGAACCGGCAAGCCGTTTTCGATGCACTTCAACAGCGTCGCCCGCAGTTCGCGCATCAGCGGCAGGTCCTCGGCCAGCGGCTGGTCGGTGCGCTCGAGCACCACCACGCCCTTTTTGCCGCGCAGCACATGGCCCAGCAGATCGCCGGGGAAGGGCCGGAACATGACCACGTTGACCACGCCGACCTTGAGCTTGCGCGTTTCGCGCAGATAGTCCGCCACCGCCTCGGCCTGGACGATCATGCTGCCCATGCCGACAATCAGGTAGTCGGCATCTTCGGCCTTGAATGTCGCCACGCGCTGATAGCGGCGCCCGGTCAGCCCGGCGTACTCGTCCATGCAGGCGTCGGCAATGGCTTCGATGTGGTCGAAAAAATAGGGGCGTTGGCCCGCCGTGGCCTGCATGTAGGCATCCTGGTTTTGCACCGTGCCGGATACCACCGGCACATCGACGTCCCAGATCGCCGGCACACGACGGCGCGTCGCGCCGAACAGCATTTGCTGTGCCGGCGTCGGCGTGTTGATCAGGTCGTCCGGCTTGCCGAGGTACTCGGCCACCAGTTCGCGCTCGGGCAGCAGTGCGGATTCGATCAGGTGGGTGGTGAGAAATCCATCCTGGCCGATGATGGCCGGCGTCAGCGACAGTTCGGCGATCTTGCGTCCGATCAGGTTGAGGTCAGCCGCCTCGGTGGCGCTCTTGGCCATCACCTGGATGAAGCCGGTGTCATCGACGCAGTGGTAGTCGTCATGTCCGGCATGCACGTTGAGCGAGGCCTTGGTGATGGCGCGGCAGCCCATGTTGAGCACATACGGCAGACGCTTGCCGACCGCGGCGTAGAGCGACTCGTGCATGAAGGCAACACCCTGGCCGGATGAAAAATTCACGGCGCGCAAGCCCGTCATGGACATGCCGGCGGTGACACCGGCGGCGGCATGCTCGGATTCCGGCTCGATGAAAATCAGCGGCTTGTCGGAGATGTTCAGATGGCCGGCGGCGACCTCCTCGGCCCAGTATTCGCCCATCTGCGTCGATGGCGTGATCGGATAGGCGCCGGCCGCATCGGACGCTTCGCGTTCGACATGAACGATGGCGGTATTGCCATCGACGGCGTTGCGCACCCCGGGGTATTTCACCGCCTTGGTCGATTTTGCGGCGTTGCTCGATTCCAGCAAGGAGAAGGAAAATAGTTTTTTGATTTGTGACATTGACATGGCAGCTTCCTCAATTTCGAATTCAATAGCGCAGGGGCAAGGGATCGTTGCGCAGGATTTTTTTGGCGGCGGCGCCTTTGGCCGTCCGGTCAGGCGTTTCGAACCAGACAATGGCCCCGGTCGGGCAGCGCTCGATCGGCGCGCGCGTCGCCTGGTCGTTCCAGTCGTAATTGATCACCGCCAGATTGCCGGCCAATTGCATCAGCTTGAACGGTGAATCGGCGACGCATTTGCCGCAGGCGTTGCAGGCCACATCGCACGAGGCCTCTGCGGTGTCGCCGTCCGCCTGATTCTTGCAGGCGACCCACAGCCGATGGCTCACCGGCTCGAGGCTGAACAGGCCTTTGGGGCAGACCTCGACGCAGTCGTTGCACGCCGTGCATTTCGCGCTATCCACCACGGGCAGGCCGTGAGCGTCCATGGTGATGGCGTCGAAGGTACATACGTTTTCGCAATCGGCCAGCCCGAGGCAGCCCCAGGCGCATTCCTTGCCACCGCCGGACACCACCGCCGCGGCGCGGCAGGTCTTGAGTCCTTCGTAACGCGCTCTCAGAAACGCCACGTGGTGGCCGCCGGCGCAGGCCAGCCGCGCGACTTTCTTCTCCACGCTACCGGCAGCGACCCCGAGCAGATCCGCAATGCCTTGCCGTTGCTGCACCGTGCTGACAGTACACAACGCGGGTACCACATTGCCACCGACGACTTTTTCGGCAAAGTCGCGGCAGCCTGCCTGACCGCAGGCGCCGCAATTGGACTTGGGCAGCAGTTCCTCGACCTCGCCAATGCGCGGATCCTCATAGACGTACAGTTTCTTGTTGGCGAACGCCAGCAGCAGCGCGAGGACAATGCCCAGCCCTGCCATGAATGCGCCCGCCTCCGCCAGATTCGTCAACGCTTCCAAAAAATGCCTGCCCCTTGCTTGTCGGATTCCATGCCTCGACACACTGAGACAAAAACCCTTAAAGTGTCATGGATTTCGTATCGCGCCTTGACGCAGTCGACATTCGTGAGTTGCCCGAAGTGCAGACCGATCCAGTCGCGGCTAGGAAAAACCGGTCGGAAGATTCTTGCCTCGAGAGCAGAACCCACCGACCGCATCACAGCGCAGCCGGAAGTTGCTCCCGATCTGCTGGGGAAGTCGGCACGTTGGCGCCGACTCAGGACGACACCCGGGACGCGGTTGCATCCAGAGTGTTTGTGACGAGTCAACTATAAGACCAGAAACCGGAGTTATGAAATGGATAATTCTATTTCGGCATTTGCCGACTTCATCCGGCACGATAGGTGGGGATGGCAACTCGCTGCGGCCGTGATTGGAGAAAATCCCCGTCGAGCTTGGAATTGAACCATTGGCGGTGCCAGGCGACGGCTCCGTCCAAACGCTGAAAGGTGATGAAATTGAACTCGAGTCCTGTTGGAACATCGATGCCTGCGATGCCGGTAAGCGGCGCTTGTCACTGCGGCAGCATTCGTTTTACCGCGCAAATCGATCCGACCAGGGTACTGCTATGCCACTGCGCCGACTGCCAGACGCTGTCCGGCTCGGCGTTTCGCGCGAACGTGCCTGCTACTCTGGAGTCCTTCAAACTGACCGGGACAAAACCCAGGGAATATCTCAAAACTGCGGCAAGCGGCGCAAAAAGGCTCCATGCCTTCTGTCCGGATTGCGGAACGCCGCTCTATTCCTGCGCCACCGAGAACGCAACACGGGTGTTTCTGCGCCTCGGAGCCATCCACCAGCGCGCCATGTTGCGCCCGGCATTACAAATATGGCAGCGCTCTGCCGCGCCCTGGCTGGACAATCTTGTGAAGCTTCCCGGTTCGCCTGAACAGCAGGCCCTTGATGTCCTGTAGAACCCGCGTGCATGCATTTTCCGCCGCCATTCATTGCGGCGTGCGACGGACTCGCTTACACTGATCCGCATGTATCTGACTGCCGCGGAAAGTCGTGCTTTGTCCCGCCTCTTCGGTCTGCTGGCCGAAGACATGGCGGAGCGGGAAGTGCGCGAGCGGGTGGGCTACGGCCTGCTCGACCTGTTGCGCGCCGATCATTTCGCGTCCTATGTCTGGGACGAGTCGACCCGGACCTTTGGCAATCGCGTTTCGCTCAACATGAGCGAGGACACGCTGGGAACCTACGAGTCCTACTATCAGTTCCACGACCCGATCACCTTTCAGTTGCAGCAGCGGCGATTGCCCACTCTGGTGACCCAGGTGATGCCGCAACAGGAACTGATGCGCTGCGAGTTCTTCAACGACTTTCTGGCGCGCGACGGGCTGCATTGGGGCGTCAATGCCTACAGCTATGTCGGCGAACGCAATATCGGCGACCTGCGCATCTGGCGCGGTCGCAACCGCGACAACTTCGATGCGCATTCACTGGAACTGTTGCGCCTGATCGAACCGGCGTTTACCGGCGCACTGCAGCGCGCCTCGCGCCTGCTGCTGCCGACGAGCGAACCGAGCAATCTGGAGATCGGCAGCTTGTCGCCGCGCGAGCTTGAAGTTGCCCGCATGGTCAGCGACGGCCTGACCGACAAGGAAATCGCCCAGCGCCTCGCCGTCGAATTGTCGACCGTGCGCACCTACCTGAAACGCAGCTTCATCAAACTCGGCGTGCACCGCCGTGGAGGAGTCGCGGCGGTGATCGGTCGGTCTCGCCGACACTAGGGATAGTGCCAAGTCAAAAGCCTCATCACAGAGAGCACAGAGAGCACAGAGAACACAGAGAAATCTAAACGGAGAGTCCGCCTTTCTCCGCGACCTCCGTGCTCTCCGTGGTGATCATTTGCCTTTCCAAGCCGTGCTCGAAATCCGACCACCCGGCGCGCCGGTTCCGCTCAAGGCGATGCGAGTTCAGCGCTTTACTGGTGGCGGCAGCCGCCCGAACAGTTTTTCCAGCGCCAGTCCAATGCCGATCAGCTTGCGATCGCTGCCGGCCGGGCCGTCGAGTTCGAGACCAATCGGCAGCTTGCTGCTCGCCCCCAGGGCCAGGGGAATCTGCAAGCCAGGGATGCCCGCATTGCCGGCCGGATCGGTGTTCTGGATGAACAGACCGAAGTTGGCCAGGCTGCTCGAATCCGGATTCGATTCGATCGCTACCCTGGGCACCGTGGGAAAGGCAATCGCGTCAAGCTTGTTGCTGCTGAACGTGTCCTTGTACAACTTTTGCAAGGCGGGACGGCCCGTCTTCATCGCCGCGTCGTAAGCCGGTTTGGTGTCGACCAGGGTATTGTTCGGGCCCGGCAATTTGTGCGGCAGCACCAGACCGTCGTAGGTTCCTTTCACGTCAGGACTCACGATGCCCTTCGCCAGATCGGCAATTGAAATGCCGGTGCCGTTGCTCTTCAGGTAGCTCACCATGTCGCTGTTGGCCTCGTAGAGCGCCACGGGAAAGCCAACCGCACCATTCAGCTCGGCCAGTTTCGCCATCTCGACATCGACCACGGTGACGCCGGCGCCTTTCATTTTCGCTATGGCCTCAGCCATGGCCGTCTGGGTGTCGGCATCCAGGTTCGCCATCATCGACGGCACCACACCGATGCGCAGCGTTTTCAGCATCGCCGGTTTTGCCCTGGCGCCGCCACCGATCACCTGATCCAGCAGCGCGATGTCGGCCATCGAGGATGCCATCGGCCCGGCGGTGTCGCGCGTATGCGAAATCGGCGCGATACCCGCCTGCGAATAACGACCCACGGTGGGCCGCAGCGCGGCACAGCCGTTGAACGCACAGGGTATGCGTACCGAACCGCCGGTATCGGTGCCCAGTCCGGCCGTCACGATGCGTGCACCGATGGCAGCGCCATTGCCTGACGATGAGCCGCCGGTGATTTTGGTCACGTCGTAAGCATTGCGTACACCGGGCTGGTCGCCAGTCTGGTACGCGGCGTTGTAGCCCGAAATGCCAAAGGCCAGTTCATGCATGTTGGTCTTGCCGAGAATGATGGCGCCCGCAGCACGCAGCTTGCGAATGACCGGCGCATCTTTCTGCGGCACAAAGCCTTTCAGCGCCGCCGTGCCGGCAGTACTTGGTAGACCGGCCACCTGGATATTGTCCTTGATCACCAGCGGCACGCCGCCCAGTGGCTTGCAGGCTGCGCCGCCTTGGCGCGCGGCATCCGCCGCTTTGGCCGCCTTGAGCGATCCCGCCTCGTCCAGCGTGATGAAGGCATTCAGTTCGGGGCGCGATTTCGCGCGCTCCAGCGTCGCAGACACCAGCACCTCACTACTGTATTTGCCGGCACATATATCCGCCGCGGCCTGCACGGCGGTCAGTTGGTCAAGATCGGGCAATGGCTGGGCGGTAGCGAGATGCGCAATTGCAGCACCGGCGACAAAGACAATGGCTCGCGGAAGTTTCCGCAATGGCGTGTGTTGGGGCATGGTGAGGTCTCCTCGATTGATTGAACGAACCCTCCGGTATTCGCTTCCGGATTCAAATCGATTGTGGAGCAATCAGTCAAAAAGCGATGTCCCCATTTGCGGGGACAGGCCCGCCGTCGCCAACCCGCAGTCGGCGACATGAGCCACGCGCGCCACGACCGACGCGGCAGATTCGCCACGGTACGCCGTGTCGCCAGCGCCGACTTTCAGGACGGGCCGGAACTGCCGCTAACCAGCTTCCTGATTTCGCGCAGCTTGGCCTTGATTTCAGAGGCATTGCCGCGGCCCATGCGGATCATGATCTTCTGTCCGGCGGAGCGCGATTCCAGCGCGGATTCCGCGTACTCGTAAAGCACGCCCGGCTGTTCCAGCTTGATCGGTCCGGCAAGTTCCGGGGCCGCGAGCAGGTCGTCGATGGCGTCGACCAGACGATCATTGAAATAGGCCTTGGGATAGCCCAATTCTTCGTAGGCCCGCTGAAACAACGGGTAGTAGCGGACATAGATCGCCACCAGTTTCGTCGCGTCGACCGCGCGCAGCAGTTTCATGTGCCGGGCATAACGGGCCGCGTTGCGTGAACTGATCGCCAGGCTGTCGCCCTTGCCCGTGGTGGCGAAGACCTTGGGCACCGATTTCAGCGGAATCACCGCAGCCGGCAGATGCCGACGCGGAAGATTGTCGACAGTCGCGACAATGCGGCGAATCACTCCATCGGTCAGCACCAGCGCCAACGGACGACCACCCAGCATGCGGCCGAGCGCCTTCAGCAGCGGCGCGTCGCTCTGTTCAAGCTCGGGCAGGGGTGCGACTGCGCTGGCGTCCGCGGCGGGGGCATTCAGCGGATGGCGTATCGCCGGGGCAGGCGGCGGCATCGGCACAGCGGCCGGCGCCGGCATGTCGGGTGGTGGCTCCGGTATCGGCTTCAGCTGGGAAAAATAGGCGGCAAGGCCGCCGGCCAGAAGGATGGCGGCAAGCGCCATCCCGAGTGTTTTCTTTTGCATTGCGTGTACTCCCTTGGCCGTCTCGGCGCGTCTACCACGACAACGCTGCCGGGCACTGTCGCGCCGGACAGGATCGCGGTCGTGACGCTATCAGCGGCCGATCAATAACTCTTGCGGAACTGCGTTCCGTGACACCCCGGACAGGGTGGAATGTGCGAACTGCGCTTGAGGTGTACCTTTTGTCCGCAACGGGTGCAGGTCAGGGTTCCCGCCGCGGTGATTTCGCCAGTGTTGTAGTGCAGCGCGTTTTCGGCCTTGCGTGAAAGATTCTGCAGCGCTGCGCCGGTGACATCGAGCAGGCGCGCCATGGACGACAGCGCTCCGGCTCCCAGGCGCGACGGATTCAGCCTATCCCTGGCTTCCTGGCCCAGTTCGCGCATCTCCTGCGCGGTCTGATCGAGATCGCGGCGCATGAAAGCCTTGAACGCCTCGCCCCGCTCGGCCGAGAACTCCTCGGCAGCGGCAAGCTGCTCGCGCGCAGTCTCCATGGCCTTTTCCATGGCTTCCTTGCTCTTCTCCTGGCCGGCATCGAACAATTCACGGGCGCGCTCGGTAAAACGGTCGTACAACTGCTCGTAGCGCGCCCGCTCGGCTTCGGGCGGCGCATCCTGGGCGCTGTTTGCGGCGGCGTCGCCGGTCTCGGCGGCGTCGATATCAGGTTTTCGATCTGGATCGGTCGAATTCATGGTGTCTTCCCTTTTGGGTGTCTGGTCAGGCAAGCCATTGCAAATCGGGTCGGCGCCGCCCCAATCAGGCGCTCGCTCCGTGCGGCCGGGACTTTGACGTCTTGACCGCATCGCAAGGCTCATGGACAAATAGTACTCCTGCGCCGCTCCGCGACATTTGCCGCAGACCAGCAAGGAACTCAAGGCGGCGCGCGCAATTCGCCCGGCCGCGCCTTCAGGCGCAACGCGCCAGCACCCAGTCGATCAGTTCCGTCCGCACTGCTTCGCGATCAAGATCGTTGAGCGTTTCGTGGCGACTGCCCGGCCACAGGCGCAATGTGCGGTCCGCCCCGCCCCAGCGATCGTGGATGGCCTGGCTGCCAAGCGGATCGGTCAGGCGGTCGGCGTCACCATGAAGCAGATAGACCGGCAACTTCAGCGTCGGCGCCGCCGCAAGATTGGCCGCCATCGCCCTGAGCAGTTCGGCCCCGGTGCGGATCGGTGGCCCCTCATGGCTCGATAGGGGATCGCCGACATAGGCGGCCACGGCGGCAGCATCGCGGCTGATCAGTTGCGGATCGACGCGCCCACCGCGCAAATGGGGCAGCCAGCGCGATATCAAGGGCGCCAATGCCACCAGCAGGCGTGGCATGTCGTCGCCGAGCTTCAAGGCCGCCGAAGACAGGATCAATCCGGCCAAGGCTTGCTGTCGTTGCGTCAGCCAGTGCAGCGCGATGGCGCCGCCCATGCTGTGCCCCATCAGGAAAACAGGGCGCCCTGCCGCCAGTTCGCCGACGCGGCCGAACAGGGCATCCACGTCGAGCAGATAGTCGTCAAAGCGCTCGACATAGGAGCGTTCGCCGGGCGAGCGGCCATGCCCGCGCAAATCCAGTGCCACCACGCCCACTCCGCGTGCATTGGCGCCCTCGGCAAGAAAGCCGTAGCGCCCCGAGTGCTCGGCGATGCCATGCACCAGGGCGATCACGGCGCGATGCCCGGCGGGCATCCAGGCTTGTCCGGCCAGGTGCTGCCCGTCGGTCGCGGTCAGCTCAAAAGCCTGGCTTGCCATCATCGGTTTCCCATCGTCGATTTCCTTGTCAGGTGTAACGGCGAAAACACTGCGTGGCTAACGCCGTTCCCGCACCACGAAAAGCTCGACCAGTGCTTCCTGCACCGAGTCGTCGCGATTGCGCGCCTGATCGAAGTTGGCATTCCAGACATCGGCGTTGGCCAGATCGGCGTCTTGCATGTCGGCCTTGAAAAAAATCGACTGGCGCAGCACGGCGCCGGTCAACCGCGTGCCGGTCAGTTTCGCCTCCGAAAGATCGGCCTCCTCCATCGCCGCACCGGTCAAGTCTGCGCCGGACAAGTCGGTGCCTTTCAGATTGGCCCCGGTAAACACGCCGCGAACCGCGTAACAATTGCGAATCGAGCCGCCCGAAAGATCGATGCCTTCCATCAGGATGTCTTTCAGGTAGGCCGCTGAAAAATCCGCCCCCTGCGCCTGGGTGCCGATCAAATTCGCGCCAAACAGATTGGCGCCGCTCAGATTGGCGCCGCTCAGATTGCCATTGTCGAATGTCGCGTGAAAAAGATCGGCCTTGCGCAAGTCGGCACGCGCCAGATTGGCACCGGTAAAGTTGGCCCACTTGGCATTGCTGCCGCTCAGATCGGCGCCTTCGAGATTGGTTTTGCGAAAATCCGTGCTTTCCAGCTTGGCGCCGGCCAGGCGCACGCCGCGCAGGTCCTTGCCGCCGAGCTTCTTGCGCGAGAAATCGCACTGCGAAAGATCCGTCGCCGCCTTTGGGTTGGCGCAATTCCCCGTGGGCAGATCGGCCGCCGCCGCATGCGGAACAACCAGCAACGGCGCCAGCAGCGCGATCAATTGGCATGACTTCATGGTGCTCTCCCCTTCACTGCACAAATGTCATTGGGCCATTCTATGCCCATCGTCCACACTTCCAGACGTATCGCCCACGATCAGCGCCGTATCGCAAGCGCCGAGTTTTGCACGTATTCACCTCAAGCGCGGCGCGGCGACGGATGCCGGTAGACATGCCAGCAAGCGCCGCGAAACTCGGTCTCGCGCTCCAGTGTCGCGCCGACGGCCAGCGCAAGACGGATCGACGCGGCGTTCGCAGAGTTGATGAAACTGATCGGCGGCAGTCCGGGCAGACTGTCGCCGGCCATGGCCTGCACCGCGCGCACCGCCTCGCTGGCGTAGCCCTGGCCCCAGTGCCGGCGCGCCAGCGCCCATTTGATTTCAGGCTCCGGCCAATCGATCGGATACCAGAGACCGACGGTGCCGAGGACGAGCCGCGTGGCTTTCTCCTCCAGCGCGTAGGGGCCGTAGCCGCGCAACTGCCAGTGGCCGAGCATGCTGGCCATCGCCCGCCAACTGCCCGCTTCGGACTGCGCGCGGCCAAAGGTGAAGCGCACGCATTCGGCATCCGAGTAGTGCTCGTGCAGCGCGCGCCAGTCCTCTTCGACAAACATGCGAAGGACCAGCCGCTCCGTCTCCAGCCGTTGTGGAACTTTGAAACAAGATCCATCCATCATCGGAATCGGCGTCTCCATCCGGCTTCACTTCTCCTCTATGGTGCCGCAGGCGATCTCGAAGCAGGCGTCGACATGCGAATTGCCAAGATACAGCATCGCCGAAACGCTGAGCGCCACAGCCGCCGCCTGTCCGGCGAAGGGTATGTACTTCAGCACCTGCTTGGCGCCCAGTCGCACCGCGACTTTTTGCAAGGCAGACACCACGAGCTTTTTGGTGATCGTCTGCCCCACCATCACCGCGCCGGATTTTCTCACCATGGCGTAGATCGCCAGGCGGCGCGCGGTATCGAGATCCTCGATCTGCTCCGGGCTCAGCCCGAACTTGCGATTGATCGCCGGGATCAGTTCCAGCAGCAGCCCGATATCGCCGGCGATGTCCGCCCCCGGAATCGGTATCAGCACCAGGCCGCCCGAACTGGCTGCGCGGCGCCGGACCATGGCCTTGCATGCGCCGCGAATTTTCTCCAGATCCGCCAACGTCTGCGTCGCCGGCAGCGATCGAGCGCCTGCAAGGCGATTAGGGTTTGCGTTCGTCGTAGCGCGGGTGCGAGTCATTGCAATCCAGCCAGGAGGCCTTAGAGGCATGGAAAATATGGAAGACATTGTCGCAGACGAAGTCCGTATCCACCGTCCCCAGGCGCAGACGCTTCAGCCCCGGCACGCTGTCCAGCGCGCTGTAGATCGGGCTGCCGCAATTGCCGCAGAAAACCCGCGCCTTGCCCGGGCTGGCACGGTATTCCTTGAGCAACTCGGCCCCCGCGAGCAGCCTGAAGCGGTCCGCATCGAGCGGGCTCACCGGCGCGAAGGCCGAGCCTTGCGCCTTGCGGCACTGCGAACAATGGCAGATCGAGATCTCCTCGATCTCGCCTTCGTATTCGTAACGCACGCCGCCGCACAGACAGCTTCCTTCGATCATTGGCCTCTCCTTTTCAGCATTCCGTTTTTGCCTGCCGACATCATCGTCCGCACTCAGGCCGCCAAGGCCAGATCGACCGCCGCGAGGGCATGGGTAGCGGTGGTATCGAACAGCGGCAGGGACGTATCCATCGCACTCACCAGCAGCGATATCTCGGTGCAGCCCAGTATCACCGCCTCGGCACCCTGCGCCGCAAGTTCGTCGATGATGCGCCGATACTGGTCGCGGGATTCCGGCAACAGCTGGCCCAAACACAGCTCCTCGTAGATCACGCGATGCACGATCTCGCGGGAGTCGGCCGGCGGAATCAGAACCTTCAGCCCAAAATCCTCGGCCAGCCGGCCGCGATAGAAATCCTGCTCCATGGTGAAGCGCGTGCCGAGCAGGCCGACTGTGGCGTAGCCGGCGCGCCGGATCGCCGCACCGGTCGGGTCGGCGACGTGCAGCAGCGGGATGGCGACGGCGGCCTCGATCGCCGGCGCCACCTTGTGCATGGTGTTGGTGCACAAAACCAGCAGCTCGGCACCAGCAACTTCGAGCGCCCGCGCCGCAGCAGCCAATTGCGCTCCCGCCGCCGCCCAGCGGCCCTCATGCTGCAGACGCTCGATCTCGTGAAAGTCCACGCTGTAGAGCACCAGCCTGGCCGAGTGCAGGCCGCCCAGACATTGTTTCACCGCCTCGTTGATCAAGCGGTAGTAGGTGACGGTGGACTCCCAGCTCATGCCGCCGATCAGACCGATGGTTTTCATTGCCCTTGCCTGCCCGCAAAACTCGGCGCTGGCATTACGGCGGCGCGGGGACGTTTGGCGCGGCGCCGCCGGCTCATGCCACGACCTCGTTCGGAATTCTGGCCAGCAGATCGGTGACGCCGATATCGACACCGGCTTGCGAGAGCAGCGTGCTGGCCTGGCCCCGGTGATGCGTCTGATGATTGAAGAAGTGCATCACCAGGCTGAAGAAGCGCTTGTCCGACTCGACACCCCTGGTGTTGGCGTAATGCAGCGCATGCTCGAGATCGTCATCGGTCAGGCTGTCCGCCCAGCGCACGATGATGTCATCGAGTATCCGGCGCTGCTTCGCCATCGTCTCGAGGTCGCTGAACAGCATCTGGTCCAGCGCTGCCGGATCGGGCAGGCGCCGGACCGGCTCCAGTGCCGCATGCCCGGCAGGATGCCGCGCAAAGCGCTTGAGCCAGATCGTATCGGCCACCAGCAGATGATTCAGCGTGCCCAAAATCGAGCCAAAGAAGGCCCGCCGCTCGGCCGCCAACTCAGCGGCTGAGAGCGTCCCGGCAGCTGCGTACACTCTGGCATTCATCCACTGGTTGTAAGACGCCAGCAGACAGACATGCTCACTGAACTTCATCCTGCCCTCCTGAAATCGGGAAAACTCGCGCTGCCAACATCCGAATGCAGGCAGATTATCCGACTCAGGCCGGCTTTAACAGCGCTGTCCCCGCGCGATCAGACCGGCCCGGTAAATTCGCCGCGTGCCGGGTAATCCTTGGCGATGGCGAAATCGATCGCGCCCAGCAGATCCTGGAACGGCGGACGGGCGAACGGCATGGTCTGCACGGCGCCGTAATAGAGCGTGCCATCGGGACGCACCAGGAACACGCCGGGCTCGCTGAACAGCGGCGGTTCCTCGATGCCGATCGAGGTCTTGCCGCGTGACTCGCTGATGTACAGCCCCCACTGGCGCGCGCTTTTCAGGCTCAATCCATAGCCGAAGCTGAGCCCGCTGGCCTTGACCTTCTCCGCCATCTGCTTGCCGCGATCCTCGTCGTCGCTGCTTATGGCGATGATATTCACGCCGCGCTGGGCGAACTCCGCCGCCAGGCGTTCGAGCTCGATCAGGTACTTGGCGCAGATCGGGCAGTGCAACCCGCGATAGAACACCACCAGATCGAAGTGTTCGCCGGGCGCGGCGCCGAGAACGAAACGGCCGCCGCTGGTCAACGGAACATTCAGTGCGGGAACGGGGTGGCGTGGCAACAAGGCGTGAAGCATCATGACGGTATCCTTTCAGGGTGAACAGCAAAAAAGCAAAAGCGCGCCGGAAAACTCGGCGCTGATGACACGGCGGTACGCCGCTTGTCGTGCATCAAAACATCGTGTTGGCATTGGCCGACTCGGCGGGCACCACCTGCAGCACGTCCCAGTGCTCGAGCACCTTGCCGGCCGGGTCCATGCGGAAGATATCGATCCCTGCCCAGTCCTTGTCGGCGCAGGTCGGCCAGACTTGACGGCAATGCAGGACGACCAGATCGCCCTCGGCGATCGCCCGTTTGAAGACCACTCGCTTGCCGGGAAATTCGGCCGCCATGCGGATGAAGTAATCGATGAAGGCCTGCTTGCCGTTGCCGACTGCCGGATTGTGCTGGGTATAGCTCGCACCGACGTAGCGTTCGACTGCCTCCGCCGGCTTGCACTGATTGAACATCAGGTCGTAGAAAGCCATGGCGTTCTGCTTGTTGCGCTCCAGCGTGTCGCTCATCATCGATCCTCGGCCAGGCCAAACCAGGCCGGCAATTTTCTGGAAATGTTGTTCAACGTCCCGGCAAAACCAGCTCAAGCGTCTTGCCGCCGTATCCGTACTTCTGGTCTCTGGCCTGGATAAGCACGACGCCGATGCCGGGCGGTATCCGCACCCCATGCAGATCGCGCGTAAACGGCTGCTCGGAAGCATGATCGTGCAGCAGCTTGCGCTCGCCGAAGACCAGACCATCCTTGCCCATGGCGCGAAAACCATCGGCATAGCGGCGCGGCGTGTCGTAGCTTGAAGAAACCGTGACGTCGAAATCGAAACTGTCCGCACCGCGCGCCGTCACACGGGCGGCAAGCACATCCGGAAACTGCTGTTCGGCGGCCGCCGCCATCGCGTTGGTCAGCGCCAGCAGAGCAAAGACCAATCCGGCCAAAACCCGAGACGCCATCGAACTCGGCGCGAGCCGCCGACCCGCCAGCGGACTCTCAGGATTCACCGACATGAAAATCAAATTCCTCGTCCAGTTGAAACTCCCCGCGCTTGAAGGCGGCGATGATCTCCTGCGCCTCCGCCAGATAATTCTCGGGCACCCTGACACAGGCGCCGCCCACGGCGATCGTCAGCAAGGAATGCATCTGCACCAGGTTCGTGTCGCCGGAATCGGCGGGCACGCCCCCTGCCCGCAGGCAGGAGCACAAGACATGAGCCTCGGTGGCGTCAAGGTTGCGCGCGACGATGGTCATGTCGCCATGATAGACATCGTCCAGAAGCGCCGCGCCGCCCGCGTCGGGCGCCGGAATTTGCAGCTTGCGCTGCTTCAGTTCGGCAATCGCCACCCAGCGCGCGAGTTCCGTCAGCCCGCCGGATGCCACGCGCTGCGTCAGTTCGTCGTCCGCCAGCGAACAGAATTCTTGCGCCAGCGCCTCACGGTCCGGACTCATCAACGGACGATCACCGGCACGCCATCAAAATTCAATCGCATCCGCAATAGCCTTGATCCCGGCCTTAGCACAGCTTTCATCGGCCTCGCCGCCCGGCGCACCGGAAACCCCGATGGCGCCCAGCAGCGTGCCGCCGCCTTCGATCAACATGCCGCCGCCGGCGGCGATGAAGCGCGGCACATTGCGTATGCCGCTCATGGCTTTTCCGGCCTGGGTTTCATGCGCCAGGGCCAGGGTCGAGGTGCGAAAGCTCGCCGCGGTCCAGGCCTTGTTGGTCGCCACCTCGGGGGTATGCGCGCCGGCATAGCGATCCCGCAGCAGCACTTGCGTCAGCCCGGATCGATCGACGACCGCGACGGCGACCTGATAGCCCTGCTTGCGGCAGGAATCAAGTGCTGCCCTGGCCGCCTGCAGCGCGGTTTCCGGCGCCAGCGATTTGGTCTGGAATACCGCCTCCTGTGCCAATGCGGCGCCGCTGAGTGCGACAACTCCAAGAAATGCCAGAACAGATGTGTACATGTTTGCCTCCGATACAGGGGTGCAGGAAATGGCACGCCATGGCGCGCGCCGGACCCGTCAAGCCTACGCCAAACCACGGCGGAATGCAGCGGGCAAGCGCCTGCCTGTATGCGTCGGAGTAATCAGCCTGAACTTACAGTCTCATCGCCGTCGAAGGCAACGCACCCCAAACCGCGCCATGCCGGTGCATGCCGCCGCGCGGCTCAGACGTGTGGAAAGGCGGGGTTGTGCGCGACTTCCCAGAGAAAGCCGTCGAGGTCGGTGAAGTAGCCGGAATAGCCACCCCAGTCAGTGGCATGCCCCGGCTTGGTCACCGTGGCGCCGAAAGCGGCAACGCGCTCGAGCAAGGCATCGACCTCGGCCGCAGAGCGCACATTGTGCGCCAGCGCAAAGCCACGGAAACCGGAACCCTCGGCCGCAAGGCCGGCATCAGCGGCCAGGCTTTCCCGCGGCCATAACGCCAGCCAGGTCTTGCCCAGCTCAAAAAACGTGATCGAAGGCGGTGTATCGATCCTCGGCAGATCGAGGCACTCGGCATAGAAGCGGGTCGCCCGCTCCAGATCGGCGACACCAAGAGTTATCAGGCTGATGCGTGGTTCCATGATGGCCTCGTTAGTTTTGAAAGTAACAGTAGCTGCGCGGCTTCATCACGCAGCGTCCTGTTGACCGCCGGATTGTGCGTCGCTGAAACGCCAGTGCCAAGGCTCGTATTGGTAACCGCAACGATTGCCAATGGGATAAGAGAGATAGTAGCCAAAGCTGGCAGCGTGTGCACGAAGCCAAGCAAATGCGGAAGTTTGTTCGAACTCAACTTCCAGCGAGCGACTGCCGGGAGTTGATATGTCAACCGCGCATCCAGTATGGTGCTCGCTGAATCCTGGCGGAGCGCACACTGTGAGTATGTCTTCGATTTGCGCACCAGCCCCAAGCTTTCGGCGAACAATCTCGGACTGGCGCTCAATGCTTCGGAAGGCCGAGACAATGAACAAAGAAACACCGTCCTCGAGGGCTTCAGATTTGAGATTGCGCCAAGCAATCGCGGCAGCATGAACCAACAAATGTTCCCTACCGTCGGCTCCTACTTCGACGACTTCAAGACAGGATGCTTCCTCGCACTCGCACTAACCGCGCGCCGCCAAGAACTGACTTGAAATGCCAAGCTCGGAACAAAGTGAAACGAGGTGAAGATTCATCGCCATAGAGACGCCAAACGCGGAGGCGACCGGCGCTGCGCGGCCTTATCGTGCAGCGCCCGGTGGAGTGATGGGTTGGCGTGAAGGTGATACATGGAAGTTACCCTCCTTCTTGAGCGCCGCCAGATTGGTCGAAAAGTCCTTACGGTAGTTTGGACCAAGCCAGACGGGATTTGAGGCGATGCCATCACAAACGAAGCGACCACTGTACTTAACCAAGCCTGTTCGGAGCGAAACTCCAGAACCACCAAGAAGGTCTCGAAGCCTATTTGTGAGACCAAGTACCGCGTAAGCCGAGTTGCCGGTGGGTTCCAAAAAGACAGAGTAAGTCTTGGTGTCACGAAGGTATACCCATTGCTTGAGCTGGAGAGACTTGATTGCGCAGACAACTTCTGGTGGCACCGGGCGTCCTTTACGCTCAAGCCTCGCTGCAGCTGTCCCAATAATTGATGGCGTAGCGATGGTGATGTCGCGGGCAGCCGCCAACATTTTCAAGATTTCCAAACCGGCTTCGCCATTCGATAGTCGATGTACTTCGGCCAAGAGTGACGAATAGCCGTGGATGAATACTTCCGCCGCTTGTGGGGAAATGACCATGGCATCTACACGCAAACGTCAAGCATCAGGCGCGCGCGTCCCCGCGCGTCGGCTGGATGCACTTTTTGGGCGGCTCGCCTGCACGGTCCGGAGTCTCCATGGAACTAGCTGCGTTGAAATGCCAGGTTAGCGCCAAGACCAATCAAAATGCCGCCGCCTGCGCCCTCCATAACTCTGGCAATACGATTTGATTGCCTGAGCTTGTTCACGATAGTGCCGGCAAAGTAGACACATACAAGATCAGCCGAAGCGAGTATGACGTTAACGATCGTGCCGAGTACCAGGAATTGAAGCCAGATGGGAAAGGCCGCTGAAGCGTCGACAAACTGCGGCAGGAACGCGATGAAAAACAACGCGGTCTTTGGGTTAAGCACCTCAACCGTCACGCTCTCCACAAACGCACGACGACCGGTTTTCTGGGAGGTAGCCATTGGGTTCACCACTTCCTTCCCGCTTGCAACGGCGCGCCAGATCATCCTGACGCCAAGCCACACTAAATAGCCTGCACCAACCGCCTTAACAACCAGGTACAACGATGGCACTGCGTGGAAAAGAGCGGAAAGCCCTGCCGCTGCTGCGCCTACGTGCAAATAGCCACCGATATGCAGTCCGAAAGCTGCCATCAATCCCGCCTTTCGACCACGAGCCACTGTCTGGGCAGCGGCATAGAGCAAGGCGGGGCCTGGCATGAAAGCGAATAGCACCGTTGCCACCAAAAAAGCGAACATCAATTCAGAAGAAGGCATCTATGAATAAACTCCAACGGATGTGGTTAATGAAGTGCACTTGAAATACTGGCAATCCTAAGATCCATATGGCCCCCCTAATGTTTGAAATCCCCGGCGCTGCGCGGCATTATCGCGCAACGTCCGGTGGATATGCCGGGTTAGCGCACAGGCTCACGGTTGCTGTGTCTCGAAGATGAGTTTGAGACCAAGCAAAGACATGATTGCCCCCGCCGTGCGATCAAGCCATGCCTTCGACGCAAGATAGTGGGCGCGCGGCGAAGGGGCGGATAGCACAAGCGCTACCACGGAGTACCAGATGGTCTCTATTGCAAAGATCATGATCGGCAGCGCGACCAGAACAATCGCCGGAACTTCGCTTGGCAACAACGAAGCGAAAATGCTCGCATACACGATAGCTGTCTTGGGATTGCTCACCTGAGTAGCAAAGCCGAGCACAAACGAGCGCCAAGCCTGCGTTGGGCGAGATTGAAGAGCTGTGATTTCAAGCACCAGTGGTTGTCTGGCGCCGCGCCAGATTCGATAGCCAAGGTAGATGAGATATGTGCCGCCTAAAACCTTCAGCGCAAGATGGAGCAGCGGAACGGCAGTAAGAATACTAATCAGGCCTAGCAGCGCGACGGCGGAAAAGAAGACCCCGCCGACCCCCATTCCGACTGCGGCGGCAAGGCCATCCCGCCGTGAGAAGGCGACTGAAGTTCGCGCAATCATGATAAAGCTCGGCCCGGGACTCATGGCACCGAGTGTGAGAGCTACCGCGATGCCGAGTATTGCGGCAGACAATTCCATCGAGAGTCTCCTTTTTAAATTGGGCGCTAGTGTAGAGGTGACCGGCGCTGCGCGGCTTCATCGCGCAACGTCCAGCAACCAAAGGAAGCGAGGCCGAGCGCCGGATCAGGCACGCCCGGCACCACGCTTTGCCTTGAAATAGGCTACGACTGCCACTACCGAGACGAACGCAAGGAGCGGATAGAACAACAGCAGGTCTATCCGGATATTGCACTCGCCAGAACAGAGTATGCGTAGCTTCATCGCCCGTTCGTAAGGGAAGTAGGCGAGCCACGCAAGCGCCGCAAGCAGGACTGACAAGCGTCGACATCCAAGGTACAGCACCGCAAAGACCGCGGCCGGAACCAGGGCCAGAATGGGCCAGCCGATGAATACGCCGAGGATGATGCCTATGTCCATTTTCGTGCCTTGCGTCAAAACTCAGGGACGCTGCGCGGCCTCATCACGTGGCGCCCGCTGAAACGACGGCTTATGCGGCGTGCTCAAGAGGAACTTCCCAACCCGGAAATACGAGTACGGCAGGATGGCAGTTCAGCGCGCGGGCAAAAACCTTCGCACGCTCGACACCCAGATTGACTCGACCATTCTCAATCGCGGAGATGGTGGCTTGCGGAATGCCCGTGAGTTCGGACAGTTGGCTTTGGCTCAATTCCTGGAGTTCGCGCAGGATACGGACAGACTCTCCCACCGAAACCTCAGCTCGCATTTTTGCAGGACGAAACTCTTTCATTTCACGGACTCCTGTAATCGTGGGCGGTGACATGTACGACTTGAATCTGCAACATGTTTGCGACAACTCGATAGATCACACGCCATTGAAGCCCCAGTCGGGAGGAGCGATGCCCCTTCCACTCGCCAGACAGAGTTTCGTCGTGAAACCCCTTGATGGCGCGCAAGCCTTGCGGCCCGGAAAGCCTGGCAATGTCCTTCCATTTCTCGTAGCGCTTCAGAACCTCGACAGGGACCGAGCCGGAAAGCTGCTTGTCGACGCGACGGTGTTCTTCGATTTGCCACATGTCACATTATGTATATACCACATTTGGTATGTCAAGAGCGGCGCGGGTCTCGCGATGCACAACTGTATGTCATCCTTGTAATGTCGAATCTGGAAGCCTCCGAAATATCTTCGAGCGCGTCACGAGGAAACTCGGCCTTCGCTCCACGGCAATTGGATTAAATTCGAGGTGGTTTCGCTTCGTGTATTGCGGCATTCGCGCCGGGAAAGCATGAAGCCGCTGCGCAGCCCGCCGGGCGGCTGCTAGACTCGGCCATGTTTCACTGACGGAGCACGATGCCATGAAATACATTGACCACGGCACGGGCGGCGATGCCGACTGTATGCGCCTTGCCGAAGGCCCGGCGCCCGCGCCCGGCCCCGGACAGATTCTGATCAAAGTGGTTTGCGCCGGGGTCAACCGGCCCGACCTGTTGCAGCGCGCCGGGCGCTACCCGCCGCCGCCGGACGCTTCGCCCGTGCTCGGGCTGGAAGTTGCGGGCCGGGTCGCCGCGCTGGGCGCGGGCGTCAGCGAGTGGAAAGTCGGCGCTGGCGTGACGGCGTTGACGCCGGGCGGCGGCTACGCCGAGTACTGCGTGGCGGCCGCCAGCCACGCCTTGCCGATTCCGGCCGGAATGGATTTCGCCACGGCGGCGGCGCTGCCCGAAACCTGGTTTACGGTATGGGCCAATCTGGTCGATCTGGGCCGCCTGAAGTATGGCGAACGGCTGCTGGTGCATGGCGGTTCGAGCGGTATCGGCCTGGTCGCGATCCAGCTGGCGAAGCATCTGGGGGTGGAGTGCATCGTCACCGTGGGCAATGCCGAGAAGGCGGCCTTCTGCCTTGAGGCCGGGGCGGCGCACGCGATCAATTACCGCAGCGCCGACTTTGCCGCGGAGATCAAGGCCATCACCGGGGGCGAAGGCGTCGACGTGGTGCTCGACATGGTCGGCGCGCCCTACTTCCAGCGCAACCTTGCCGCGCTGCGGCGCGACGGGCGACTGGTGATCCTGGCCTTTCTCGAGGGCAGCCTGGGCGAGGTGGACCTGCTGCCGATCATGCTCAAGCGCCTGACGGTGACCGGCTCGACCATGCGCCCGCGCAGCCTGGCTGAAAAGGCCGCGATCCGCGATGCGCTGGCAAGCCACATCTGGCCAGCGCTGGCGCGCGGCGAATTGCTGCCGCATCTGTTCGCGCGCTTTCCGCTGGCGCAGGCGGCGGACGCGCACCGGCTGATGGAATCGAGCACGCATATCGGCAAGATCGTGCTCGACGTCGCGGCATGAGCGCCGCAACTCGCGTCGGCGGGAACGACGCATATCGGCACACGCTCATGGCAAGGTCGCCGGACGCCGCCTGCCCGAACCCGCGCCGCCCCCATTCCGGGGCGAGAAGGAAGAACCAATGAATACACTGCGCATTGATGTTTTCTCCGACGTGGTCTGCCCCTGGTGCTTTGTCGGCAAGCGTCACCTGGACAAGGCGCTGGAGCTGTGGCGGGCGGAGCAGCCGGAGCATGAAGTGGCCGTGCGCTGGCGGCCGTTTTTCCTCAATCCGGATACGCCGGAGAGCGGCGAGCCTTATCGACCGTTTCTGGAAAAGAAATTTGGCGGCCCTGAGCAACTGCGGCAGCTCTGGCAGCGCCTGCAAGAGGCCGGGCGTCCCGCCGGCATCGAATTCGCCTTCGAGAAAATCGAGTTGCGCGCCAACACGCTGAAGGCCCACCGCCTGATTCATCGGGCGCAAACGGTCGAGCCGGACCCGCAAACCGTCGCCGCCCTGATCGAAGCCCTGTTCGCCGCGCATTTCCTGCATGGTCGCAACATCGGCGATGCTGCCGTGCTGGCCGATATCGCCGCTGAATGCGGCATGGATCGCGCGGCGGTGCTGGGCTACCTGGCCGGCGACGAGGGCACTGCCGACGTGCGTGCCGGCGCGGCAGAAGCCCCGCGCCTGAACATCAGCGGCGTGCCTTTCTTCATTTTCAATCGGCGTCTGGCGGCGTCCGGCGCGCATCCGCCGGCGGAACTTCTGAAAGCCATGCAGCAATCCATCGCGGCTGAGACCTAGTGCTTAGTCTACGAAAAATTGATCGAAAATCAAATGATCACCACAGAGTACACAGAGAGCACGGAGGATGGCGGGCCTTTCGTCGCTCTTGATTTCTCCGTGCACTCCGTGTACTCCGTGGTGAAGCTTTTTAAGCTGACTGGCTATTAGGTGTCACCGCCGGACCTTGTTCCGGCGAACGGTTCAGGAGTTGATGCGCCGCCCCTGCTCCGCGGCTTTTTGCTCGACGGCGAAGACTGCGGCTTCAACCCGCGAGGTCAGGTTGAGCTTGGCCAGGATGTGCTTGACGTGAAGCTTGACGGTGTCATGGCTGATGTCGAGCACGCGGGCGATGGCCTTGTTCGACAGGCCTTGCGATAGCTGCTGGAGGATTTCGTGCTCGCGCGCTGTCAGCAGTTTCAGGGTGTCGGCCTTGGTGCTCGCCGCATTGCCCCCTTGCAGAAGGTTGACCAGCTTGAGCGTCATCGCCGGCGCCACCACGGTTTCGCCGCGCACCGCGCGTTGCACCGCATCGACCACATCGTCCGGCTCCATGTCTTTCAGCAGATAGCCATTGGCGCCGGCCTGCAGGGCGGCAGAGAGATCTTCCTCGTCGTCGCTGACGGTGAGTATCAGCAGGGGACCGTTCCAGCCGTCCGTGCGCAGGCGGCGCAGCAGGCTGAGCCCGCCCTGGGGCGGCATGTTGAGGTCGGTGATGATGACATCGGGTCGCGCATCGGCGAGCAGACCCAGGGCTTCCTCGGCGCTGCCGGCGATGCCGGCCACGGTAATGGCACCGCGCTGTTCGAGCAACTCGGCCAGACCCTTGCGAAACAGGGTGTGATCGTCGACCAGCAGGACGCGGATCGGTTCGCCGGTGGTTTCTGTGTTCATGCCGAGACGCCCCCTCCGGGCGGAAAGCTGAGTCTGACGCGAAAGCCGCCTTGCGGCAGGTTGACGACTTCCAGCCGGCCGCCGATTTTCTGCGCGCGTTCGCGCATGATGGTCAGTCCGAAGTGGTCGCGCAGGCCGGGATGTTCGGTGAAGCCGCCAATCCGGTTGGCAATCGCGAAAAAGCCCTGCCCGCCCTTGCCGTTGTCTTCCACCGTGGCGACGTAGTAGTCGCCGGAGGCCTCCAGCGTCATGCTGGCTCGGGTGGCGCCGGAATGCCGGGCGACATTGGCCAGCGCTTCTTGCAGGATGTGAAACACCTGGCTTTCCTGTTCCGGCGTGATGCGCAGGTCGGTAAGCCGGTTCTGATAGTGAAGCAAGATGCCGGTGCGCTCCTTGAAGCCGCAGGCCAGCCCGTTCAAGGCATGCTCGAGGCCCATCGGGTCCATGCGGCTGCGAAACTGCACCAGCAGCTCGCGCAAATGGGCGTAGGCATCGTCCAGCGCCTGGCTGACGTCGCCGGCGTATTTCGCGGTGCGATCCATTTCCTGATCGGCGATCGCGTCGTTGAGCATGGCCATGCGCATTTTCATGTAGGCCAGCGTCTGCGCCAGCGAATCATGCACTTCGGCCGCCATCATCTGGCGCTCGCTGGTCAATACGATGCGCAGGTTTTCCCGCTTGAGGCGCGCGTTCTCCAGCGCCATGCCGAGATGCTCGCCGATTGAACGGAACAGCAGGGCGACTTCTTCGGGCAGCTCGAACGCCTCGGGCAGAAAAAGGTTGTAGGTGCCGAGCAGGCGCCCGCCATTCGACAAGGGCACCACGACCATGGCCTGGCAGCCGGTCTTGAAATAGTCACCACCGGTGCGCTTGTCGCAGGTTTTCAAATCGATTTCGAACAAGGGACGGTCGAGCTTGATGGCGACGCCGCATTGGCCGCATTCACGCGGGACCAGTCGCTCCTTCTCAACCACGGCGGGCGGCAAGCCGCGTGAGGCCACCATGCGCAAGTGCTTGCCATCGCTGGTCAGCACCCGCACGACGCCGGCATCGGCCTTGGCCAGGCGGATCATGGTGCCCAGAAAACGGCCGAGCAATTCGTCGAGATCGTCTTCGTCGGCGAGACTGGTCGAGATTTCGCCGAGAACATGCAACGCTTCCAGCGTATGGTCGCCGGAGGGATCGAGATCCAGTTCCTCGTGAAACGCGGGGGGATCGATGCTGTTCATTGTTCTTGCCTCTCAGTCTGGAACCGACCAGGCGCCGGAATCGATCTTGTCCGCCCACATCAGGGCGGCAATGGTCTTGCCGTCGGTGATTTCGCCGTCGCGCACCGCCAGCACGGCTTCGGCAACGCTCATTTCGATGACATCCAGAAACTCGCCGTGGTCGCGCTGGTGTCCGACATAGATCAAGCCCTGGGCCCAGAAAATTTCAATATGTTCGTCGGCATAGCCGATGCTGGGATGCATGGTCGCCAGATGCCGCCAGAATTTCGCCTGGTGGCCTGTCTCTTCGCGCAATTCGCGTTTCGCAGTATCCAGCGGGTGTTCATCCGGATCAATCTTGCCAGCGGGGAGCTCGATGAAGATGCGCCCCAGCGGATAGCGGAACTGGCGCTCGAACAGGAGCTTGCCGTTGTCGAGCTTGGCCAGCACCACCACCGCCCCCGGGTGCGCGATCCACTCGCGCACTGCCTCATGGCCGTTGGCCATGCGCACCGTGTCGCGGCGGACATGCAACAGCTTGCCGTCAAAAACCGGCTCGCTGGTGATGGTATGTTCTATCAGCTCCGAATCGTCCATTTCGCCATCAGGGTATTGATTGATACTTGAACTTTCATCAGTCGATGTTATCTTATGTTAGTCACTATTAATATAGGAGTCTTCCATGTCCGGATTGATCGCAAATTTGAACGCTGACGGTCTGGTGACCGTCAACCGGGTGCTGCTGGCCCAAGGATATACCATCGACGACCTCGAGGAACGGGTGGCGATGCTGTGCGAGAACGTGAAGACCTACCATTCGGATACCGGCTTTCGCGGCGGCATGGTGGTGCTCAACAGCGGCAGGGTCTCGAACGAGGGCAGCAGCATCGGCAAGGCCGTGGCCAGCCCGTTGAAAGACCGCGAAGCGCTGATCATCACCTTCTGGAATTCCTTCGAGGAACACGAAGCCTCGCACCGCAGCGATACCTTTCAGCCCCTGTTCGCGAAAGTCCTGGAACTGTGCGAAAACGGAAACGAGGAAATCGCGTATCGCATGCTGTGGTCGGGCAAGGCTTATTCGCCGGAAGAAGCTGCAGAGGCGAAGGCAGCCAAGGAGCGATACGCGAATGCCGCGTAGCGGCTTTTCGTTTCCGTTTCGGTGCAGGCTAAGCTGAGCGTAGCGAAGCTTAAGCGCCGAAGGCGCGGCCGCAGCCAAAACGGAAATGAAGAAATCGCCTACCGCATGTTGTGGTCGGGCAAGGCCTACTCGCCCGAGGAAGCTGCCGAAGCCAAGGCCGCCAAGGAAAAGTACGCTTAAGGCCTAAGGAGGTTTTTGCCGGCATTGATTTCCGGAGAAACATCGCGAACGCATTGCGCGTCGCGATGTTTCGCCAGTGCGACGGGTCTTCCGCCCTAGAGCGAACGCGCCAGCGTGGTGTAGCAGATCAGTGCCAGTTGATCCGGGAAGAGACCGAAGGCGGCAACCGCAATACCATTCAGCGAGAGCAGCACACGCAGATCGAGGCCGGCGGTGATCGGTGCCGAATCGACCGGGGAATCAAAGTACATCAGCTTGACCACGCGCAGATAGTAGAAGGCGCCGACCAGCGAGAACATCACGGCGATGACGGCCACCATCGTGTAGCCGGCCTTGATTGCGGCCAGCAGTACCGCGAATTTGGCGAAGAAGCCGATGAAGAACGGAATGCCGGCCATGGAAAACATGAATATCAACATCATCGCGGCGAACCACGGGCTGCGCTGGTTGAGTCCCTTGAAGTCTTCCAGATTCTCGGCCTCGTAACCGGCGCGCGAGAGAAGCAACACGGTGCCGAAGGCGCCCAGCGTCATCATCACGTAGGCAATGGTGTAGTAAAGCGCGGAACTGTAGGCGTTGAGCGCGGTGAAGGCTTCGACCCGACCGCCGACGACACCCGCCATCAGGCCCAGCACCATGTAGCCCATGTGGGAGATCGCCGAATACGCCAGCATGCGCTTGATGTTGGTTTGCGCGATGGCCGCGAGATTTCCCAGACCGATGGAGAGCACGGCCATGACCAGCAGCATCTGCTGCCAATCCTCGGCGATACCGAACAAGCCATAGACCAGAAGACGCAAGGCCATTGCAAAGGCCGCAATCTTCGGCGCCGAACCGACGAACATGGTTATCGCGGTTGGTGCGCCGTGATAAACGTCGGGAATCCACATGTGGAAAGGCACCAGGCCGAGCTTGAAGGCGACGCCCGCAACCAGGAAGACCAGACCAAACACCAGCGCGGAGCGCTCTGCCTGGTCCTGATACAGCGCCTGGGCAATACCGCCGATTTCCAGGCTGCCCGTGGCACCATAGATCATCGACATGCCGTAGAGCAGCAAACCGGAACCCAGGGCGCCGAGCACGAAATACTTCATCGCCGCCTCGGTGGCCCGCGGCGACTCGCGATCGATGGCCACCAGGCCATAGAGCGAGAGCGACATCAGTTCCAGTCCGAGATACATGGTCAGCAGATTGGCGGCTGAAATCATCACCATCATGCCCAGGGTGGCGAACAGCACCAGGACGTAGAACTCGCCCTTGTCCAGCCCCCGGTCAGCCATGTACTGCCGGCTATACACCAGCATCATGATGACGGCGAGATAGGTCATCAGTTTGAGGAAATCGGACAGCAGGTCATCGACGAACATGTTGCTGAAGGTCAGCGTGGTCTGGCCGTCGGAAGTGACCAGCGTGATCGCCGCGCAGCCGAACAGGGTGATGACGGTGAGCATGGCCGCCATCCAGCGATGGGTCGCGCCGAATACCAGGTCGACAAACAGCACCAGGAAGGCCATCAGCAGGAGAAATATCTCCGGAGCTGCCGGATACAGGTCGGGCGTCACGAAATTATTCAGCATCGCTTCTCTCGTGTCTTTCGTATCGAGTGGCGCTAAGGCGTGCAATTCCGTTTCGAGATTCTTTGTGACGCGAAGTCGACAAAGTCACGGAGGATATGGAAACGGAATTCATCAGAGCTTGCTCACTGCAACATGCTTGAGCAGATTATCCACCGAGGCATGCATCACTTCGGTGAAGGGGAACGGGTAAAGACCCATGGCCAGAACGCAGACTGCCAGCAGGCCGAGGATCAGGAACTCGCGATTGCCGATGTCTTTCAGCTTGGCAACCTTGTCGTTGGCAACCTCGCCGAACACCACGCGCTTGATCATCCACAAGGTATAGGCGGCGCCGAGAATCAGCGTGGTCGCCGCGGCAAAGCCGACCCAGAAATTGAACTTGATGGCGCCGAGAATGACCATGAACTCACCGACGAAGCCCGAAGTGGCCGGCAGGCCCGAGTTGGCCATGGCGAAGAACACGAACAAGGCGGCGAACTTCGGCATGGTATTGACCACGCCACCGTAATCGGCGATCTCGCGCGAATGCATGCGGTCGTACATGACGCCGACGCAAAGGAACATCGCGGCCGAGATGAAGCCGTGAGAGATCATCTGCACCAACGCGCCTTCGATGCCGATGGCGTTGAAGATGAAAAAGCCGAGGGTGACGAAACCCATGTGCGAGATCGACGAGTAGGCGATCAGCTTCTTCATGTCGGTCTGCACCAGGGCAACAAAGCCGATGTAGACGACGGCAATCAGGGAGAGCGCAATCATCATTGGCGCCATCTGATGCGCGGCGTCGGGCACGATGGGCAGGGAAAACCGCACGAAACCGTAGGCGCCCAGCTTCAAGGCAATGGCCGCCAGCACCACCGAGCCGCCGGTGGGTGCCTCGACGTGGGCGTCCGGCAACCAGGTATGCACCGGCCACATCGGTACCTTGACGGCAAACGAGATGAGGAAGGCGATGAAAATCAGGATCTGCGGCTTGATGCCGAGCGGCAGCTGATGCCAGTCGAGAATGTTGAAGCTGCCGCCCGACTCCAGGAACAGCCAGATCAGGGCAACCAGCATCAGAAGCGAGCCGAGCAGCGTATAGAGGAAGAACTTGAAGGCGGCATAGACCCGGTTCGGCCCGCCCCAGGCGCCGATGATGATGTACATCGGAATCAGCGAGGCCTCGAAGAAGACATAGAACAGCACGCCGTCGAGCGCGCTGAAAATTCCGTTCATCAGGCCCGACATGATCAGGAAAGCGCCCATGTACTGCGCCTGCTTGTCCTCGATCACTTCCCAGCCCGCCAGCACCACCAGCACGGTAATGAAACTGTTGAGCAGGATGAATGGCATCGAAATGCCGTCAACCCCGAGCAGGTACTCAACATTGAAACGCGTGATCCACGGCGTCTGTTCGACGAACTGCATGCCGCTCAGGGCCGTGTCGAACCCGGTATAGAGCGGGATGGTGACCAGGAAGCCGGCGACGGCAACCGCGAGCGCCAGCCAGCGCACCAATGTGCGGCGCTCGGAGCCGATCCAGAAAACGGGGACGGCGCCCAGGATGGGGACCCAGATGGCGAGACTCAGTAAGCTTGCATTCATATTCATGATTACCTGGCAGCCGCGTCAAAGAGCACGACTGAAAACCGACCACCACGCATAACTCAACAGGGCCAGTGCCCCGAAGATCATGAAGAATGCGTATTGGTAGATGCGGCCCGTCTGGAACAAACGAACCAACCCGGATATCCAGCCGACGACTCGGGCCGAACCATTCACCATCACGCCGTCGATCAACACCTGGTCGCCACCCTTCCACAAGCCGCGACCGAGGCCGCGTGCGCCACCGGCAAAAAACCAGTCGTTGAAGCGGTCTAAGCCATATTTTTCTTCGAGAATCATGGCCGGGAACGCCAGATTCTTCTTGATCACGGCCGGCAGATCGGGGCGGACGATGTAGAGGAACCAGGCGGTCGCCGCGCCGGAGAGCGCCAGCCAGAAGGGCAGCGTTGTCACGCCGTGCGCCATCATGCCGTACACGCCATGGAACTGCTCGGCCATCATCGCCATGCCTTTGTGGTTGTCGGCAATGACAATCGCGCTGCCGAACCAGTTGTCGTAGAGCACGATGCCGATCAGCCAGCCCGAGGCGATGGCGGGAATTGACAGAAGGATCAGCGGTACGGTGACGACCTTGGGCGACTCGTGCGGTTCCGCCGGGCCATGGTGACCGTGGTCATCGTGATGTGCGTCGTGACCATGCGCGTCATGCGCGACTTCGCGGAAGCGCTCCTTGCCATGGAAGGTAAAGAAGATCAGGCGGAAGGAATAGAAGCCGCCGACAAACACCGCCGCCAGCGCGCAGACATAGGCAAAGCCAGCGCCCGGCACTTGCGAGAAATGCACCGCCTCGATGATCGAGTCCTTGGAGAAGAATCCGGCGAAGGGAGGCAGGCCGGCGTTGGCGATGGCGCCGATCAACATGGTGGCGTAGGTGATCGGCAGGTACTTCCTGAGCCCGCCCATGCGCCGCATGTCCTGTTCGTGGTGCATGGCGATGATCACCGAGCCGGCGCCGAGGAACAGCACGGCCTTGAAGAAGGCGTGGGTCATCAGGTGGAAAATCGCCACCGAATAGGCCGATGCGCCGAGCGCCATGGTCATGTAGCCGAGCTGCGACAGTGTCGAATAGGCAACGACGCGCTTGATGTCGGTCTGCACGATGGCGATCAGCGCCATGAAAAGCGTGGTGATGGCGCCGATGACGATGACGAAAGACAGCGCGGTGTCGGACAGTTCGAACAGCGGCGACATGCGCGAGACCATGAAGATGCCGGCTGTGACCATGGTCGCGGCATGGATCAGGGCCGAGATCGGGGTCGGGCCTTCCATCGAATCGGGCAGCCAGACATGCAGCGGGAACTGCGCCGACTTGCCCATGGCGCCGATGAAAAGACAGATGCAGACGGCTGTGATCAGCGGCCAGCCGGTGACGGTTTCGGTGATGGCGGCCAGCTCATTTCGCTTGGCAAACACCGTGGCGTAATCGAGGCTGCCGGCATATGCGGCAATCAGGCCGATGCCGAGCAGGAAGCCGAAGTCGCCGACGCGGTTGACCAGGAAGGCCTTGAGATTGGCGTAGATCGCCGTCGGCCGCGTGTACCAGAAGCCGATCAGCAGGTAGGAAACCAGGCCCACCGCTTCCCAGCCGAAGAACAGCTGGACGAAGTTGTTGGACATCACCAGCATCAGCATCGAAAAAGTGAACAGCGAGATGTAGCTGAAGAAGCGCTGATAGCCGGGGTCTTCCGCCATGTAGCCGATGGTGTAGACGTGCACCATGAGCGAGACGAAGGTGACCACCAGCATCATCATGACCGTCAGCGGATCGATCAGGAAGCCGATTTCAAGCTTGAGGCCGCCCGATTCCATCCAGGTGTACACCGCGCCATTGAACACATTGCCGGCCTGCACGTCCTGATAGATCAGCACCGAGAGAACGAAAGAAATCGCGACGCCGAGAATGGTTACCACGTGCGAACCGGTGCGGCCCAGCATCTTGCCGAAGAATCCGGCGAGAATGGCGCCGACCAACGGGGCCAGGGGAACCAGCAAATAAAGTGTCTTCATGCCCATACCCACTAGCCCTTCAGACTGTCGAGATCTTCGACGTCGATGGAGGACAGGTTGCGGAACAGCACCACCAGGATGGCGAGACCGATACCGGATTCGGCGGCAGCCACCACGAGGATGAAAAACACGAAGAGCTGGCCCGAAAGATCATTGAGGTAATGCGAGAAGGCGACGAAATTGATATTCACCGCAAGCAGCATCAGTTCGATGGCCATCAGCAACACGATCAGGTTTTTCCGATTGAGGAAGATGCCGATAATGCTGATGGCGAACAGGATGGCGGCAAGGATCAGATAGTGAGAAAGCGAAACCATGCTTATTCCCCTCCCTTTTTCGCCGCGACGGGAAGTTCGACTTCCGGCGCCATCTTGACCAGTCGCATGCGGTCCTTGGCCTTGACCGCAATCTGATCCGCCGGATTCATCGCCTTGGTGTCCTTGCGCCGACGCAGGGTCAGCATGACCGCGACCACGATGGCGACGAGCAGGATGACTGATGCGATTTCGAAGGGATAGGCGAACTCGGTATAGAGCACGCGCGCCAGTTCCTTGGTATTGCTGTAGTCGGCCGGCAGATTTTGCGCCGGGAAATTCGCCAGGCCGAAATAGCGCCCGGAAAGCACCACGCCCATCTCGGCGACCATCAACAAGCCAACAAAGGCGCCCAGCGGCAGATTGCTCCAGAAACCCTGGCGCACGCGCTCGATATTGATGTCGAGCATCATCACCACGAAGAGGAACAGCACCATCACCGCGCCGACGTAGACCATGATCAGGGCCAGCGCCAGAAACTCGGCTTGCAGCAGCATCCACAGCGCCGCCACGTTGAAAAATGCCAGCACCAGGAACAGCACGGCGTGCACCGGATTGCGCGCGGTGATCACGCGCAGCGCCGCGAATATCGTCACTGCGGAAAAGATGTAGAAAAGGATGGTCTTGAATTCCATGGCTGGGTCAGCGGTAAGGTGCATCCTGGGCGCGATCGGCGGCAATCTGCGCTTCATTGCGGTCGCCGACGGCCAGCAGCATTTGCTTGGTGTAATAGAGATCGCCGCGCTTTTCGCCGTGATACTCGAAGATGCGGGTCTGGACGATGGCGTCGACCGGGCAGGCTTCCTCGCAGAAACCGCAGAAAATGCACTTGGTCAGGTCGATGTCGTAGCGTGTGGTGCGGCGCGATGCCTGGCCATTCGCATCGACCCGCTCGGCCGATTCGATGGTGATCGCCAGTGCCGGGCAAACCGCTTCGCAAAGTTTGCAGGCAATGCAGCGTTCTTCGCCGTTCGGATAGCGACGCAGTGCATGCAGGCCACGGAAGCGATTGCTTTGCGGCGTCTTCTCTTCCGGGTACTGAATGGTGATTTTGCGCGCGAACATGTAGCGCCCAGTCACCGCCATACCCTTGAACAGTTCCTTGAGGAACAGGCTACCAATGAAATCTCTTGCACCCATGGCGATCTCTCGGTCCTATTTCCAGATGGTCAGCGGCGACATCATCCAGACGCCGACAACAAGAATCCATACCAGCGTGAGCGGCACGAATACTTTCCAGCCCAGACGCATGATGTGGTCGTAGCGATAGCGCGGGAAGGTGGCTCGAATCCAGAGGAAGAAGAACAGGATCGAGGCCATCTTGACAGCCAGCCAATGGAAACCGTCGGGCAGGAAGCCCACCGGGGACAACCAGCCGCCGAGAAAGAAGATCGAGGTCATCGCCGCGATCAGGATCATGTTGGCGTACTCGGCGAGGAAGAACATCGCGAAGGACATGCCCGAGTATTCGACCATGTGACCGGCAACAATTTCCGACTCGCCTTCGACCACGTCGAACGGCGCGCGATTGGTTTCCGCGACACCAGAGATCAGGTACACGCCGAACATCGGCAGCAGCGGCAGCCAGTTCCAGGAAAGCGCACCGAGACCCATATCGGCGAAGCGTCCCGCGCTCTGCGCGACGACGATCTCGGTCAGGTTCAGGCTGTTCGACACCATCAGCACGGTGATCAGCGCCAGACCCATCGAGATCTCGTAGGAAATCATCTGTGCCGAGGCGCGCATGGCGGCAAAGAACGGGTACTTCGAGTTCGATGCCCAGCCGGAAATGATGATGCCGTAGACGCCCACCGAACTGATGGCCAGCAGATACAGGACGCCGGCATTGACGTTGGCCAGTACCCAGCCCGGCGCGAAGGGAATTACCGCCCAGGCGGCCAGTGCCGGGGCAATCGCCATGATGGGACCGAGGATGAAAAGCTTCTTGTCTGCCGCGGACGGAAACAACACTTCCTTGAAGAACAGCTTCATGCCGTCGGCGATCGGCTGCAACAAGCCCCAAGGACCGACGCGGTTGGGACCGATGCGGACCTGCATCCAGCCGATGATCTTGCGCTCCCAGAACGTCAGGTAGGCGACCGACAGCAACAGCGGGACCAGGATCAGGACGATCTTGACCAGGGTCCAGATCAGCGGCCAAACCGGCTCAAGCAGAGCCCACAGCGGCGCCCACAGCGGGCCCCACAACCATTCGAAGAAACCGAGAACGGTGGCTTCCATCAGATCTTCTCCACGCTGAGAACGGAGAACATCGCGCCCAGCGCTTGCGTGTCGGCATGGGCGGCGGCGACGCGCAACGCGTTGTCGGGCAAACCGTTGTCGAGTTGGGCCACCAGTGTCACCTGCGCCGTATCGCCAGCGCCGTCCGACTGGATACCGCTGCGCATAACTTTCACGGCATCACCGGCCAGCAGGCCATGCTTGACCAGAGTCGCGGCGTTCATGCGTGCGCTGGGTACCGCCGAGTCGGCGGCTTTTTGCAATGCCGGCGCGCGACGCACCAGGGAGTCGGCAAAGTGGATCGGCACATCGGCGACCCGTTCGAGTCCATTGGCCGCTGCTTCGAGATTCGGCGCCACGTTGACCGCGTTTTCGAGGCCGGAAACAAACTCGGGCGCGCCACCCAAGGCTTCGTCGCGGACCTCTTCGCTGCTGTTCTGCTCAAAGCCTTCGACTTTCAGCAGATTCCCGAGGACGCGCAACACCTTCCACGCCGGGCGGGATTCGCCCAGCGGTTTGGCGGCGGCGTAGAAACTCTGCACCCGGCCTTCGGTATTGACGAAGCTGCCGGAGGTTTCCGAGAACGGCGACACCGGCAGCAGAACCGCGGCGTAGTCGAGCATGGCCTGCGACTTGAAGGGGCTCAAGACCACAACCGCAGCGGCCTGAGTCAAGCTTGCCAGCGCCTGGGCGCCATCGGCGCAATCGAGTTCAGGTTCGGCGCCGACCACCACATAAGCCTGGCGCGGAGTATTCAGCATCGCCGCGGCGTTGAGGCCATCACCTGTCGGGATCGCCTTCGCCACATAACCACCAACACTGTTGGCTGCTTCGCCGAGAAAGCCGAATCGGCCACCGAGCAGCCTAGCCAATTGCTGGGCCAGTACGTTCAGGGTCGCCGCCTGCGGGTGCTGCTGCGCAAAGTTGCCGAGCAGGACGCCGCATTTGCTGCCCTCACTACCCGATACGAGGCTGGCCGCGATTTTCTTCGCCGTGTCGCCAGCGCCGACTTTTGCCAGTGCGGGGTCTGCCGCCACACCCTTCAGCGCGGCGACGGCATTCACCACTTCAGCGAGTTGTGCCGGCAGTTGCGAAGGCGCAACAATGGCGCGCGCTTCCAGCTTGATCAACAGATCGTCATCGGCGCTGTGCAGGACGCTGACCTGTGCGCCGCGCTTGGCCGATTGGCGCAGGCGCTGGGCAATCAAGGGATGGTCCTTGCGCAGGAAAGAGCCGACCACCAGCACGCGATCGAGCTCACCGATCTCGGCAATTTTCATTCCCAGCCACGGCGTTCCCTTGCGCTTTCCGTCGGCCGAGAAATCGCTCTGACGCAGGCGAAAATCGATGTTTTCGCTGCCGAGGCCGCGCAGCAGTTTTTGCGCCAGATACATTTCTTCCAGCGTCGCGTGCGGGCTCAGCAAACCGCCGATGGCAGAACCGCCGTGCGTTTTGGCGACATCGCGCAGCGCATGCGCGGCGTAATCGAGAGCGACATTCCAGTCGACTTCCTTCCACTCGCCGCCCTGCTTGACCATCGGCTTGGTCAGGCGCCCATTGTCACCTTCCGAATTCAGACCCTGATAGGAATAGCGCTCCTTGTCCGTCAGCCAGCATTCGTTGATGGCTTCATTTTCCAGCGGCAGCACGCGCAGCACGCGGTGATGCTTGGTCTGCATGATCAGGTTGCTGCCGAGGCCATCATGCGGGCTCACCGACTTGCGCCGGGACAATTCCCAGGTGCGGGCCGAAAAACGGAAAGGCTTGGAAGTCAGCGCGCCGACCGGACACAGATCGATGATGTTGCCGGAGAGCTCGGTATCGACTGTCTTGCCGATGAAGGGCATGACTTCGGCGCGCTCGCCGCGATAGGACTGGCCGAGTTCCATGAAGCCGGCAATCTCGGCGGTAAAGCGAATGCAGCGCGTGCAGTTGATGCAGCGGGTCATGTCGGTCGCCACCAGTGGACCGAGGTCCTTGTCGGGAACGACCCGCTTTTCCTCTTCGTACTGCGAGGCGGATTCACCGTAGCCGACCGCCAGATCCTGCAACTGGCACTCGCCGCCCTGATCACAGATAGGGCAATCCAGCGGATGGTTGATCAGGAGGAACTCCATCACGGCCTTCTGCGCCTTTACCGCCAGTTCCGAATGGGTGAATACCTTCATGCCGTTGGCCACCGGCGTGGCGCAGGCCGGCATTGGCTTGGGCGCTTTCTCGACCTGGACCAGACACATCCGGCAGTTGGCCGCGATGGACAGCTTCTTGTGATAGCAGAAGTGCGGAATATAGGTGCCCATCTGGTGGGCTGCCTCGATGATGGTGCTGCCTTCCACCACTTGCAGCGTCGTGCCGTCGATTTCGATCTCGACCATTACGCTGCCTCCGTTGCCGACGAAGCGCGGAAGAATCCGCTGCCCGCGCGCTGAACTTCAGGGTCGACGAGACACTTCTTGTGCTCGACGTGATATTCAAATTCGCTCTTGAAATGCTTGATGAAGCTGCGCACCGGAAACGCGGCGGCATCGGCCAGGGCGCAGATGGTTTTTCCCATCATGTTGTCGGTCACCCGGTTCAGCAAATCGAGATCTTCCTGGCGGCCCTGACCGTGCTCGATCCGATGCACGACGCGATACAGCCAACCCGTGCCTTCGCGGCACGGCGTGCATTGGCCGCAGGATTCCTCATAGTAGAAGTAGGACAGGCGCTCCAGCGCCTTGACCATGCAAACCGTTTCGTCCATCACGATCACCGCGCCGGAACCCAGCATGGAGCCGGCCTTGGCGATGGAGTCGTAGTCCATGGTGCAGTCCATCATGACGTCTGCAGGCAGTACCGGCGCCGAAGAGCCGCCGGGAATCACCGCCTTGAGCTTGCGGCCGCCGCGCATGCCGCCGGCCATTTCCAGCAGTTTGGCAAAAGGTGTGCCCATCGGCACTTCATAGTTGCCGGGACGATTGACGTGCCCGGAAACGGAAAACAGTTTGGTGCCGCCGTTGTTGGGCTTGCCCAGATTCAGATAGGCCTCGCCGCCCATGCCAAGAATGAAGGGAATCGCGGCAAAGGTTTCGGTGTTGTTGATCGTCGTCGGCTTGCCGTACAAGCCGAAGTTTGCCGGGAAAGGCGGCTTGAAGCGCGGCTGGCCTTTCTTGCCCTCGATGGACTCGAGCAGGCCGGTTTCCTCGCCGCAAATATAGGCGCCCCAGCCGTGATGCGCGAAGAGGTCAAAGCTGAATTCCGAGCCAAGAATGTTCTCGCCCAGATAACCGGCGGCACGCGCCTCATCCAGCGCGGCTTCAAAGCGCTGGTAGATCTCGAAAATTTCGCCGTGAATGTAGTTGTAACCGCGTTTCGCGCCCACCGCATAGCCAGCGATGATCATGCCCTCGATGGTCGAGTGCGGATCGAAGCGCAACAGGTCGCGATCCTTGAACGTGCCCGGTTCGCCTTCGTCAGTGTTGCAGACGACGTATTTTTCCGGCGCCGCCTTGGGCATGAAGCTCCACTTGAGGCCGGTCGGGAAGCCCGCACCGCCACGACCGCGCAAGACCGACTTCTTGACCTCGGCAATCAAGTCGTCCTGGCTCATTTTGCTGGTCAGAATCCGCTTCAACTGCGCGTATCCGCCGCGCGCCTCATAGTCCTTGAGACTCCAGCCGGCGTCGCCCTTGCCCCAACCGGTGGTGAGCAGGGGATTGATAGTGTCGATCAGAGCCATGTCACGCCTCCGCAGGGCCGTCCAGTGGAGGTGTGCGCCCTTCCCGTGGGAGGCAGCGAACGAAGGTGAGCGTGGAGGGCCATCATTTGCACTCCGCCAACAAAGCGTCGATCTGTTCGGGCAGCATGAAGCTGCACATGCGCTTGTCGTTCACCAGCATCACCGGCGCGTCGCCGCAGGCGCCCATGCACTCGCCCTCTTTCAAGGTGAACTTGCCGTCCGCGGTTGTCTCGTTGAAGTCGATGCCGAGCTTTTCCTTGACGTAATCCGCTGCATGGACTCCGCCCGACAAAGCGCAAGGCAGGTTGGTGCATACCGTCAGCTTGTACTTGCCGACCGGCTTCAGGTTGTACATGTTGTAGAAACTCGCCACTTCATAGGCGGCGATCGGCGCCATGCCCAGATAGCCGGCAACCTCGGCAATGACTTCCTGCGCCAGCCAGCCCTTCTCGTCCTGGGCAATCACCAGCGCCGCCATGATCGCGGACTGCTTCTGCTCCGCCGGATACTTGGCCACTTCCCGATCGATTTTTCGGAATGCTTCGGGACTCAACATGTCGTTTTGTTTATCCATACGGCTGTCTATCGGTCGACGTCGCCGAGCACCAGATCGATGGTGCCGATGATGGCGGTCGCATCGGCCAGCATGTGGCCCCGGGTCATTTCATCGGTGGCGGCCAGATGCGGAATCCCGGCCGTGTGGAGTTTGATGCGATAAGGCTTGTTGGCACCGTCGGACACCGCCCAGACAGCCATTTCGCCCTTGGGATGCTCGATGGCGGCATAGGCTTCGCCGGCCGGCACGTGCATCCCCTCGGAGAACAGTTTGAAGTGGTGAATCAACTCTTCCATGCTGCCCTTCATCTTCTCCCGCGATGGCGGCGCTACCTTGTGGTCGTCGGTGATGACCGGGCCCGGGTTCTTTCGCAGCCACTCGATGCACTGCTTGATGATGCGATTGGACTGGGACATCTCTTCCATGCGCACCAGATAGCGGTCATAGGTATCGCCATTGACGCCCACCGGAATATCGAAATCCATGCGGTCGTAGACTTCATAGGGCTGCTTCTTGCGCAGATCCCACTCGATGCCGGAACCGCGCAACATCGCCCCGCTGAAACCCAGCTGCAGTGCACGCTCGGGACTGACCACACCGATGCCGACGGTGCGCTGCTTCCAGATGCGGTTGTCGGTCAGCAAGGTGTGGTACTCGCCCAGAAGCACCGGAAAACGGTTGGTGAAGTCTTCAAGGAAATCCAGCAGTGTGCCGCTGCGTGCTTCGTTCAGTTCCTTGACCGTCTTGGCATTCTTGAAACGGTTCTCCTGGTACTTCGGCATCTGGTCCGGCAGATCGCGATAGACGCCACCGGGCCGGTAATAGGCCTGATGCATGCGTGCACCGCAAACCGCCTCGAGCACGTCGAACAGATCCTCACGTTCGCGGAAGGTGTACAGCACCATGGTCATGGCGCCGATGTCGAGTGCGTGGGTGCCGATGTTGAGCAAGTGATTCTTGATGCGCGTAACTTCATCCATCATGACCCGCACGTACTGGGCGCGAATCGGTACGTCGACACCCAGCAATTTCTCGATGGCCAGGCAGTAGGCGTGCTCGCTCGGAATCATCGAGGTGTAATCGAGGCGATCCAGATAGGGCAGCGATTGCAGCCAGGTGCGCGTTTCAGCCAGCTTTTCGGTGCCGCGATGCAGCAGTCCGATATGCGGATCGGCGCGCACGATCACTTCTCCATCCAGCTCCAGCACCAGGCGCAAAACACCGTGCGCGGCAGGATGCTGCGGACCGAAGTTGATGGTGTAATTCTTGATTTCAGCCACGACCATTGCCCTTTGCGTACTGCTCTTCACGCACGATGCGTGGCGTCACTTCGCGCGGCTCGATAGTTACCGGCTGATAGATCACGCGCTGCTGCTCGGGGTCATAACGCATCTCGACGTACCCTGAAATCGGGAAGTCCTTGCGAAACGGGTGACCCACAAAACCGTAGTCGGTCAGGATGCGGCGCAGATCGATATGCCCGTCGAAATGGATGCCGAACAAGTCAAAAGCCTCGCGCTCATACCAGTTGGCGACGTTCCAGATATCCATGACCGAAGCCACCACGGGGAATTCATCATCCGGCGCAAACACCTTGACGCGCAGCCGCCAGTTGTGCGTGAGCGACAACAGTTGGCTCACCGCGGCGTAGCGCTTGCCCTGATAACCAGTGAACTCGGAATAGTCGATTCCGCTGAGGTCCATCAACTGCTCGAACCTGAACACCGGGTCATCGCGCAATTGGCGCATGGCGTCCAGATAGTTCTCGGCCGGAATCGCCACGGTAACTTCGCCCAGCGCCAACACCGGTTCCATGATGCGATCGCCGAACTTTTCCTTCAGCTGCCGACAGAGACGTTCCAGTTTCTCGCTCATTGGGTGGGCTTCCTGGTCAGCGGGCGATGGTGGTGGTACGGCGGATCTTGCTTTGCAGCTGGATCAGGCCATACAGCAAAGCCTCGGCGGTGGGCGGGCACCCCGGCACGTAGACATCGACGGGAACGATACGGTCGACGCCACGGACAACCGAATACGAATAGTGGTAATAGCCGCCGCCATTGGCGCATGAACCCATGGACAACACCCAGCGCGGCTCGGCCATCTGGTCGTACACCTTGCGCAGGGCCGGCGCCATTTTGTTGGTCAGCGTACCGGCGACGATCATCACGTCGGACTGACGCGGACTCGGGCGAAACACGATGCCGAAACGATCGAGGTCGTAACGCGAACAGCCGGCGTGAATCATCTCGATGGCACAACAGGCCAGACCGAAGGTCATCGGCCACATCGACCCGGTACGCGTCCAGTTGATGATCTTGTCCAGCGACGTGGTGACGAAGCCTTCCTGGAGAACGCCTTCGATGCTCATGCGTCAGGCCCCTTGAGTTTGTTCATTCCCAATCCAGCGCACCCTTGGCCCACGCGTAGATGTAGCCAACGACGAGGATTCCGATAAAGACAAACATTTCGATGAAGCCGAACATCCGCATTGGCTCGGTATTGACAATCTCCTTGAAAATCGTCGCCCACGGCAAAAGGAAGGCGATTTCAAGGTCGAACAGAATGAAGAGGATAGCGATCAGGTAGTAGCGCACGTCGAACTTCATGCGCGCGTCTTCGAACGGAGCGAAGCCGCACTCGAATGCAGAGAGTTTTTCGCTGTCGGGCCGGTTGGGGGCAATCAACCATCCGAGAAGTATGGGCACGCATCCGAAGACGAGGCCCACCACTGCGAAAACGAGTATGGGGAAATAGTTTTCCAGCATTTTGGTGACAAGCCACTCCGCTCGTTATTGTCGGCCGGTCAATCCGCAATACTTTGCAAGACAACCAACGCTCAACTACTACTTTCTACTGCACTTTCTATCGCCAAATTTCTTGGTGCCGTCGGCGAGACTCGAACTCGCACAGCTTTCGCCACTACCCCCTCAAGATAGCGTGTCTACCAATTTCACCACGACGGCTTTGCGCTATTGCACGAGCGACGCAAATTATATAACAAGCGATTGACTAATTAGTGCGCTGCAACAAATTAATCTATCGACTCGGACGAACTAAAACTACTTCGGAATGTCTTTTGCCTTTGAATCAGGCAACTCGGGCCGTTGCGCGGGCACGGCCGGCGCCGTCTGTGCGGGAACGGAATCCATCACGCTGCCAGATGTCCGCGGCGCCGAAGTCGCGATATAAGAGAGCCCGAGGCTGGTCAGAAAAAATACGACAGCAAGAACCGCCGTCAAGTGCGAGAGGAAATTCGATGAGCCCGTGGCGCCAAACAAGCTTCCCGAGGCGCCACTGCCGAATGCGGCGCCCATGTCAGCGCCCTTGCCATGCTGCAGCAACACCACGCCGATAATGGAAAGCGTGGCAATGACATGTACGGTCAAAATCACGGTATGCAGTAGATCCATGTAAACCTCTTGAAATTATGTTCAGGCGGCGGCGCAGATGGCGAGAAAATCCTCAGCCACCAGCGCAGCGCCGCCGATGAGTCCGCCATCGATATCGGGCTGACCGAAAAGCTCGACAGCGTTGTTCGGCTTGACGCTGCCGCCATAGAGAAGACGCAATCCCGCTGCGATATCGGCACTGTCGCGCGCGAATCGGGCACGAATCAGGGCATGCACTTCCTGCGCCTGCTCAGGCGACGCGGTGCGTCCGGTGCCGATCGCCCATACCGGCTCATAGGCGACCACGGCTTGGGCAAATGCCGCCACGCCGCATTTGGCGAGCACAGCGTCAATCTGGCGCGTCACTACCTCACCGGTAATGCCGGCCTCGCGTTCAGCCAGCGTTTCACCCACGCACAGCACGGGTGTCAGCCCGGCCACTTGCGAAGCCGCAAACTTGGCGGCGACGACCGCATCGGTATCGCCAAAAAAAGAACGCCGCTCGGAATGCCCTACCAGAACATAGCGACACGCGAAATCGGCCAGCATCGCCCCGCTCACTTCGCCGGTCCAGGCGCCTTGCGCATGCTCGGAGACATCCTGTGCACCCCAGGCGACTGCGCTGCCTTCCAGCGCGGTGCGAGCTTGCGCAAGATAGGGGTAAGGCACGCAAACCGCGACCTCGGCTTTACCCTTGACGCCATTGCGAACGGCCTCCAGCAGCCCGATGTTTGTGGCAAGGCTGCCGTGCATTTTCCAGTTTCCAGCAACAAGTTTGATGCGCATGATGGCTAGCTAGCTTCTACACGAAACGCAGGATTATAGCCGCAGCGACCCGTGAATGCCAGAAGGCCGGCGGTTCACCAAACCCGGTGAACCTCGCTTGAAGGCCGCCCAGCGGGTTGGAATACACAGGTGCGGGGCCAAATTGACGCAAGTCAACCGTGAGCCGGCTAATTAGCCGATACTAATGGACCAATAACACCAAAAAACTTCCGGACAAGCGCAATGGAAACGATTACAACCGATATCGCAATCGTCGGCGCCGGCGGTGCCGGTTTGCGTGCGGCAATCGCCCTCGCCGAAACCAATCCTGCCTTGCGCATCGCGCTGATTTCCAAGGTGTACCCGATGCGCAGCCATACCTGCGCCGCCGAGGGTGGCGCCGCAGGCGTGATCAAGCCTGACGACAGCTTCGACATGCACTTCGACGATACCGTGGGCGGCGGCGATTGGCTCTCCGATCAGGACTGCGTCGAGTATTTCATCCATGAGGCGCCGAAGGAACTACTGCAACTGGAGCACTGGGGTTGCCCGTGGAATCGCGAAGCCGACGGCTCGGTGTCAGTGCGTCCATTCGGCGGCATGAAGAAAAAGCGCACCTGGTTTGCCGCCGACAAGTCGGGCTTTCATATTCTGCACACCCTGTTCCAGACCTCGCTCAAGTTTCCCTCGATCACCCGCTACGACGAGTACTACGCGCTCGACCTGCTGGTCGACGACGGCCGATGCCAAGGCTTGACCGCCATGGAAATGCGCAGCGGCGAACTGCGCCAGTTCCACGCCAAGTCGGTAATCATTGCCGGTGGCGGCGCCGGACGCATGTTCCCCTTCTCGACCAATGGCGCAATCAAGACTGGCGACGGCATGGCCATGGCCTACCGTGCCGGCGCGCCGCTGAAAGACATGGAGTTCGTCCAGTACCACCCGACCGGCCTGCCCAACACCGGCAGCCTGCTGACCGAAGCCTGCCGCGGCGAGGGCGGCATTCTGGTGAACAAGAACGGCCGCCGCTACCTGCAGGATTACGGCATGGGCCCGGAAACTCCGGTCGGCAAGCCTCAACTCAAAACCATGGAGCTCGGGCCGCGCGATCGCGTCAGCCAGGCCTACTGGCACGAATTGCAAAAGGGGAACACGGTTACCACGCAGTGGGGCGAGTGCGTGCTGCTGGACATGCGCCATCTCGGCGAAAAGATGATCAACGAGCGCCTGCCGTTGGTGCGCGAACTGGCCGAAGCCTATCTCGGAGTCGACATCGTCAGGGAGGCGGTGCCGATCCGCCCCGTGGTGCATTACATGATGGGCGGCATATCCACCAACACGGCCGCCGCCACGCCTCTGCCCGGCCTTTTCGCCGCCGGTGAATGCGCCTGCGTCAGCCTCAACGGCGCCAACCGCCTGGGATCGAACTCGCTGGTGGAACTGCTGGTATTCGGCCGCCGTGCCGCGTTGTCCGCCATCGAGCACCTGCAGGACTTGCCCCCAGCCAACACCGTAGCGCTGAACGCGCGCGCCGGGGAAACGCAGGCGCGTATCGACGAACTCTTCTCACGCAGCGACGGCACCGAATCCATGTCGGGACTGCGCAAGGAGATGATGGACACGATGGAAAAGAACGTCGGCATCTATCGCACCGAGGCGGGCCTAAAAGAGGGCGTCGACAAAATCCACGAATTGCGCCAGCGCTACCGTCGCGTGATACTCACCGACAAGAGCAGCGTCTTCAACACCGATCTGTTCCAGGTGCTCGAACTGGGCTCCATGCTCGATTGTGCCGAGGCTGTTACCGTCGGCGCGCTGGCCCGCAAGGAATCGCGCGGCGCGCACCAGCGCCTCGACTTCGTTGAACGCGACGACACCAACTACCTGCGCCACACCATGGTCTATCACCAGGGAATGGATTCGCCGCGCATCGATTACCTCGACGTGGTCATCACCAAGTCGCCGCCTGGCGTGCGCGACTACTCGGGAGACCACAAATGAGCAATAGCCCCCCACGCTCGCACCCCCCGCTCGCTGCCCCCCCGGAGGGGGCGGCTGCTTCCTTGGGACGGCCCGGCGGAAGCAGCGAGCGCACCGTCACGCTGGAAGTCCTGCGCTATGATCCCGATACGGATAGCGAGGCCCGCTTCCAGCGCTACGAAGTGGTCTGCCAGGAAGAATGGGTGGTGCTCGACGCCCTCAACAAGGTCAAGGCGGACATCGATCCCACGCTCAACTACCGCTGGTCGTGCCACATGGCGGTGTGCGGCAGTTGCGGCATGATGATCAACGGCGAACCGAAGCTGTCCTGCCACGCTTTCCTGCGCAACTACGAGGGTGTGATCCGGATCGAGCCGCTGGCGAATTTCCCGATCGAACGCGATCTGGTGGTTGCGCCCGACGATTTCATGGACAAGCTCAAGCGCGTCAAGCCCTACCTGATTCCGAAGCAGGAAAAACCGATCAGCGAGGGCGAGTACAAGCAGACCCCGGCGCAACTCATGAAATACCGGCAGTACTCGATGTGCATCAACTGCATGTTGTGCTACGCCGCCTGTCCCCAGTACGGGCTGACGCCAAGTTTCATCGGTCCGGCGGCGCTAACCCTTGCACATCGTTACAACCAGGATTCGCGCGATGGCGGACGCAAGGAGCGTCAAGAAGTGGCGGCCACCCATGAAGGCGTCTGGGAATGCACCTTCGTCGGCGCCTGCTCCGAAGTCTGCCCGGCCCATGTCGATCCCGCCAGTGCCCTGCAACAAATGAAGATCACCAGTTCGATCGACTGGATCGTCGAACACCTGATTCCCGGAGGAAAACCATGAGCCGCAGGCCCTTGCTACGCGAGTTTCCTCCGACCACCTGGTACTTCCGCCAGCCGCGCTACCTGCGCTACATGTCGCGCGAGATCACCAGCATTTTAATTGCCGCCTACTGCGTGCTGCTGGTGTTTGGCCTGCACAGCCTCGCCGCCGGCCCCGCCGCCTGGGAGGCTTTTCTGCTGACGCTGAAGAGCCCGGCATCGATCGTGTTCCAGCTACTCGTCCTGATCGCGGCGGTGTATCACGCCGCCACCTGGTTCAATGCGACACAGAAAGCCATGCCGCTGCAGATCGGCGAGTATTTCGTGCCGGGCGCGATGATTTCCGGGGCGCACTACGTGGCCTGGGCACTGCTCTCGTTCGCCATTCTCTTTCTTGCGGGAGTAATTTGAGATGGCCAAATCGCACAAACCGGTGGTCTGGTTTCCCTTCGCCGCGGGTGGTACGGTGATCGCCTTTTTCATCCCGGTTATCGTCCTGCTTACCCTGATGGCCGCCCTCGGCCACGCTCCCGCCGGACTGGACTATGCAAACTTGCATGCCTTCGCTGCCAACGGTCTGGGAAAACTGATCATTTTTGGCGTGGTCTCTCTGTCTATGTGGAGTTCTGCCCACCGTTTGCGCTGCACTTTCTATGATTTCGGCGTGCGAGCCGACACAGCGGTCGCGACAATTCTGTATCTAGCGGCGATCATCGGCAGCATCCTGGCCGCGATATACCTGCTGCGCATCTAAGCCATCCGCAACGGATAAAATCAAGACCCCAACCGAGGAGAACCACAACAATGGCGCCACCCCCACTAGCTTCGCGCGAAGCGGCTCGCGAAGAACGCTTCGGCGACGTCTGGAGCAACGAACTGAACGACGCCTTCGCCGATATCGCACGTTATTACGACCGCGCCAACGAGATTGCCGCTCTCGGCCTGTGGAGCAGCTTCCTCAAGCGCTTCATGCGAACGGTGGACATCCAGCCGCAACAGAAAGTACTCGACGTCTGCGCCGGCACCAATGCCATCGGCATTGCCCTGCTCAAGCGTGAGCCGACCCTGGACGTGCATGCCATGGACCGCAGCGCCGAGATGCAGACCGTGGGGCAGCAGAACGCCACGGCATTGGACCTGCACATCAAGAGCACCATCGGCGACGTCCACACCCTGCCCTTCCCCGACAATCATTTCGACATCGTCACACTGCAGTTCGCCTCGCGCCACCTTCGAGTGCGTGAGGTGTTCAGCGAGATCCAGCGGGTGTTGAAGCCGGGCGGGCATTTCCACCATTCGGACATGCTGCGCCCGCGCAACGTGATCGTGAAGAACCTCTATTACGCCTATCTCAAGACCTGCCTCAATTTCACCAGCCTGATCGTCGGCAGCAGTCCGGCGGCCACCAAGTTCAAGCAGTACTTCATCGATGCGCTGGACCTTTTCTACTCCGCTGAAGAACTCTCGATTGTGCTGCGCGAATTGGGCTACGTCGATGTCACGGTGGATACGGTGTTCTACGGCATGATCGGTTTCCATCGAGCGGTCAAGCCGGCTGGAGCCTGACACGAACGGATCGGCGCCAGTACCGTGAAGCGAGCCCGGACGCTCGCCCGGCTCAATGGCCGGATTCTCCAAGCCTTCAGCGGGCGCACGATTCTGGCGCTGCGCGCAAGCTTGCCCTTGCGCCTGGCCCTGCCTCACCTGGAACCGGTGTTGGCGCTGAATGTCGACAAAGAAGTTGAGAAGGACAGGCTGGTAATCCTCCGCGCCGGAGAACTAGTGACCGAAGGTCCGGTAGACTGGAATGCCGTCCTTCCCCAACTGCTGCAAGCAAGCAAGGAAGTCGACCGCGCGTTTCTTGCCCGAATCAGCAGTTTTCCAGTCGACATCGTGGTTCGCTACGAGGAAATCGCTCCGATACGCAGTCGGCGCATGAGGCTACTGTTCGAAGCCGCGTTGAAAATCCAGACAGCGAACGACACGCCGCGCCCACTGCGCGACGCCCTGCAGACAAGTTATTCGCGGGATGCGCTCGCGCAGTTGCTGTACGAACTATTGCGCTTGTATGCCGAAGAAACCCGAACCCTGAGTCGCTCGGTGCGCTTGCCGGGACCGTTGGCGCTCCTGCGAGAGTTGGTGGCCCAGGAATTGTTGAACGTCATGCTGCGGGTCGCGCGATCACTGGCGGACGAGGTTTCCACGGCACACTTGCGCCCCACCGAAAGTACGCCTCAAACATGAACACGGCGCTCATGCAGCGCGCTTTCCTTTCGGACCACCAACTCAGATTCAAGGACAGACTCAAGGCGTGGCCTGCCGCTGCTTCGCCGCTCACGAACACGCTGTGTTAGCATTGCACCAGATAAATTGTCCGTATCGATTGAACGATTCCGCTGTGAATCGTAGCCGGGGCCCAAAAAACTGCCTCGCCTGTGAAATCCGAGCTGGCATTGCGTTGCGCAATACCGCCACAGGAACATGGAGCGAACAGTGCTTGTGCCGTATCGTGAGTCTATTCGGCTTCAAAACGCTCACTGGGTGTTGCCCACAACGATAGTCGACCCGCTTTGTCCGCATAGGATACGAAGCCATGTCTCGGGCTTCGGGCGAAATTCGAGGTGACTCATCACTTCCGTTCCGATTTCTGGAACTTCCCCGGTATCGAGGCCTCACGCCGAGTTCGAGTGGTCGTTCAGCACTTCATTCGCGACGCACTCTTCACCCAAAACGATTCGGCGGATTCGATGGCAATCGTTTCAGCATCCGGGAATCCCGCGCTGCGCAAGACCAAAGACGGGCAAAAAGAGGCAATTGCGCAGGTGCTTCATTTCCCTCGGCAGTTGAAGTGCGCATGAGCTTGGATTTCATCAAGTGGCGATCGCTCAAGACGCGCGTCACTGCTGCAATGCTGGCGATTTTTTTGCTCGGCATCTGGACCCTTACGCTCTACGTCAGCCGGATGCTCCACGAAGACATGAAACGCCTTTTGGCCGAGCAACAGTTCTCGACGGTGTCATCCATTGCCGCGGAGATCAACCGCGACATGCAAGAACGATTGAGAAGTGTCGCCGAAGGTGTTACTCCGGCAATACTGGGCAATCCCGAGGCCCTGCAGTCGCTTCTGGAGCAGCGTCCGCTTCTACTGCGACTGTTCAATGGCGGCACCCTCGCCACGGGATTGGATGGAACAGCAATTGCCTCGCTTCCGCTCTCGGGGGAGCGGATTGGCGTCAATTTCATGGACCAAGACTATCTGATCGCTGCGCTCGAGAAAGGAAAAGCAGCGATCGGGCCGCCGACAATGAGCACCGCGTCATTGGCGCCGCAGGTGACAATCGCAGTCCCGATTCGGGATGCACGGGGTGACGTAATCGGTGCCTTGGCAGGTACGATTGATCTCGCCAAATCCGGTTTCCTGAACAAGATTCTGGGAACCCGCTATGGCGAGACGGGCAGCTATCGGCTGGTCGCGCCCCAACACCGGCTGATTGTCGCCAGCTCCGACAAAAATCAGATCCTCAAGACTCTGCCGGCCACCGGTATCAATCCCACGATGGACCGCTTTATCGAAGGCTACGAAGGTTCTGCCATAGTAGACGACCCTCTGGGCGGAGAAGTGCTGGCGTCCGTCAAGAGTATTCCCGTGCCAGGCTGGATCGTCGGTGCCACCTTGCCCGTTGCGGAAGCTTTTGCCCCGATTCGCATCCTGCAGCAGCGCACGCTGCTGTCGGCGATCTTCCTGACGCTATTGGCGGGAACCCTGGCATGGTGGATGGTAAGGCGCCAGCTCGCTCCGATGTTTTCGGTTGTGGAGACACTGGCCTCCATGACAGCAAATGCAAATGGCCACTCACTGCGGCCTCTGCCGATTGCGCGGCAGGACGAGATCGGGGAACTGCTCGGTGCGTTCAATCGCCTGCTGGAAACACTCGGGCACCGAGAAGACGCCTTGAAAGAGGCGCTGGACCGTCTGCAAAAAATTGCCAGCCGGCTACCCGGAGTTGTTTTTCAGCTTCGCCTGCGTACCGACGGCAGCTTCTGCATTCCCTACGCCAGTGAAGCCCTCAAGGAGATATACCGCGTCAGTCCGGATAAAGTTCGTGAAAACGCTTCGCCGATGTTTGCTGCTATTCACCCGGACGATCTGGCGAGCCACCTTGCTTCTCTTGAAGCATCGGCCCTGAACTTGACGCCCTGGAGTACCGAATACCGACTTGGATTCGAGGGTGAGTCGGATCTTTGGTTGCTCGTAAATGCGATACCACAGAGGGAAGCAGACAACTCGGTGCTCTGGCATGGATTCGCCACCGACATCACTGAACGCAAGCGCGCCGAAGCCGAACTGGAAAGGCACCAGAGTCACCTTGAAGAACTGGTGATCTCCCGTACTGCAGAACTGCAGCGCGCCAAGGAGGGAGCTGAAACCGCCAACCGAGCCAAGAGCGCCTTCCTCGCCAACATGAGCCATGAGATTCGCACACCGATGAATGCCATCCTCGGCATGGCGAATCTCCTGCGTCGCGACGGCGTGATGCCGCGCCAGGCCGAGCGTCTCGACAAGATCGATACCGCCGCCATGCATCTGCTTTCCATTATCAACAACGTCCTCGATCTGTCGAAGATCGAAGCCGGAAAGTTCGTACTGGAGAACGCTCCGGTCAACTTCAACAGCCTGCTGGGCAATCTCAAGTCCATTCTTTCCGAACGTGCCAAGGCCAAGGGTATTGAACTGCGGGTCAGGACCGCCGCTTTCCCGCCCGATCTCTATGGCGACCCCACTCGACTGCAGCAAGCTCTGCTGAATTACGCCACCAACGCGATCAAATTCACCGATACCGGCGCCGTGACACTGTCACTCAGCAAGCTGGAGGAAGATGCAGAATCGGTGCTGGTGCGTTTCGCGGTCGAGGATACCGGCATCGGGATTGCGCCCGAGGCAGTAGGACGGCTGTTCAACGCCTTCGAGCAGGCGGACAATTCAACCACGCGCAAGTATGGCGGCACCGGACTCGGCCTGGCCATCACGCAACGACTGGCCGGATTGATGGGCGGCAAAGTCGGCGTCGAGAGCACGCCGGAGCTTGGCAGCACATTCTGGTTTACCGCCAGGATGAAAAGAGGCGGCGTGGCACCCATCGCATCGAAAGCGATCACGGATGCCGAACAGCAACTTCGACTGCGCCATTCCGGCGCCCGAATCCTGATCGCCGATGACGAGCCGATAAACCGGGAAATTGCCAGGCTGCAACTGGAGTCCGTCGGATTGACCGTGGACACTGTGGACGACGGTGCGGAAGCGGTAGCTGTGGCACAGCAAGTCGTCTATGCCGCGATCTTGATGGACATGCAGATGCCGAACATGGACGGGCTTGATGCGACGCGCCAATTGCGACAGCTTATCGGCTACCGAAACGTGCCGATCATCGCCATGACGGCCAATGCCTTTGCCGAAGATAGGGCGCGCTGCATGGAAGCGAAAATGGATGACTTTCTGATCAAGCCATTGGATTCAAAGCTGCTGTTTTCGACCTTGCTCAACTGGCTCGATCCGAGGCCCGCGGATTGATAGACCCGCCCCTTCGCGACCATCTGTGCGCCAACCGGCAAGCCTGCACCGTATCGCCAGCGCCGACTTTCCAGCATCCCAAGCGCTTGAACCGGGCAACAAGCGCCCTCGGCTGCCGACTGAGATATTGAACGGGAAGGGCGCGACCGCATCCTTGGATGTCGGTTCTTTGCGGCGCAACGGCGCCAAACAAAACGCAGAAATGCGCTGAGCGGTTTCACGACACGCCACGCGAGCCCAACTATTCCTAAAAGTTGGGCTGGTAGAGCGGCCGAAAGTCCCGGCCCACTGGTCGCTGTCATGCGCACAGGAAGATTGAAATCGCTTTGTCACAATAATTTGATAATATTCGAACTATGGAATCACTAAACGCCTCCGAACTGCTTGCCGCCTTGGGTCATGAATCCCGCCTTTCGATTTTTCGCCTGCTGGTCGAAGCTGGACCGACGGGGATCAATGCCAGTGCGATCGGCGAGCAATTGGGACTTGTTCCGGCAACCCTGTCTTTTCATCTGGCCCATCTCAGCCGGGTCGGACTGATCCAGGGAAGACAGGAAAGCCGATTCATTTACTACTCCGCCGACTATGGCGAGATGGATGAATTGATTTCCTTCCTGACCAATAATTGCTGCCAGGGAAAAGCCTGCCTGCCCAAGACTTCCATGGCAAACACCGTCATCAAGCGCCGCAGCCGTGTCGCAAAATCACCCGCAACGAAAGGAAATTCATGAGCGAGCGCGTCTACAACGTGCTGTTTCTGTGCACCGGCAATTCGGCCCGCAGCATTCTGGCGGAATCGATTCTCAACCTGCCGGTGGTTGGACAAGGTCGCTTTCACGCTTACAGCGCCGGAAGCCATCCTGCGGGAACCGTCAACCCCTACACAATCGAGCTGCTGCGCAAGAACCGTATCCCGACGGAGGACCTGCGCAGCAAGGGCTGGGAGGAATTCGCCGCGCCGGGCGCGCCGGCACTGGATTTCGTATTCACAGTATGCGACAACGCGGCCGGCGAAGTCTGCCCCGTCTGGCCCGGGCAACCGATGACCGCGCATTGGGGTATTGCCGACCCGGCAGTCGCGGAAGGCAGCGAGGACGCCAGGCGCAAGGCCTTTTTTACCGCCTACAACCAGCTCCACCGCCGAATCGCCATGTTCGCCAGCCTGCCCTTGGCCAAGCTCAAGGGCGTCGCTCTCAAGCAGGAACTCGATGGCATCGGCAGGCTCGATGGCGCGAGCCAATAGGCATCCACGCTTTTTTAGTCTTTCCATTTACTGCGATCATGAACAAAACAATTAATGTTCTGGTGCTTTGCACCGGCAATTCCGCCCGTTCCATTCTCGGCGAGATGCTGTTCAATCATTTGGCAAACGGACGCGTCAATGCCTATTCGGCAGGTAGCAAGCCGGCGGGGCAGGTCAATCCCGTGGCGCTGGAGACCCTGGCGAATCACGGCGTGCCAGCCGCCGGCGCGCGCAGCAAGTCGTGGGACGAATTCGCCGTGGCGTCAGCGCCGACTTTTGACTTCATTTTCACGGTTTGCGGCAACGCGGCGGCGGAGGCCTGCCCGGTCTGGCCGGGTCACCCCGCCACGGCTCACTGGGGCATTACCGATCCGGCGCACGTGGAGCCGCTCGATGCGCGGCGCGCCGCATTTGAAGCTGCCTACCGGTCGCTGAAGAAACGCGTCACCGCTTTCCTTGCCCTGCCGCTGGAAACCATGAGTCGCGACGAAGCGCTTGTGGCAGCCCAGCGTATTCACGCGGAGGAATGAGCATGTCCGCCCAATGTGAAGTGGCTGCCAATCTTGCCGCCGGCGCGCCGATGAGCGCGTTCGAGCGCTACCTGACGGTCTGGGTCTTTCTCTGCATCATCGTCGGCATCGCCCTCGGCCAGTGGCTGCCGGCCCCCTTCCAGGTGCTCGGCAAACTCGAGGTCGCGCGGGTCAATCTGCCGGTCGGCCTGCTGATCTGGATCATGATCATCCCGATGCTGGTCAAGGTGGATTTCGGCGCCCTGCATGAGGTCCGCCAACATGTGCGCGGCATCGGCGTCACGCTGTTCGTGAATTGGCTGGTCAAACCCTTCTCGATGGCTTTCCTCGGCTGGCTGTTCATTCGCCACCTGTTCGCCCCCATGTTGCCCGCCGATCAGTTGGACAGTTACATCGCCGGCCTCATACTGCTCGCAGCCGCGCCCTGCACCGCGATGGTTTTCGTCTGGAGCCGGCTGACCAATGGCGATCCGCTGTTCACCTTGTCGCAGGTCGCCGTGAACGACACCATCATGATTTTTGCCTTCGCCCCGCTGGTCGGCCTGCTGCTCGGCATCTCGGCCATCACCGTGCCCTGGGATACGCTGCTCACCTCGGTCGTGCTCTACATCGTGATACCGCTGGCGCTGGCCCAAGTCTGGCGCAAAAGCTTGCTGAGCAAGGGCACGGCGCATTTCGATGCGATGATGGAAAAGATCGGACCGTGGTCGATTTCGGCGTTGCTCGCCACACTGGTGCTGCTGTTCGCCTTCCAGGGCAAAGCCATCATCGAGCAGCCGCTGATCATTGCCTTGCTGGCGGTGCCCATTCTGATCCAGGTCCTGTTCAACTCGAGCCTGGCCTATTGGCTGAATCGCGTCGTCGGCGAGAAGCACAGCGTCGCCTGCCCCTCGGCGCTGATCGGCGCCTCCAATTTTTTCGAACTGGCCGTGGCCGCCGCCATCAGTCTGTTCGGCTTTGAGTCCGGTGCCGCACTCGCCACTGTGGTCGGCGTACTGATCGAAGTCCCGGTCATGCTGCTGGTGGTGAAGATCGTCAATCAATCCAAGGGCTGGTATGAGGCCGGCCTGCAAACAAAGGAACCGTGATGAAAACGCTTGAAGTGTATGACCCCGCCATGTGCTGCTCCAGCGGTGTCTGCGGCGTCGATGTCGATCCGCAACTCGCCCGTTTCGCCGCCGACCTGAAATGGGTCGAGCAACAAGGCATTGAGGTGACTCGCCACAATCTGGGCCAGGAGCCGCAAGCCTTTGCCGCCAATCCGGCGGTCATCAAGGAAATGGAGGCCGGGATGGAGCGGCTGCCGGTAATCGTGCTCGATGGGAAAATCGTCTCGACAGGCTTGTACCCGTCCCGCGAGCAGCTCGCACAGAAGCTCGGTATTGCCGCAGTTGTCGATGTCGTCACCACCGAAACATCGGCGGCCAAGGCTGCACCCTGTTGCTCGCCCAAATCCGGCTGCTGCTGAAACAGAACGTCGAGACATGGCCCTCCCCGAACTGAGAACCCGACACGCTTTCTTCACCGGCAAGGGCGGGGTGGGCAAGACATCCCTCTCCTGCGCAAGCGGACTCGCCATGGCCGAAGCCGGCCAACGAGTCCTCATCGTCAGTACCGACCCAGCCTCCAATCTCGATGAAGTACTTGGCACGGCACTGAGTCAAACGCCGACCGCGATACCCGGCGTGGCGGGTCTTTTCGCGCTCAACATCGATCCGGAAGCGGCCGCCCGCGACTACCGCGAACGCATGGTCGGACCCTACCGGGGTGTCCTCCCGGCAGCGGCAATCCAGAGCATGGAGGAGCAGTTCTCCGGCGCGTGCACCATCGAGATCGCCGCCTTCGACGAATTCTCGAAACTGCTAGGCGATCCGGCGGCAACGCGCGATTTCGATCATGTCATCTTCGACACCGCCCCGACCGGGCATACCCTGCGACTGCTGACGCTTCCCTCGGCCTGGGACGAGTTCATCGCCTCGTCGACCGGCGGCGCGTCCTGCCTCGGGCCGCTTGCCGGACTGCAAAAGCAGAAGGCGCTTTACGCGGCCACGGTCAAACGTCTTGCCGATTCCGAAGAAACCTCCGTCATTCTGGTCAGCCGCCCCGACGCCTCGGCATTGCGCGAAGCCGAGCGCACGCGCAGCGAACTGGCCGATCTCGGTGTGCGCAACATCCAGCTCACCATCAATGGGCTATTCGTGGCGGCAACGCCGGGAGACGTCATCGCCGACGCCATGACCCGCCGCGCGGCAGACGCCCTTGCGGGCATGCCGGCAACCCTCTCCGGACTGCCCGGCAGTACGATTCCATTCCTGCCGCGCGGCACGGTCGGCATCGAAGCCCTGCGCGTCATGGCGCGACCCGAAACCGCCATCAAGCCGGGCTTCGCCGATGCCGCACCACAAACCCGGCTGCCGCCCGGTCTGCAGCGCATGGTCGAAGAAATTGCCGCGAGTCGCCGCGGAGTCATCATGACCATGGGCAAGGGCGGCGTCGGCAAGACCACCATCGCGGCGGCCATTGCCGTCGCCCTGGCCAAGCGCGGCCACCCGGTGCTGCTGTCGACCACCGATCCCGCCGCCCATGTCGACGCCGCTGTGGAGGAAGCTGTCACGGGGCTGCGCGTGACCCGGATCGATCCCGCTCTTGAAGTCCTGCAATACACCGACGAAGTGCTGAAAAAAGCCGGCGACACGCTCGATGCGGCCGGCCGGGCCATGCTGGAGGAGGACCTGCGTTCCCCCTGCACCGAAGAAATCGCGGTGTTTCGCGCCTTCGCCCGTACTGTCGACGAAGGCAAGGATGGATTCGTGGTGCTCGACACGGCACCCACGGGACACACGATTCTGCTGCTGGATGCGGCCGAGGCCTATCACCGCGAAGTAATGCGCACCCAGGGCGACATGCCCGAATCCGTGCGCCAGTTGTTGCCGCGCCTGCGCGACCCCGACTACACGCGAACCCTGATCGTGACGCTGGCCGAAGCCACTCCGGTGCACGAAGCCGAACGCCTGCAGGACGATCTCGCCCGGGCCGGCGTCAAACCCTATGCCTGGGTGATCAACCAATCACTTCTGGCCAGCGGCACCCATGATCCGCTGCTGTCGGAACGCGGAGCCTACGAAGTGCCTTACATCCACCGAGTGTTAGATGAACTGGCGGAGCGCTGCGCTCTGATACCGTGGCTGGCCGAGGCGCCGACGGGCACGCAGGGCTTGTCGAAGCTGATCCAGTAACAGGGACACGATTCAGGCTTTCGATGACCGCGACAAGCCCGCAATAGAAGGGCGGCGACAAGGCAAACCCCGCTGGCGCAGCACCGCGCCGTGCGCCCACCCGGATCAGAGAATGCGGTTGCCTTCCAGCCAGGAAGCGGTCACCGACACCACATGACTGTCGGCATGGACCCTGATCAAGTCCGCACGCATTCCCGGCGCAATCTCGCCCCGGTCGTTCAAGCCGGCCAGACGTGCTGGATTGGCACTCACTACGGCGACAGCATCGGGAAGACCCCAGCCCGCTCGCTCAGTCAGCAAAAAAGCTGCATGCAACAGGCTCGCCGGCACATAGTCGGAAGACAGGCCGTCGAGCAGCCGTTCTTGCGCGAGCTCAAGCGCCGAGACGTTGCCCGAGTGCGAGCCGTTGCGCACCACGTTTGGAGCGCCCATCACCACACCAAGATTGCTCTGCCGTGCCGTTCGCGCGGCTAGCAGTGTGGTGGGAAATTCCGAGATCACGACACCTTCCGCCACGGCCTCCGCCACATGCTCCGGCGTCGCATCGTCATGACTCGCGAGAGGGATGCCGCGAGTGCGACACACCTCGACAACAACGCTGCGGTTTGCGGCGCTGTGGCTCAAGTGATTCTTCTGCTGCTCGACGACAAACGCGTCCATTTCATGATTGCTCAGGCCGTGTTTGCCCTGATAGTACTCACGGTGTTTTGCGAGGTCGATGAACTGTCGCTGGCCAGGCGTGTGGTCCATCAGGGAAACAAGCTGCAGTGTCGCTTGCCCGACCAGCCCTTCGAACAATTCGATGAGCCTGGCGTAGGAGAGTTCGCAGCGCAAATGGAGCAGATGCCGGGCGCGTAGCAGGCCTCTCTCCCCGCAATGTTCGAGCGCTTCCAGCATCGGACGCAACTTGTCGGTGCGCGCAGTGCCGGTGCCGACATCGCCGATGGAAATGGCGTCGAGTACGGTGGTGATGCCAGCGGCGACAATCTGCGCATCATGCGCCAGGACCGCCGGCAAGGCCGGCCAGGTCACTCCCGGCCGGGGTGTCAGATGTTTTTCGAGGTTATCGGTATGCAGTTCGACCAGGCCCGGCAGCAGGTAGTCGCCGTTCCAGTCTTCCGCGGTGGTAGCCGTCGTGCCGCGTGCCAAATCCGCAATCCGGCCATTGGCCAGGTGCAGGGTGCCGAGAAACTCCTCGTCCCGCGTCACGATACGGGCGTTGCGAATCGTTAACTCTGTGCTCATGCTGCCACCCTGTTGCGCAGACGCCGATGCGGCTGCATTCAAATGAACCGTTTGCGAATCTGCGCCGAAACCAGATCGATCAGGCTAACGGTAACGATGATGATGATCATCACCGCACAGGTTTCGGCATAGTAAAAGCCGCGAATAATTTCCCACAGCACCACGCCGATGCCGCCGGCACCGACCATGCCGACCACCGTGGCGGAGCGCACGTTCGATTCGAAGCGATAAAGCGAATATGAAATCCACAGTGGCAGCACCTGCGGGATGACGCCGAAGACGATCTCTTCCAGCGCTGTCGCGCCGGTGGAACGGATACCCTCCACCGGATGAGGATCGATGGCCTCGACCGCTTCCGAAAACAGCTTCGCCAGGATGCCTGTCGTATGAACGAACAGAGCCAGCACCCCGGCAAACGGCCCGAGGCCTACGGCCACCACAAACAGCATGGCGAAAACCATTTCGTTGATGGCGCGCGCGGCATCCATCAGCCGCCGCACGGGTTGATGAATCCACGCCGGTGTGATGTTCCCGGCACAGAGCAGGCCGAACGGCACTGCCAGGACCACGGCAAGCACCGATCCCCACACGGCGATCTGCAGCGTGATCAGCATCTCATGCAGATAGATGCGCCAGTCACCAAAGTTGGGCGGAAAGAAATCCGCAACATAGGTGACCATGTTGCCGGAATCCCGGATCAGGTCGGCGGGCCGCATGTCGGCCCCGGACCAGGATCCCGCCAGAATCGCCAGGAAAAGTCCCCACCCGGCCAATTGGGCCACCGATGCCTTGGGGAAGGCACCGGCGGGATCAGGCAATACTTGCGTGCGTTCGGACATGAGATGCGTATTTCGATCCGACGCTTACTTCAGGGCAGCAAGTTTTTGATTGAGCTCGCCAAGTTTCTGGTCGATTTCCTGAATCTTGGCCTGCTTGTCGCTTGCACTCAGGGTGCCGTCGGCAGCGATCTTGCTCTTTTGTTTGAATAGTTCGAGCTGGCGGATGGGGAGCAGCTGGTTGTTGTTGGATTCGGAAAAGCCCTTGTAGTTGATCTTGCTCAAAATAGCCAGTTCGCGCGCCGCATCCGGGCCACTACCATAGGTGAGGAAGAACGCCTTGATTTTCGCCTTGGCTTCGTGGTCCAGGTCCTCGCGCCAGACCATCGGGTCAGCGGGAATCAGGGGCGATTTCCAGATGATGCGCAACTCCTTGAGTTTTTCCGGAAAACGCTGGGAGAACTTTTCCCAGTTTTCGGTGTTGTTGGTCGCCATGTCGACCTGCTTGTTGATCACGGCCATCAGGTTGGTTTCGTGGTTGGCAGCGCGAATGGTCTTGAAGTGCGTCTTCGGGTCGATATGGTTGAGCGCGAAGACGTAGTAGCTGGGAACCAGGAAGCCGGAGGTCGAGTTCGGGTCGCCGATGCCGAAGTTGATGTCCTTGCCATGCTTGACCAGGTCGTCCAGCGTCTTGTACGGTGAATCCTTGTGGGTGATCACGAGCGACCAATAGCCGGGTGAGCCGTCCATGGCAACGACTTTGGCGAAAATTTCTCCGCGCGAGCGATCCACGGCTTCCATGGCAGATTTGTTGCCGAACCAGCCGACCTGTACCTTGTTGAAACGCATGCCTTCAATCACCCCCGCATAGTCCGGGGCGAAGAAGGCGTTCACCTTGATGCCGGTTTGCTTGCTCATGTCATCGAGCAGCGGCTGCCAGTTCTGCTTGAGGACCTGGGACGATTCGGTGGCGATGATGCCGAAGTTGATCTCTTTCGGCGATTCGGCAAGGACCGGCGTGGTCACGGCAGCAGCCAGCGCGACGGAGGCGATCAGTTTCTTGAACATGGTTGTGATTCCCTTTCGTGGATTTAGAGGACTTGGGCTTGCAGGACAGGTTCGGCCTGACGCATTGGCACATGCTGCCGCTCGACGTAGGCCGGATGGACAAGAGCGGCTGGGGAGGACGCTGGCGCGGGCGTTGTCAGCAGATCCTCGACCTCCGCGCCATACAGTTCGCGCAACAACTGCGGAGTCAGACTGGCCGAGGCACCGTCATAGACGACTTTGCCCCGGTGCAAGGCAACGGTTCGCGGGCAATATTTCAAAGCGATGTCGACCTGATGCAGCGATACCATGACCGTGGTCCCATCCTCGCGGTTGATGCGGGCGAGAATGTCCATCACCTTGCGCGATGACTCGGGATCGAGCGAAGCGATCGGTTCGTCGGCGAGGATGATGTCGGCCTTTTGCACCAGCGTGCGCGCGATGGCGGCACGCTGCTGCTGACCGCCGGAGAGGGTCGAGGCCCGCTGATGCGCTCGCCCCGAAAGCCCCACGCGACCCAATGCCGCGACTCCGTGACGGATTTCATCGCGGGTAAAGTAGCGCAGTGAGCTGCGCCACGTCGGTACCCGATACAGCATACCGGCCAGCACATTGGTAATCACCGGCAGCCGTTCCACCAGATTGAACTGCTGAAAAACGAAACCGATGTTGGCGCGAATATCGCGAATGTCCTTGGCAATGACACCACCCTGCTGCGCGACACGACCATCGATACGCACTGCGGAGGAACCACTGTCGAGGTCAGCGGCGGAAAGGCCCGCGATGTGGCGCATCAGGGTGGACTTGCCCGAGCCAGAAGCGCCGATCAGGGCGACCATTTCTCCCGGGGCAACACTGAGACTGACATCGTCAAGCGCTTTCTCCCGTAAATAGCTTTTGCTGAGGCAGGTGACATCGATCGATGAACGCATAGCTCTCTTTCATTGGCCACTGATGTGCTGAAAAACTCGATCCCAGACAAGGAAACCAGATCTGGGGAAGGCGGTACTGCGTGCAGCGTTTGGAATTGCCACCCGTGTTCAGGCTTGAAGTTCCGTTTGCTACATTGATGGAGAAGTCTATACAAGCTATGTGAACGGGTTGTTGCATTCAGATGACGAATTTCACCGAGCCGAAACTCGCGGCGAGGATCACGTGGGTTTCCACGCCGCAGTGGTCGCTGGGCTTCACGCCTGACAGCGCGTCCGCTGAGTTCAGGACGACTGCCGAATCGCTGAACTCCGGCAGTTGCCCGTGTCTGCACGGAATCGAAAAGATGTGATCGAGGTCGCGCCAGTTCCCGTCCGCACCAACACACGTGGTCTTTTCTCCGCCGCCGCCGGCGACATGAGTGTCAAGAAGACGCCACGGCGGCCCGAGATAGTGATGCAACTCCGGCGCCTGCCTGTCCGCATTGAAATCGCCGCAGACCAACGCCGCGTCGTAACTGCAACGGAAAAGCTCATGCGACAGAACAGCTTCCAGTTGGCGGCGGCGAAGTTCGCCGCCGCCCGCCAGATGGGACAGATGGACATTGGCGACCAGCACCGATTGCGCGCCTACGTTGATCAGGCAGACCTGCGCACTGCGGCCACCATCCTCAATCGACGATGGCAGCGGAATTTCAAGACACTGACTGAAAGGGTATCTCGACAGCAGGGCAAGGCCGGAATAGCTGTCGACCCAAAGACCATCGCAGTTGCGCCGCTTGCGGCGCGCCGGAACGAAACAAACATTCAGGCCCAGACAGCGCCCAAGACGTGCAGCCGTATCAAGGCTGCCATCGATACTGGCAAACGACTCCTGCACGGCCACGACATCGGGATTCCGCTCAGCCAGTTGCCTTTCCAGCGCCTGCATCCGCGACTGATAGTCACCATCGCACTTCCAGGTGTTGATGGTGACTATCTTCAGGATCTGAGCGCTCACGCGATACGCGGCTATGCCAGGTCGACCACAAAACTCACGCCGTGTCGCCGAAAGCCGAGTGCGTCGTAGAAACGATGGGCATCGGCCCGTTTCGTGTTGGAGGAGAGGGCCAGCTTTCCAGCACCGCCCTGACGCGCCAAATCAAGCGCACTCGCCATGAGTAGGCGGCCGATTCCCTGGCGCCGCCGATCCCGCGCCACCACCACCGAATCCACCAGTGCCTGAGGCTGTCCAGCGTGAATCAGCGTGACATAAAGTAAAAGGTAGAACGCCCCGACTGCTACGCCATCCTCCCACGCCATGTAGTAACTGCCGGTTCGCTGTACCTGTTCGAACAGAAACCGCCCCTCACTTGGCGAAATCCGCGGCTCGTCGTCAAGCTCGGTCAGCAGGGCCAGCAGTACCGGCAGTTCTTCATCGCTTACGCGGCGGATTTCCATCTGTATCCCTGCCCCACCAATGCGACAGTCTCAGGAAGTGCGCCGCCCGTTTAGCCAGACCGTCATCGGGTGTGGAATGTGCCCGGACTCGCGCACGCGAACGAGATCGGCGCGCAAGCCGATGGCAATTTCACCGCGATCGTCGAGACCCGCCAAGCGCGCCGGGTTGCGCGTGACCGTGGCGACCGCCTGCGACAGACTCCAGCCAGCCCCCTCGTGCAACATGAATGCGGCGAACAGCAGACTCGCCGGGACGTAGTCCGAGGAAAGCGTGTCGAGCAGGTCGTGCCGGGCCAGCTCACCCGCTGCAATGTTGCCGGAGTGCGAGCCGCCGCGCACGATATTGGGGGCACCCATCATGATGCCGATGCCATGCTCGCGGGCGACGCGGGCGGCCTCCAGCGTGGTGGGAAACTCCGAGATCGTAACGCCCTCGGCAAGCGCCTCGTGCACGTGTCCGGCCGTGGTGTCGTCGTGACTGGCCAGGGCGATGCCACGCTGCCGAGCATGTTCCACGATCGCCGCCCGATTGCTCGCCGCATTGCGTTCCTGCAGCGTCTGCAGTTCCGCCACCACCTGGGCAAGTCGTTCGTCGCTCCAGGGCTCGCGCTTCTGATAGTAGAGCCGAAATTTTTCGATGTCGGTCCACTGCCGCTGACCCGGTGTGTGGTCCATGATCGACATCAGCTTGAGCAGAGGTTCGTCGAGGATCGGCTCCATCTCGTCGAGCAAGCTGTCAGCCCCTATTTCGCAGCGAAGGTGCAGCAGGTGATCGGCCCGCGTCAGCTTCGCATCCAGGGCCTGGCGTATCGCGGCAACGGTCCCCCGCAACTTTCGCGCGGATTTGCCCAAGGCGTCGACGTCGCCGACACGGATCGAGTCGAATACGGTGGTGATTCCGGCGGCCGCAATCTGGGCGTCGTGGATCAAGGTCGCGGACAGCAGCGGCCATTCGACGCCCGGCCGCGGCGACATGTGCTTCTCCATGTTGTCCGTGTGCAATTCGACCAGACCAGGCAGCAGAAAGTCGCCTTCGAGATCCTGGGCAGATGGCAGCGCAGTACCGCCGCGCACGACGTCATCAATGCGACCGCCGATGACATTGACCGTACCGAGAAATGTCTCGTTTGCGGTGACGACGCGGGCATTAGTCAGGGTCATCCTCATGCGACGGCCTCGAGTCGCTGCACCGCGACAGGATGGAGCCGGGTAGCCACGCGGCCACGGATATCCGTATCGTGGAATATCCCGACCACGGCGGCGCCGCGACGGCGGGCTTCATCGATGAGTTCGGCGACGCGCTCGGCATTGGCGGCGTCGAGCGAAGCGGTAGGTTCGTCGAGCAGCAGGATCGGCTTCTCGGCGATCAGCCCGCGCGCGATGTTGACGCGCTGCTGCTCGCCTCCGGAGAACGTCGCCGGCGGCAAATGCCAGAGCCGTTCGGGCAGGTGCAGTCGCGCCAGCAGGATGGCCGCTCGTGCGCGCGCCGATGCGGCATCAACACCCAGTTCGCGCAGCGGCTCGGCCACCACATCCAGCGTCGACACACGCGGAATCACCCGCAGGAACTGGCTGACATAGCCGAGCGTGCTGCGGCGCAGGGCGAGAATTTCACGCGGCGCGGCGCACGGCAGGTCGACCCAGCGCCCCTCATGGCGCAGACGGATCTCGCCGGCGCTGGCGAGATAGTTGCCGAACAGGCAGCGCAGCAAAGTGCTTTTGCCGGCCCCGGAGGGGCCGACCAGCGCCACACATTCACCGCTGGCCACGCTCAGCGCGACATCGTGCAGCACGGCTATCCGTGCCGCGTTCCGGTTGTGCAGCGTGAAGGTCTTTTCCAGACCGCGTACCTCTATGAACTTTTCCATGCGTTCTCCGTGATTTGTCCGGCCGCTCCTACACTTGCAGTACGGACGACACCAGCAACTGGGTATAGGGATGCTGGGGGTCATCCAGCACCTGGTCGGTCAGGCCGGTTTCCACCACGCGACCTTCGCGCATCACCAGAATGCGATGCGCCAGCAGGCGCGCCACAGCGAGGTCGTGCGTGACGATGACAGCCGCCAGGCCGAGATCGGTGACCAGTTCGCGCAGCAGGTCGAGCAGGCGTGCCTGTACCGAAACGTCAAGCCCCGCGGTGGGTTCGTCCATGAACACCAAACGCGGCCGCGTTACGAGATTGCGGGCTATCTGCAAACGCTGCTGCATGCCGCCGGAAAATCCTGTCGGCAACTCGTCGAGTCGCGCCGGATCCATCTCCACCCGTTGCAGCCAGTCCTTGGCAGTACGGCGGATCTCTCCGTAGTGCCGCGCCCCTACTGCCATCAACCGCTCGCCGACGTTGGCCCCGGCGCTGACGTTCATGCGCAGGCCGTCGCGCGGATTCTGCTCGACATAGCCCCAATCAGTGCGCATCAGCCAGCGGCGATCGGCCTCGGACAAGAGCTTGAGATCGACCAGACCGCGGCCTGTGATCTGGTAGTGCATACGGCCCGCATCGAGCGCGAGGCGCGTTGCCAGCAGCTGCAGCAGCGTCGATTTGCCTGAGCCTGATTCGCCGACCACGGCCAGCACCTCGCCGGCATGTAGATCGAAACTCACATCGGCGCAACCGACGCGGTCGCCGTAGTTTTTACACAGACCTTCGACGCGCAACAATGGGGCGCCTGCCCCCCAGCCCCCTGCCAGAGGGAGGACGTGAAGGTCGTTCGCGGGCTCCGCCCGCTCCCTACCGCAGGCGCTCATGCCGACACCTCCATCGGGGTGTTTTCCGTTCCGGTGTGCCCCGCCGCCTGCCGTGTCCGGCAATAGTCGGAATCGGAGCAGACGAACATGCGTCCGCCGCCATCAAGCACCACTTCGTCGAGAAAGCTGTCATCCGCATCGCACAAGGCGCAGACCTGCTGCCAGCGCTGTATGCTGAACGGATGGTCCTCGAAGTCCAGGCTTTCAACCCGCGTCCAGGGCGGAATGGCGTAGACGCGCTTCTCGCGCCCGGCGCCGAAAAGCTGCAGGGCCGGGCTCATGTGCAGTTTTGGGTTGTCGAATTTCGGAATCGGCGACGGCGCCATCAGGTAACGGCCGTTGACCAGCACCGGATAGTCGTAGGTAGTGGCGATGTGGCCGTAGCGCGCGATGTCCTCGTAAAGCTTGACATGCATCAGGCCGTAATCGGCCAGCGCATGCAGCTTGCGCGTCACTGCTTCGTGGGGCTCCAGGCGCGTCATCGGTTCTGGCAGTGGCACCTGGAATACCAGAATCTGATTCTCGTTCAGCGGCTTCTCGGGAATGCGGTGGCGGGTCTGGATGATGGTGGCTTCTTCAGTGCGGTCCGTTGTCGCTACATCGGCGGTACGGTTGAAGAAGCGCCGGATGTTGACGGCATTGGTGGTGTCGTCCGAGCCCTGGTCGATGACCTTGAGCACGTCTTTCCGACCCAGAATCGAAGCGGTGACCTGAATGCCGCCGGTGCCCCAGCCATAGGGCAGCGGCATCTCACGGCTGCCGAAGGGCACCTGGTAGCCGGGGATCGCGACCGCCTTGAGCAGGGCGCGGCGGATCATGCGCTTGGTCTGTTCGTCGAGGTAGGCGAAGTTGTAACCCGGGAGTCCGTTCATGCCTCTTCCCTTTCGGTGGCACGAAGCTCGGGTTGGTTTGCCGTGTCGCCAACGCCGACTTTTGCGCTGGATGACCGCATCTTGCGCAGCAGTTCGAGCTCGGACTGGAAATCGACGTAGTGGGGCAGCTTCAGATGCTGGACGAAGCCGCTGGCTTCGACGTTGTCCGTGTGGGCCAGCACGAACTCCGGCTCCTGGGCGGGCGAGGTGATTTCCTCACCCAGTTCAGCGGCACGCAGGGCGCGATCGACCAGTGCCATACCCATCGCCTTGCGCTCGGATTCACCAAAGGCGAGGCCATAACCGCGGGTGAATTGAGGGGGCACATCGCTTGAGCCGGCGAATTGATTGATCATCTGGCACTCGGTGAGCGTGATCTGGCCGATGGTAATGGCGAAACCCAACTCCTCGGGAATGATCTCCAATGGCACCTCGCCCATGCGGATTTCACCGGCAAAGGGATGGGAGTTCGCGTAGCCGCGCTGGGTGGAATAGCCCAGGGCGAGCAGGTAGCCCTCGTCGCCGCGTGCCAGGTTTTGCAATCGCGTCGCCCGATCGGCCGGAAAGCGCAGCGGCTCGCGTGACAAGTCCATCGGCACGGGATCGCCCGCCAGCGGTAGTTCGGCTTCGATCATGCCCTCCTCCCCGAGCAGGTCGGTCACCCGCGGCGAGGTCGCGGGCAAAGGTGTCTCGGCACTCGGTGGTGTAGGCGCGGCGGAGGCTTCGGCGAGCGAGAAATCCAGCAGGCGCTGGGTATAGTCGTAGGTCGGGCCGAGCACCTGACCGCCGGGGAGATCCTTGAAAGTCGCGGATATGCGCCGACGCAGCGCCATGCGGGCGGTATCGACCGGCACCGAGTAGCCAAAGCGCGGCAGCGTGGTGCGATAGGCGCGCAACAGAAAGATCGCCTCGACCTGATCGCCCGCCGCCTGCTTGAGCGCCAACGCCGCCAGATCTTTGTCGTAGAGCGAACCTTCGCACATCACGCGCGCCACGGCCAGCCGCATCTGCCCGCGAATTTGCGCCAGCGTCAGTTCCGCGACCTCGGGATCGCCACGCCGTTCGGCGGCGAGCAACTCATATGAATTGAGGATGGCGGTTTCGCCTCCCTTGACTGCGACATACATGATTCAGTCTCCTCCGCTGGCTGTGTTGTATTGAACGTCTGTGCTGCGCGGCAGGCCGACAACGCTGCAGCCGGACACGAACAGGATGTCAACGCCAAGCGGGGCAATCGCACGGTTGTCCTGCCAGGATCGCCAGAAGTCATGCGGCAAACCGTCAATGCCGATACGTCGCGCGCTGGCGATGCCGGATCCGCTAAACAGCGGACCATCGGGAACGAAGCCGGTGACCTGCATGATCAGCGTCGCCGAGCGGTCCGGATACTCGGCAAGCCCCTGAGCAAACGCCGACAAGGGCGGCATCGTCAATGGTCGGTCGATCAGGACGAACTGGGCTTGCTTCGGCTCAGACACCAGTGGCACCCCGCAATGAAAGCGCAGCCAGGCCGCGGCCGCATCCGACGGCGTCTGCAGCCACACCGGCGTCTCATAGTCGCCCAGGGCCAGCAGCGCCGCACCGGTGGCCGCATGCAGCGGTGGCGGCGATTGCGGCAGGTCGGACAAGGTATGCAGCCTGGCAGGGCTCGACAGGGCCGACAGCAAGGTCCGGAACACTTGCTGTGAATCGTGTACCGGGTCATCCAGACCTGGCAACAAGGGTGAAGCCAGCAGGGAATGGGGATCGTTCATCGCTACTCCCGGGCCAGTGTGTAAAAAGCAACGCGGGTGGCGGCCGCTTGGCGGCTTGCCTTGTCACGGACATCGACCCGCGCCGCGACCAGCGGCGCGATCACCGTCGTCAGTAGTTCCGCCTGGTGGGTCGAGTCCTGCAAGGCGAGATCGAACAGCGCCACCAGTTCGGCGTGACGGACGTCGCCGCCTCGCACGTAGCCGATACCGACTCGCCCTGCCCCGTCCTGCAAGGCGCAACGCGTCACACTGGCCTCACCCAGATTGAACTGCGCGCCGGTGCCGCCGGCTCGGGCGCGCACCATGGTCAGGCCGGTTTGTGGTTTCCGCAACCAGCTTGTCACGGGCTTCCGGCCCGTGGCATCGATCTGCCCGAGCAGCTGTTCCAACATCCCGGGCGGGGCCATCGCCAGTTCTGACAGCCAATGTTGGCGGACGGCATGCTCTTGTGACGGACCAGGCAAGTCATTCGGCTTCATATTTGTATAGTTGTCTAGATCACTAAATGCCCGCCAGAATATCCGGTTAAGATGCGCTCAGTCAATCAGCAATCGATGAATTTTTTGTGACAAAAGTGAAGAAAGGGCAACAAGCATGATTCAGCGGGGTTCCGGCGTCGCCGTCTGGTGGCAGATCGTTCAGACCATGGAAAAGGACATCGCCGACAAACGCTACAAGGCAGGCGAGCGCTTGCCCAGCGAAGCAGACCTGGCCGGGCGCTTTGGCGTCAATCGACACACCATTCGGCGTGCCGTTTCCGAGCTGGAAAAGCGCGGCCTGGTGCGTGTCGAGCAAGGCCGCGGTATCTTCCTGCAGGACTACGCGGTGCGCTATTCGCTCGGCAAGCGGACACGTTTCTCAGAAAATCTCCGCAGCCAGCAGCTCGACGGCAGCATGCAAGTCCTGCACTCCGAAGAATTGAGCGCCAGCGGCAGGGTCGCCGAAGCCTTGGGCCTGGCGCCGGGCGAACCCGTGCTGCTGGTGGAGACACTGGGGGAAGCCGACGGCCAGCCTATTCTTCATTCCAGTCACTACTATCCGGCAAGGCGTTTTCCTGGCCTTGCCGACGCCCTGGCAGAGACAGGTTCAGTCACCACTGCCCTGCGGCTGCAAGGCGTCAGTGACTACGAAAGGGTGGAAAGCCTGATCACGGCCCGGCTGCCCGAGGAAAAGGTGGCGCGCCTTTTGTTGCTGCCGCGCACTCAACCCATACTGCAGGTGGAAGGCGTCAACGTGGACGGCGAGGGCCGCCGGATCGAGTTCTGCGTCACGCGCTTTGCCGGCGACGCGGTGCAGCTCATGGTGAACGACCACTGAACAATCCGGGCAGCGGCATCAGGGCGCGTACTTGGCGAGGAAGCTGCGCAGATCGCGAAATTCCGCCATGCGCTCGGCGAGTGTCTCATGCGCCCAATCCCACCATGCCGTCGATTCGACGGCTTCGGCAATGGATCTCGGAAATCGGTAGCGAATCAGCTTGGCAGCCACGCCGCCGACAATCGCGTAGGCAGGCACATCCTTGGTCACCACCGAGCCGCTGCCGATCACTGCGCCATTGCCGATACGCAAGCCCGGCATGATCACCGCATTCTGGCCGATCCACACATCGTGGCCGATGGTGACCCGCTGCAATCTCCGCCAGTGGAAGAAGTCGGCGTCGTCCTCGGGCGCCAGGCCGTACTGTTCGCAGCGGTAGGTGAAATGGTGCAGCGTGGGCCGCTCCATCGGGTGAAAACCGGGGTTTATCCGCACCATCGAGGCAATGTTCACGAACTTGCCAAGCTGCACCGACATCAGTTCGCAGTGATTGCAGACATAGCTGTAGTCATCAACCAGAACATCTTCCAGCCGCGAATACTCGCCGACCTGGGTATAGCGGCCGAAACGGGAATTGCGAACGATCGCCGTAGGCGCAAGCGTCGGCGCTTCACCCAGATGCACGGATGGCGGCAGGTTGTAGGCGGCGATTTCGATGTAGGACATGACTTGACCTCCGGGACAGAATTCCATTCATGCTAGAAGAAAACCAACATAACGTCTAGACATCTACATATAACTGTCACATTGCCCGCCTAGACTCCGGCCATGCGCTACGCCCTGTATTTCGCACCCGCCGCAAGCCACACCCTGTGGTCGCAGGGCAATGTCTGGCTGGGCCGCGACCCGGAAAGCGGCCACACCTTGGCGCAGCCGACGGTGCCCCGCTTCAGCTCCTACGAGATCACCGCGCATACGGCTGCGCCGCGCCGTTATGGCCTGCACGCCACGATCAAGCCCCCCTTCCATCTTGCCGACGGCCGCAGCGCAGCCGATCTGCTGGACCAACTGGGCGACTTTGCCGCCCGCCAGACGGCGTTTGTGCTGCCCCAGCTCGAGGTCGCCCTGCTGGATGACTTCGTCGCGCTGCGGGCGCATGCACGCAGTACGCCGCTGCACGCACTGGCCGATGCCTGCGTTGCCGAATTCGACACATTCCGTGCGCCGCCCGACGCCGCCGAACTTGCGCGCCGTCAGATTGACAGTCTCGATGCTGCCGCAACTGCACGACTCAAGCGCTGGGGTTATCCCCATGTATTCGATGGTTTTGAGTTCCATATGTCGCTGACCGGTGGCGTGCCCACCGCTGTTCAAGAACGACTTCTACCCTGGCTTGAATCCCACTTCGCGCCAGCACTGGCCGTAGTTTGTGAATTCGACAGCCTGGCCCTGTATGTCGAGCCCACACCGGGGCAGCCGTTCCGCCTGGAGCGCCGCTACCCCTTCGGTAACGGAGCCGCAAAGTGAGTGGATGCCTGATACCCATCGTCGGTCCGTCCGGCGTGGGCAAGGACAGCCTGCTCGACAGGGCGCGCCAACGGCTGGCGGGCGATCCAGCGATGCGTTTTGTACAGCGCTGGATCACGCGTCCGGCGCAAGCTGGCGGCGAAGATCACCGTGCCTTGAGCGAGGCCAGCTTCTTGCGGCGCCTGGCAGCCGGAGACTTTGCCCTGCACTGGGACAGTCATGGTCTGCGCTATGGAATCGACCGCGAGATCGACGACTGGCTGGCCCGGGGCTGCACCGTCCTGTTCAACGCGTCGCGCGCCCATCTGGCCATCGCTCACGCCGGCTACCCGACGCTGCGGGCGATTTCCGTCGTCGCCCGCCCCGAGACACTCGCGCAGCGACTCGTCCAACGCCGGCGGGAATGTAGTCAAGATATTGCCGCACGTATCGCCCGCAGCCCGCCGCCATTTCCGCCGTACCTCCCGGTGATTGAGGTCGCCAACGACGGCAGCATTGAATCGGCTGCGGAAGTCTTTCTCGCCGCAATCGACGCCCATCGGCTCGCGGCGGCGAGTACCGTAAGGCACCCACGACGAAGGCAAATGAAATGAAAGTTGGTTTCATTGGCCTCGGACGCATGGGGTTTCCGATGGCCGGCAATCTGCTCAGGGCCGGTTACGTGGTGGTTGCACACAGCCGCAGTGAGGGGCCCGTCAGGCGCCTCGTCGCCCGCGGTGCGCTAGCGGCGGGCACACCCGCGGCAACCGCGAGTTCGGTTGATGTTCTGGTGTCCTGCGTCATGACCCAGGCCCAGATCGAGCAGGTCTATCTCGGGCCAGAGGGCACACTGGCAGGCGCCCGCTCCGGCCAGGTCTTCATCGATGCCAGCACGACTCACCCCGACGTCAGCCGCAAGCTCGCCACGGCCCTGGCAGCGAAGGGCGTCGCATTTCTCGATGCCCCGGTCAGCGGCGGCCCGCGCGGGGCCGAACAAGGGACCCTTGCTGTCAACGTGGGCGGCGATGCCGCAGTGCTGGCAAGAGTTCGTCCCGTGCTGGAGGTTTTCGGCCGCAACATTTTCCACATGGGGCCGGTCGGCGCCGGGAATGCCGCAAAGCTTTGCAACCAGATACTCACCGGTGGCGCGCATGTGCTTGTGGCAGAGGCCATGGTCCTTGGCACCCGGCTCGGCCTGGACCCGCAAACGCTGTTCAAGGCTTTGCAAGTCAGCTCCGGTCAGTGCCGAGCGCTCGACCGCGCGGTGCCCGAAGCGATACTGCCGCGCAACTTTGCGGCGTCCTTCACCGTCGATGGCATCATCAAGGATCTCGACTGCGCCCTGCAGATGGCAGGCGAAAACAAGGTAAGGCTGCTGCTGCCGGCTCTGGCACGCCAGGTTTTTCAGGAGGCATCGAGCTTGGGCCATGGCGACGAACACATGGCGGCGGTAATCCGGGCCATGGAAACCATTGCCGGCGTCGAGGTCGGCGGCAAGCAACCCGCCGCTTGAGCAGGCGCTTGCCAGCCAGAAAGGTGATGCACGGCGATGCTATCGGGCGCGGGCTCTACTGAACCCCGCGTGGCGGCTGTAACATGAATGGAAACATTCATTGTTAGCATGCTTGATCGCCAACTATTGGCAATCCCGAGGAAAGAGCAATGAAGATCAAGATTGCGGATGCCCAGTATCTGGAAAAAGCCAAGCAGTTAAGCAAGGAAGACGCCGAACGTTTGTTCTCGAGGATGCGTGGAAGACTGACACGCAGACTGGATGACAAGAAGCTGACACCGCTCGACGCGATAGCCATTCAGCTCGAACTGGAAGATGAGGAATTGAAGGACTGGCGCGAAAGGCTGGGGGAGCTTCGCAAGAAGGACAAAGCTAAAGGTTAATGTTAAAGATTTGGCAGGAAGCGCTGGTAACTGACGAGCGTAGCGAGCCAAGCGCTCACCTCCCCCGCGAGGGCGAGGCCGGGAGGGGGCGATGTTTGGATGGGTATAGCGCAACTTTCATCCACGGCTGTGTCGGATATGAAGCCATGAGCTTCTACTCCAGCTGATGCCCAAGTCAGCCGTTTGCCTGATGCCGCGCGATCAGGACGGCGGCGGCGGTATTGCAAGGTGTTCGAGCAGGGTGGTGTTGAAGCGATTGCAGGTAGCAACACAGACGCGGCGATCCGGTCCCTCGGTCAAATTCACTCTAGCGCCATCGCTCAGATCGACGCGGGCATAGAAGTAAGGAACCCCGTCGCCAGCCCACGACTCGACAAGGAATGCCAGAGAAACCTCCTCGAAGCGGATTTCGCGCGCTCCAGACCGAAATGGGAAACGCCATCGAATTTGCAGCCCCGCACCGGCAACGACGGCCACGGTCGTGCACGGCCGGCTCGCGGCAAAAGCAGCCAGGCCGATGGTCACGATCCAGATTGCAATCAAGATCCCGACAAGCGAAGAGGGCGAACGCATTCCGGGCACGCTATCGTGAATCAGCATAACGCTCACCGTGGCTGTCAGTACCAGAAACAGTGCAGCGAAGGCCCACAGAAACAGTATTCGCCGGTTCGCGAACGTTTCGCTCCTGCGGATCGTGGGGTGGGTCGCAGAGAAACCGGCCCCGCGCGCGAGTTCCATCAAGGCACCTGCAGGAAGTTTTTTCACATGACCTCGATCCTCGGGCATGACGGCTCGCAAGAGAAGAAATTCAGGGTCGTCTTCGCCGTCCAGTAGGCCAGCAGAAATCTGACGCCCAGTTTGGCGACGCTTTATTGCGAGCGCGTTTCAGTTTTGTTATCTGGTGACGCGCGTGGAGGCCGCGCGATGAATGCCGTCAACGCGTCCATCAGTTGATCCGAGGCATTCAGCGCACCGAAACAAGCTCTAGCCAGTGCTCGGTTGCCTCGCTCCGGGTGTTCCAAACGTCACGCTTGTGCCGTATCCCGTCAGCGGGCCGCCTGCAGAGCGTCGGCGGCGCCGTATCGCCAACGCCGACTTTCCAAGGTCGCGTCTGCTTGAGCCTTGCCCCAGCGAAAATTGCTAAAGATCGAGCGAATGAAAGGTAAAGCGAAATGCCGGCAAGAGGCTGCCAGTCCCCAGCCGCGTTAGCCGAAGCGACCTACAGGTAGTGGCTTCGGCCGGCGCTACGCGCTTTAACGTTCGCGCTGCTCTCCTTAGCCTGCGCCGCTACATCACGGGCAGGTTCAGCCAAACCTGCTGACCGGGTAGTGGCTTCGGCTGGCGCAGCGCGCCTTAACGTTCGCGCTGCTCTCCTTAGCCTGCGCCGCTACATCACGGGCAGGTTCAGCCAAACCTGCCCGTGATGTAGTCCTCCGTCGCTTTCTTCTTTGGCTTGATGAAGACCTGATCGGTGACGCCGAACTCGATCATTTCGCCCAGATACATGTAGGCGGTGAAATCGGAAATGCGTGCTGCCTGCTGCATGTTGTGGGTGACGATGGCAATCGTGAACTCCGCCTTGAGCTCGCCGATCAATTCCTCGATGCGCATGGTCGAGATCGGATCCAGGGCCGAGGTCGGCTCGTCGAGCAACAACACCTCGGGCTTGACGGCGATGCCGCGGGCAATGCACAGGCGCTGCTGCTGGCCGCCGGAAAGGCTCATGCCGCTCTGACCGAGCTTGTCTTTCGCTTCGTCCCACAGTGCCGCTTTGCGCAGCGCCCATTCGACGCGCTCTTCCATTTCCGACTTGCTCAGCTGCTCGTGCAAGCGCACGCCGAAGGCGATGTTCTCGTAGATCGACATCGGGAACGGCGTCGGCTTCTGGAACACCATGCCGACCTTGGCGCGCAGCACGGTGACGTCCACTTTGCGGTCGAGCATGTTCTTGCCGTCGAGCAGCAACTCGCCGGTCGCGCGCTGATCGGGATAGAGGTCGTACATGCGGTTCATGGTTCGCAGCAGCGTTGACTTGCCGCAACCCGATGGGCCAATAAAGGCGGTGACATTCCGCTTGTAGATTTCGAGATTGATGTTCTTCAGCGCGTGATACTTGCCGTAATAGAAATCCAGATTCCTGCAGGCCATCTGGGCCTCGAGCTGCGCGCCCGTCTCGTTCATCATCATCGTATGGCTCGTATCGTTCATGGTTAACGTGAAACTCCTCGTTCGAAGCGACGGGTGATCGTCGAGCAAAGCGAGCAAATGAATAGCCTCCACCGCGCGGAGGAGGATGGGAGAGGGCGGACCCTCTTGCCGCGTTTACCTTGTTTCATCGTCGAGGGTGTCGCTCGCTGTCGCATGATTGTTCAATCGGTTTCAGTTCTTGTGCTTCTGGCGGAACAGCACGCGGGCGATGATATTCAGGCCCAGCACGCCCAGGGTGATCAGCAGTACACCCGCCCAGGCGAGTTGTTGCCATTCCGTGAAGGGGCTCATGGCGAACTTGAAAATTGTCACGGGCAGGTTCGCCATCGGTTCGTTGAGATTCAGGCTCCAGAACTGGTTCGACAGCGCGGTGAACAGCAACGGCGCCGTCTCGCCCGCAATGCGGGCCACCGCCAGCAGAATGCCGGTGATGACACCGGCGGTCGAGGCCTTCAGCGTGACCTTCAGGATTACGGTGCTTTTGGGAGCGCCCAGCGCGAAGGCCGCCTCGCGCAGGGTGTTCGGCACCAGCTTGAGCATGTTCTCGGTGGTCGCCACCACCACCGGAATGACGATCAGCGCCAGAGCCAATACACCGGAAATCCCGGAGAAATTTCCCACCTTGGCAACGTAGATGGCGTAGATGAACAAGCCGATCACGATCGAAGGCGCCGACAGCAGAATGTCGTTGATGAAACGCGTGGCGTGGCCCAGCCAGGTGTGCCTCCCGTACTCGGCCAGATAGATGCCGGCCAGGATGCCGATCGGTGTGCCCAATGCGGTGGCCAGCGACACCATGATGGCGCTGCCAACGATAGCATTGAGCAAGCCGCCGGGCTCGCTCGCCCCGGGCGGTGGCGTCATTTTGGTAAACAAATCGACTGAAATTCCAGCGACGCCAAGTTGCAGCGTGGTGAACAGGATCCAGGCCAGCCAGAAAAGTCCGAAGGCCATGGCGGCCATCGACAGACTCAGCGCGGCCTTGTTGATCAATTTGCGTTGGGTTAGCAGTTCCATCGGGGCCTCAGGTCTTGCTGCCTTCCTGCTTCGATAGACGCAGCAGGAGAAGCCTTGAAAACACCAGCACCGTCAGCGTGATGAGGAACAGGATCAGGCCCAGTTCAATCAGCGATGCCGTATACAAACCCGGTGGCGCTTCGCCGAACTCGTTGGCCAGCACAGAGGTAATGCTGTTGCCAGGCGCAAACAAGGAAATGTTGGATAGAAAATTGGAGTTGCCGATGACGAAAGTGACCGCCATCGTTTCCCCCAGCGCACGCCCCAGGCCGAGCATGATGCCGCCGATGACGCCAACCTTGGTGTAGGGCAGCACCACGTTCCAGATCACCTCCCAGGTATTGCCGCCGACACCGTAGGCCGACTCCTTGAGCATCGCCGGCGTCACGTCGAATACGTCGCGCATGACCGAGGCGATGAATGGAATGATCATGATGGCGAGAATGATGCCCGCCGCCAGCAGGCCGATACCCAACGACGGTCCCGAGAACAGCTCACCGATCAGCGGTACATTGCCCAGAGTGGCTGCCAATGCGGGCTGCACGTATTTGGCAAAGAACGGCACGAACACCATCAAGCCCCACATGCCATAGACGATGGACGGCACCGCGGCGAGCAGCTCGATGGCCACACCCAGCGGCCGACGCAGCCAAACGGGCGACAATTCGGTGAGGAACAGCGCGATGCCGAAGCTCACCGGCACGGCAATGATCAGTGCGATCAGCGATGTCACCAGCGTGCCGTAAATCGGGATCAGCGCGCCGAACTTCTCCATCGGCGGGTTCCAGTCCCGACTCCAGATGAAACTGAAACCGAACTTCTGGATCGACTCCCAGGAACCGACAAACAGCGAAACAATGATGCCTGCCAACAGCAGCAGCGTCAGTAGGGCAAAGGCGCGAGTCAGGTTGAAGAACAACCAGTCACCGAGCTTGCGGCCACCAGCAGCGCGTTCGGCAGTCGAATCCTTTGTCGTGCTCATTTAGAAGTTTTACTGGATGGTTGGCAAAAAGCCCGAACCGCCCGGTGGCGGCACGGGCAGTGGCGCTTCGATTTACATGCCGGCCGGGATGGGCTTGCCGGACGCGTCCTTGATCTGGCTCCAGGAAGTTTGAATCAACTTGACCAGGCTGTCAGGCAGCGGCACGTAGTCGAGTTCGTCAGCCATGCCGGCGCCGTTTTTGTAGGCCCAGGCAAAGAACTTCAGCGCTTCGGCTGCCTGTGCAGGCTTGTCCTGAACTTTGTGCATGAGAATGAAGGTGGCGCCAGTGATCGGCCAGGAATCCTTGCCCGACTGATTGGTGAGGATTTCGTAGAACGCCGACTTGTTCCAATCGGCACCCGCGGCGGCCGCCTTGAAGCTGGTGTCGCTCGGCGCGACGAAATGGCCGGCAGTGTTCTTCAGCATCGCGTGGCTCAGCTTGTTCTGCTTGGCGTAGGCGTACTCGACATAGCCGATCGATCCCGGCAGGCGCTGGACAAACGCGGAAACCCCTTCGTTACCTTTGCCGCCCAGACCCACCGGCCACTGCACCGCGGTGCCCTCGCCGATCTTGCTCTTCCACTCGTCACTGACTTTCGACAGGTAGTTGGTGAAAATGAAGGTGGTGCCGGAACCGTCGGCGCGACGCACGACGCCGATATCGCTGGCAGGCAGATTCACACCCGGATTGATCTCGGCGATGGCCTTGTCGTTCCATTTCAGAATCTTGCCCAGATAGATGTCGGCCAGCACGGCGCCCGTCAGTTTGAGTTCGCCCGGCTTGATGCCCGGCAGATTGAATACCGGCACCACGCCACCGATCACGGTGGGAAACTGCACCAGACCATCCTTGGCCAGCACTTCCGGCTTCAGCGGCATGTCGGAAGCACCGAAATCAACCGTCTTGGCGGTGATCTGCTTGATACCGCCACCGGAACCGATCGACTGGTAATTGATCCGGTTGCTTGTCGCCTTCTGGTAGCCATCCGCCCACTTGGCGTAGATCGGGGCCGGAAAGGAAGCGCCGGCGCCGGTGATGTCCGCTGCGCTGACCGATGACATGGCCAGCAAAGAAAGACCTGTGATCCCTGCGATCCTGAGGGTGCGATTCAGCATGTATAGACTCCTTTGAAATGTTCGGACGGGCCGGAGCACCGGCTTCGTTTGTTGCATCGCAGTGGAGTTTAGGCAGCGAATGTTACAGAACAGTGAAATGGCCCACTCCGGCAACGAATACTTTGTTCAGAACGCCGTCACAAGCCTGCAATGAACCAAACCTAGGCTTGGCCAATGGCACTACGTTCCTTGATCGTCCGTACTCGGCTGCTACTGATCGGACTTCATCTGTTATTTGGCGCGCTTCAGGTGGCCTTGCTGTTCCGCTTTTCCGATGCAGCGCGGCGACAACACCTGAAACGTTGCTGGTCACGTCAGTTGCTGGACTTGCTGGGCATCCGGGTCGACGCCGCAGGCAGCGACCTCGCCGCCATTGAGGCCGGACTGCTGGTTGCCAACCACATCTCCTTCATCGACATCTTCGTCATCAATGCGCTGTTGCCGTCTGCCTTCGTCGCCAAGAGCGATCTTCTCAAATGGCCCTTGATCGGCTGGCTCAGCCGTCACAGCGATACGGTGTTTATCGAGCGTGGCAGCCGCAAAGCGGCCCATCTGACGCAACGACACCTGCGCCGGGCGCTGGATGCCGGCGGACGCCTGGCGGTCTTTCCGGAAGGCACCACCACCGCCGGTGACAGGCTGCTGCCCTTCCACGCCGCCCTGTTCCAAGGCGCAATCGACGCCAAGGTACCGGTACATGCGCTCGCGCTCAGCTATCGGCAACCGGGAGGCGCGCGCTCGGAAGCGCCCGCCTACGTCGGCGACGACAGCTTGCTGGATTGCCTGAGGCGCGTCCTGCGGGCCCGCGGACTGGTGGCGCGAATCACACTGGTGACCAGTTTCACGCCGCCATTGCCTGAGCGGCGCCAACTCGCGCGTCACGCCCACCATGTGATCGCCGCAGCGCTTGCCTTCAAGCCTGCCGCGACGCCCGCGCGTGTGACGTCGATTCTTCGAAAAAGCGAGAGGCCTAAAAAGCAGGGCGGCGCAACCTCTCCGTAACGAAGCGGCAATCACACCGTAACGCCGGCTTTCGAGAATGCGGACGAACCCCAAGAACCCACAGGAGAACGTCATGCAGAAACACCTGATCGAAAACGCCGCCACGGCCCGCCATGTCGGTTACAGCGTTGCCCTGGCGCGCAGCGAAGAAGATGTTCGCGAGGCACAACGTCTGCGCTACAAGGTGTTCGCTGACGAACTCGGCGCCCAGATCCGCACCGCCACACCGAGCCACGACATCGACCGCTTCGATGCGTTCTGCGATCACCTGATCGTGCGCGAAAGTTATGCCGATCGCATCGTCGGAACCTACCGCATCCTGTCGCCGCAAGCGGCGCGCCGAGCCGGTGGCTACTACTCGGATAACGAGTTTTTTCTCAGTCGCCTGCTGAATCTGCGTACCCGCATGGTGGAAGTCGGACGCTCCTGCATTCACCCCGACCATCGCAGTGGCGCAGTGATCACTCTGCTGTGGGCGGGGCTGGCCGACTACATGGTGAGCAACAAGCATGAATACCTGATCGGCTGCGCCTCGATCGGCATGGGCGACGGCGGCCACAACGCCGCCAATCTGTATGCCCAGATCGCGCCGGGCGCCATGGCGCCGGCCGAATACCGTGTGTTCCCCCGCCACAGCTTGCCGGTAGAACGACTGGTCACCACCCAGCCGGCGCTGGTCCCGCCCCTGATCAAGGGTTATCTGCGCCTCGGCGCCTGGGTCTGCGGCGAGCCTGCCTGGGACCCCTACTTCAACACCGCCGATTTGCTTCTGCTGCTGCCGATGGCGCGCATGAATCCGCGCTACATGCGCCACTTCATCAAACCCGCCCAAACGCTCGCGGCATGAGCATTGCCGAAATGGCAAATGCCACACGCGAAAGTCGCCGCATGCATGTGCTGATGATCAGTGACGTCTGCGCCCCGCGCGTCAACGGCGTCTCGACTTCGATTCAGACCTTCCATGCCGCCCTTGCCCGCCTCGGTGTGCGGGTCACGGTGGTGGCGCCGGACTATCCGGGAACCGACCACGAGGCCGACGTCGCGGCGGACATCGTTCGCCTCCCCGCGCGCGCCGTGCCACTGGATCCGGAGGACCGGTTGATGTGGTGGGGGCCTCTGGCTGATCTTGATCGCCGTCTCGCCAGCGCCGACTTTGACCTGGTGCACGTCCAGACCCCGTTTGCCGCGCACTACGCGGGCCTGCGTCTGGCACGGGCGCGCGGCATCCCCTGCATCGCCACTTATCACACGCATTTCGAGGAGTATCTGTTCCACTACGTCCGCTTCCTGCCCAAGGGCATGTTGCGCGCTGCCGCCCGCGCGCTGGCCCGCCATCAGTGCAACGCACTGGACGCCGTCGTCGTGCCCTCGCGGCCGATGGCCGCCACCTTGCTCGACTACGGAGTGCACACGCCACTGCACGTGATCGCCACCGGCCTGCCGGAAAGCCAGTTCGTGCGCGGCAATGGCAAACAGTTTCGCGAACACTGGGGCATCGCGCCGGAGCGCAAAATCGCGCTCTTCGTGGGTCGGGCCGCGTTTGAGAAAAATATCGATTTCCTGTTCGACATGTTGTCGCTCGCGCTTCACCGTCAGCCACAACTGATGCTGGTCATCGCAGGCGAAGGCCCGGCCCTGCCGGCATTGCGCCGCCGGGTCAGTGCCTTGCGCCTGGACGACGCGGTCCGCTTTGTCGGCTACCTGCCGCGCGACGGAGAATTGCGCGACTGCTATGCCGCCGCGGATGTGTTCACCTTTGCCTCGCACACCGAAACCCAGGGCCTGGTTCTGCTCGAAGCGATGGCGATCGGCCTGCCCGTGCTGGCCATTCCGGCGCTGGGTGCGGCCGAAATCATTCTTCCCCGGCGCGGCGCGCTGGCCGCCGATGACACGTCCGAAGGCTTTGCCGCACAACTGGTCGCACTGCTCGAGCGACCGGCCAAATTGGCCGCGATGGCCGAGGAGGCGGTGATATTCGCTCGCGAGTGGGATGCCGCGACCCAGGGCGCCCGCCTGGCCACTTTGTATCGGGACGTGTCGCGCGCGTCGGCCGTCGTCACCGATCGCACGCTGGCCGTGGCGACCAGCCGATGAATGGCGAACCGATTGCCGAAGAAAGCCCTTTCAAGGGCGAAACCGGATTGCGCCGCATCTGGAAAGCCTTCGGCTACTCGCTGTCCGGGCTGCGCGCGGCCTACATCAACGAAGACGCCTTCCGTCAGGAAAGCTGGCTGGCCGCCGTGCTGATACCTGTTGCGCTGGTACTGCCGCTGCCCGGCACGGCACGGGCGATGATGATCGGCAGCGTACTGCTGGTGCTCATCGTCGAGTTGCTCAATTCGGCCATCGAGGCCGCGATTGATCGTATTTCGCTGGGCCGGCACCGGCTCTCCAAGCGCGCCAAGGACATCGGCAGCGCCGCCGTGCTGATCGCCCTGCTCAACGTGCTGGTCACGTGGGCGCTGGTGCTGATTTCGTGAGCACGACATGACAGCGCTGTTGCATGTCGCCGTCGTCACCGAAACCTATCCGCCGGAAGTGAATGGCGTCGCCATGACGCTGGGACGCATGGTGCAAGGACTGATCACGCGCGGCCACCGCGTCAGCTTGACACGACCGCGCCAGCAAGCTGACATCGGAGCCGCGCTGGCAACGGAGCCGGCAACCACGCTGGTACGCGGCCTGCCGATCCCCGGCTATGCAGGTCTCCGATTCGGCATGCCGGCAGCGCGGCTATTTCGCCGCCAGTGGCACGCCGATCGGCCGGACGTAGTGCAGGTCGTGACCGAAGGACCGCTCGGCGCCTCGGCCATCACGGCCGCCCGCCAGTTGGGTATTCCTGTGGTCTCGGAATTTCACACCAATTTCCACGCCTACAGTCGGCACTACGGCTTCGCCTGGCTGGAAGGCATAGTCGCCGCCCACTTGCGGCGCTTGCACAATCGCGGCCGGATGACGCTGGTGCCCTCGCACGAACTCGGCACTCAGCTGCTGCGCCGTGGCTACCACGGCGTTCGCGTCGTGGCTCGCGGCGTCGATACGGCAATGTTCAACCCTCAGCGTCGCAGCGAGGCGCTGCGCAGCGAGTGGCAGGCGGCCGATCGCGATCTGGTGGTCGCCCATGTCGGTCGCCTCGCAGCGGAAAAGAATCTGCCGCTGGTGTTCTCCACCTTTGCCGCGATCCGCGGCCATGTGCCGGGCGCGCGCCTGGTCCTGGTTGGCGATGGTCCAGAGCGCCGCCGCCTGGAGCAGCAGCATCCCGATCACATTTTTGCCGGCATGCGCCACGGTGAGGACCTTGCCGCCCACTACGCCTCGGCCGATTTATTCCTGTTTCCGAGCCTGACCGAAACCTATGGCAACGTCACGCTGGAAGCCCTGGCCAGCGGTCTGCCTGTCGTCGCCTACCGCATGGCAGCGGCGGCCGAACTGATCCGCGACGGCGTGAACGGCAAGCTGGCCGACCCTGGCGCCAGCGACCAGTTCGAACGCGCCGCGCTCGATCTCGTCACCCGTCCCGATACGCTGCGGAAAGCCGCCGCCGCCGCACCGGCAAGCGTCGCCGCACTCGACTGGGACCGGATTCATGACCGACTGGTCGCGGCCTTGCGCGAAGCCATGATCCTTCCCGCGACACCGACCCTGACGGGATCCAAGCTGCACTACCTACGACCCTAGGCCAAGCCAATGCATGTCCGCTCCATCTTCATTTCCGATGTCCATCTGGGCACCCGCGGCTGCCAGGCCGAGCGCCTGCTCGACTTCCTGAAGGATTATGAAAGTGACAACCTGTTCCTGATCGGCGACATCATCGACTTCTGGGCGATGAACCGTGGCATCCACTGGACACCCGCGCAGAACACTGTGGTGCAGAAGATTCTGCGTCGCGCCCGCCACGGCCAGCGGGTGATGCTGATTCCGGGAAACCACGACGAAGCCATGCGCGAGTATGACGGCATCTCGTTCGGCGATATCGAGGTCAGGCTCGAACACATTCACGTCACCGCCGATGGTCGTCGCTATCTGCTGCTGCACGGCGACGAGTACGACCAGGTGACGCGCTATCACCGCTGGCTGGCGGTCATCGGTGATGTCGGCTACAACCTGCTGGTGCGTGCGAACGCCACGCTCTCGCGCCTGCGCCGCCTGCTGCGCCGGCCCGGCTACTGGTCGCTGGCCGGCTTCGCCAAGTCCCGCGTCAAGCACGCCGTCTCCTTCATCTTCGATTTCGAGGATTCGCTGATACACGCGGTTCGCGAACGCGGGCTGGACGGCGTAATCTGCGGCCACATTCACAGCGCCGCCCTGCGACCGGTCGACGGTGTTGTGTATGTCAATTGCGGCGACTGGGTTGACAGCTGCACCGCGGTCGTCGAACACCACGATGGCCACCTGGAACTGGTGCGCAGCTGGCAAACCATGACCACGCCTGCCTTCGCAGCGGCGCAGGCTGCCAGTACCGCCGTGTCGCCAACTCCTGCGCGGGGCGTTCCTTCGGGAAGTTTTGACAATCCGCGGCCGGCACCCCTTGCCTGTCACGAAGGCGTAATACAAACAAAATAGTCTGGACGCCTGCCGCGGCCACACTCGGCTCCCAGCCTTCCTACTGCCCAGTCTTCCTTTCGCATTGATCCGATGGCTCAACAGATCACGCTCAAAATGTCGGTGGCCGAAGATCGCCACGGTGTTCTGCAGCGGCACGCAGCTCTCGCCGCGGCGACCACGCGTGAGCAGCAAGCACTGGTCAGCATCTATTACGACACCGGGCGCATGGCCTTGCGTCGGGGCGGAATCCTGCTGCGACTGCGCAAGCAGGGCACTTCCTGGCAACAGACCGTCAAGCTCCAACAAGACTCGTTCGGGGGCCTGACACAAAGGCCGGAATGGCATACGCCCTACCCCAGTCACTTCGACTTCTCGAACATCGACGACCCGGAGCTGCGCGACTGGCTGCAACGGGAAAAGATCGCCGGTCGACTTGCGGCAATCTTTGAAACCAAGCTCCGTCGTACTGTCTGGCAACTCGATCCCGCCCCGGATACCCGGCTGCTGGTCAAGCTCGATCGCGGCTGGATTGCCTCCAACGGTCGTCGTGAAAGCATTTCCGAACTTGAACTGCAACTGCTGTCGGGTAGCGTTGACAGCGTCTACACCCTTGCGCTGCAACTGGCGCAAAGCCTGGCGCTGCCGCCATTGCTGCTATCGAAGGCGGAACGCGGTTACCGGCTGTTCCGCAACACGGTGCGAGAGCCGGTGAAGGCCGGCGCCATTGCTATCGGCACAGGCGAAACGCCGCTGGCGGCGTTTCGCCTGATCGCGCAAGACTGCCTGACGCATTTGCAACTCAACCACGACGGCGCCGTGAAGAGCGACGATGCGGAGTACGTGCATCAGATGCGGGTCGCCACGCGCCGCTTGCGTGCCGCTCTGCGCATGTTCCGCCCGGTTCTACCCGACCGCTTCAGCGAGCAGTTGCTGCCCCCGATGCGCGAACTGATGGGTGCGCTGGGGCAAGCCCGCGACCTCGACGTGCTGATGGCGGAAATCGTCACGCCGGTCGCCACGGCCCTGCCCGACGAACCACGCCTGACCGATCTTGCCGGTGCCATCACCAATCGTCTGTATGTCGCCCGCCGCGATACCCGCCACACCCTTCAGCAACCTGGCTACGGCCAGTTGCTGCTGACGGTCGGCAGCCTGCTGACGCGCGCACCCTTCATCAAGGCGCCGGGCACCACGCAAATCGAGTCGTCCCTGACGCGCTTCGCCGACCGCCGTCTGCGCGGCCTGCTGAAAAAAGTACTCGAACTTGCCGATGCGGCCCGCGTCGACCAGCCGGCCTCTTTGCATGAACTGCGCATCGGCATCAAACAGTTGCGCTATGCCATCGAGTTCTTCGGTCCGATGCTTCCCGGCAAGTCCGGCGCCGCTGCGATCAAACGACTGGCCGGGCTGCAGGACGAACTGGGACAGCTCAACGATCTGTCCAGCGCAGGCAACCTGCTGATGATCTGTGCCGGCCGCGATCCGCTGCTGCGCGAAGCCGTCACGCTGATCGGTGGCTGGCACGCGCCGCGTCATGCAGCCCTGCTCGACGACATTCCCAACAAGCTCAAACGCATCCGCGGCCTGGATCTGCCGCACCTGGAACGGCAATGCGAGAGCAGCCGACCATCACCTACCCGCGAGGCAAATACAGCATGAACATCGAAACTCGAAACCCGACAATCCAAACCCGCCCTAACTGGCGCGGGCGGGCGCTGCTGCGACTGATGGAGGAGCGCGGCCTGCATGCCGTGTACCAGCCCATCCTCGATCAACGCCAGGGGCGCTACTTTGCCTTCGAGGCGCTGATTCGTGGCCCGGAGAATTCCGAACTGCATACCCCGGCTGCATTGTTCGCCACTGCCGATGCACTGAACTGTACCCACGAACTGGAATGGCTGGCCGTCGAAACCGCGATTTTGCAGTTCGCCGAGCAGAACTGCCCACTACGGCTTTTCGTAAATATGAGCATCGGTTGTCTGCACGCCAGCCGCAAACGGTTGGTGGCAGTGCGCCAGGATCTGCTGCGCCTCGGTGTACCGCCCTCGCGAATTGTTATCGAACTGACAGAGAATGAATCGGTCACCGACTTTTCCGATCTGCAGGAAACCTTGCAGGAATTCCGCCGCATCGGCATGCAAATCGCGATGGACGACATGGGCGAGGGCTTCTCCAATCTGCGCATGTGGTCCGAGGTACGGCCCGAATTCGTGAAAATCGACCGCCATTTTGTTTCTGGCATCGACACAGACCCGCTCAAGCTGCATTTCGTGCGCGCCATGCATGAGATCGCTGACGCTTGCGGCAGCGCGCTGATCGCCGAAGGCGTGGAAACCGAGGCACAGCTGGAGGTCTTGCGCGAACTCGGCATTCCCTTCCTGCAGGGGTTCGGTATTGCCCGTCCCGACCGAAGCGTCGCCGCCGTGCCGCACATCGCCCCGCCGTCCGCCGCAAAGAACGGACAGTTGATACTGCCTTCACGGCCCCGGGCGGATCGCCTCATGCCCCGTATCGATTTGCTGGTCCATGAAGTGCCGACGGTATCGCCGGACGTGGACAATGATGCCGTCTATCGAATCTTCGAGCATCAACCCGCGCTCAATGTCGTGGTCGTGGTCGCCGGCGGACAAGTGCTCGGACTGATCACGCGCAGCGCATTGATTGACCGCTTCGCCCGACCGTTCCGCCGCGAACTTTACGGTAAGCGCTCCTGCACCATGGTCATGGACCCAACGCTGCAAGTGGATGAAGCGCAAAGCGTGCAGGAGGTTGCGCAAACCATCGGCAGCCAGCGCGGCATGGAAATTTCCGATAGCTTCGTGATCACCCGCGACGGACGCTTTCGCGGTGTCGGTTTCCTGCGCGAACTGATGGCCATCATCACCGACATGCAGATTCGCGCCGCCCGCTACGCCAATCCTCTGACCCAATTGCCCGGCAACGTGCCGATCAACGAACAAACGGATCGCCTGATCGAATCGGAAAATGACTTCGTCGCGGCCTATTGCGACCTTGACCACTTCAAGCCCTTCAACGACGCCTACGGCTATCGCTGCGGTGACCAGATGATCCAGCATCTGGGAACACTCCTCAGCGAAGCGGCGGCCGACCATAAGGATTTCGTCGGCCACGTCGGCGGCGACGATTTCATCGTCCTGATGCAAAGCCACGACTGGGAGGCACGCTTGCGCCGTGTGCTGCGCGAGTTCGACAGCACACTGTCAAAAAGAATAAAGGCGGAGCATCTTGTTGCCGGCGGGTATGGCGGCGAAGACAGAAGGGGGCAGTATGTGTTCCATCCGCTGCCGTCGCTGTCGATCGGCTGCGTGATCGTCGAGCATACAAATTTCGCCAGCCACCACGAAGTTTCCGCTGCGCTCAGCGAAGCAAAAAAAGAGGCCAAGCGCATTCCAGGAAGTGCCTTGTTCGTCGAGCGCCGCCAACATCATGGCAGTACTCCACCCGCTGAGGCCAAACCGCACATCGGCGCCGTATCACCAGCACCGAGTTTTCTCGCATCCGGGCTTTGCCCTGCGGTGTAAGTGGC